>ONMI01000012.1 GCA_900318915.1 uncultured Prevotellaceae bacterium | reverse complement strand
TTCATCTTTATTTCAGTTAGTTATTGCCCCAAATATGGGGTTTATCGGGTATTTTTGGCATCCTTTCGGGCGAAAATCTTTCAAAAATCTGATTTAAAAGATGAAGGAAAGGCAGGGCTATCGCTTAATTTCATATATTTGCATTATCTTTGCAAAATATAGGCCCATAACACCAATTTACAATGCCATGAACGGAAAGAAGAAATGCGAACTGCTCCGGTCGATACGCAAGCATATTGCCGAGCTGAACGGCATAGCGTACACCCCGACCGAGTGCCACCACGAAGTATGCTCCACCGGCACCTGCCCCATGTGCGATGCGGAAGCCGAACATATCATGACCGAGTTGGAGAGACTCGAAGCCGAAGGAAAGACCATTCTGATAGGTGAAGGAATGTCGGGAAAAGCTGAAGATTTACCTACATTTTTTTCAGATTATATTAAGGCAGAAAGAATTAAGGAGATTAAGAATTTATTTAAAGACATAGCTACGCCAGGGATTCCTAATTGTACTATTATTCCAGAAACAGAGGATAATCCTCAGGAGTGGGATTGATTTCTTTTATAGATGCCCCCCTTTATAAAACGAAAAGCACAAACAACATAACAAAATAATGCGTAAAGAAGAAATGTACGGCAAATATTACATCATGATGTTTTACGACAACGAATACAACCATGCAAACGGGGAAGATTTATAATCCCCGTTTTTATTTTTCTGGTTTGGGTAGCCTGAACTGTATGGGTAAATTGTACTTTACACGGACCTCGACACCATTTTGACGGCCGGGATTCCAGAGCGGCATTTCATAGCATACTCTTACGGCTTCTGCATCCATAGAGGGATGGATACCTCTTATCACCTGCACATTGCTCAAGGTGCCGTCTGGTTCAACGACGAATGAAACGACAACTCTTCCCTGAACACATGCATCCAATGCTTCAGCCGGATACTTGATATGGCTTTCCAACCATTTCATCAATGCTCCGTTACCCCCAGGGAATGAGGGCTGCTGCTCCACAACATCATATATCTTGATTTGTCTTTCAGGAGTATTATTGTCAGCAGATTCCTCATGAGAGTTCAACTCTATTTCCACTTTCAAACTTCTTTCTGCATTGAGAATCTTTTTATCATCTCTATGAGTGACCTGTCCGAAAGCCGTCTGTGCAGCTATTAGGGAGAATAGGAATAATATAATGGTCTTCATCATATTTTTATTAAAGGGCGCTTCGTATGCCGTTGCAAAAATAGTGATTTTGTTTGGATAACCGTGGCTTTTGGGGTGATAAAAACGGACATTTCATTCCTCGCACGTCAGCTGCTCATTTTCAGTAAGCAGCTGCAGCAGTTCTATATCGATCATGGAGAGATGGAGGAGCGTATCTTTCGCCCGGTGCCGCTCAAAGAAGCCGAAATGCTTCGACTGCTCCAATACGTCATTAATACACTGATGCGCCTTTTCTATCTGGCTGTACATCCACTCCTCGTTTTTCGTTTTCTGCGGCATAATGGTAATTGCTTTGGTTTTCTGTTTCCGCGAATATAGCCCATCAGTGCGATACCACCTAACAGATTAACTTTATTTGCGTTTTTCGCGCATTTGTTAAGGGGCGAAGAAGTATTTATTGATAAAACAGTTTATTTTGTACGTGAGTTTATCTTCAACTCGCATTGTTAATAAAATCTAAAAAGAAGAAAAAGTTCCACCTTGTACCGCAATATGACACAAGCAAACCGTATCTTTACGGGAAAATAAAAAACATGGAACACAATAATTGTTTTCTTGCTCATTCTGAAAATACCGACGGCATAGTACAAACTATAAAAGAGCACAGTTTGGGTGTTGGTAATATTATGCGTAAATTCGCAATAGCCGAGTCTTTTAAAGATTTGTATGAATACTGCGGTTTAATTCACGACATGGGTAAATATTCTTGCGAGTTCCAAAGACACATTGAAGGAGAAATAAAAAAAGTCAAACATTCTATTTATGGGGCTTTATACGCAAGAAATAATAATTTAATGGAAATCGCCCTTCCTATTTTCGGACATCACGCTGGATTGCCAAATATCGGGAAAATGAATCAAGATTTTATGGAAGAACTAAATACAGGCGACAATAGATATGCTGATATACACAAAAGAATGGAAGAAGACTTCGATCATTCAATCAAAAGACCTGACGACAGGGCGTTCAAGGAACTCTCAGATATACTTCTGCAAGAACTGTTTGTAAGGATGATATTCAGTTCATTAGTTGACGCTGACAGCCTTGATACAGAAAAGCATTTTTTCCAAAGAAAAAATTCATCAAGGATAAGCATTCAATTCAATCCAGATTTACTAATAGAGAAACTGCAACGAAAACTGAGCGCTTTGGAGAATGACCCAACAAAAAAAGGCCTTATAATAAACGGACTAAGGAACGAAGTTCGATTATATGCAGAATCAAAAGCCAATTCCCCTCAAGGATGCTTTTCGCTTACTCTGCCAACAGGATTGGGAAAAACGCTTTGCAGTATCAATTGGGCTTTACATCATGCACAATCTCATCGAAATATTCAGAGAATCATCATCGTTTTACCTTTCATTAGCATTATTGATCAAACAGCCCAAGAATTAAAAGCAATATTCAATGAAAATGAAATTGATTATGTTTTAGAACATCACTCCAATGTCATATACTCTGGAGATGAAGGGAGAGATATATTTGACCCGAGACAACTTGCTACAGAGAATTGGGAATATCCTATTATCATTACTACGTCTGTACAATTCTTCGAATCTCTTTTTAGCAATAAAAGATCAGCTTGCAGAAAACTCCACAATATTCAAGATTCTATTATCATTTTTGATGAAATACAATCTTTGCCTCTTTATATTTCAGAGCCTACTATAAAAATGCTTGACAACTTGCGTCTATTATGCCGCTGCAGCATTCTTTTCTGTACAGCCACTCAACCTGATTTTCGTACAAGAAGTGGCTTTTCTGGAATAGACCACATAGAGCCATTAGTTAAAAATCCTCAATACATTTTCGACAAAACAAGGAGAGTTACCTACCATTCAATTAACGACTATAATGAGATAACTATTTCAGAATTAGCGGATAAAGTTATGCGAAAGGGAACATCAGCACTTATTGTTTTCAACACTAAAAAGAAAGCGCAATTGTTCTATAAAGAAATGATTGGTTGTGGTAAATTCAAACTATTCCACTTGTCTACCAACATGTGTCCTGCACATAGAAAAGAGACTATAAAAAAAATAAAAGAAGAACTAGAAAAAAAAGGACCAATTGTTGTCTGTTCCACACAACTTATAGAAGCTGGAGTAGATTTGGATTTTCCTTCTGTTTATAGAGAATTGGCGCCTCTTGAATCAATTATTCAATCAGCTGGGAGATGTAATAGAGAAGGTAAATTAAGAGATGAAAATGGAAAGTTCACTAAAGGCTGTGTCTATCTATTTACCCTCACTGAACCAGGGCAACCGAGTAAACAATATCGTTCTTGGTCAGAATATGCAAACCTCCTCTATAAAGGGAAAGAAGATAAATTATACACTCATGATTTCTACGAAGAATATTACAGAAAACTCATTGATAATTTTGTGGATACAGACAAATTTAAAATTACAGAAGACAGGAGGCAACTTAACTTCCAAAAAGTAGCTGATAAATATAGAATTATAGACAATAACACCCAACCCATTTTCGTTTATAATTATAATGATGAAAGTCGAATCATTTACGACCGTATAAAAGGGAGTATTTTTATCACAAGACAAGATAGACAAGAATTATCTCAATTTTGTGTACAAGTCTACGAGCAATTCATGAAAAACAACAATTGCCATATTGTAGAAGAACCTTGTGGAATAAAGGTATGGTATGGAAGATATGATTCTAACTTCGGATTAACTAATTCTTATGATTTTAACCCAATAATATAAAGAAAAGATGCTTGACAGTGAAATAATTAGATTGAAAGTAACAGGTGATTTTGCATGCTTCACCCGTCCTGATTTAAAGGTGGAGAGAATGAGTTATCCCTGCATGACACCATCATCCGCTCGCGGTATCCTAGAATCAATTCTTTGGAGACCCGAGTTCCAGTGGTTTATCAGACGAATTATTGTTTTGAAACCTATAAAATTTGCATCCATAAAGAGAAATGAGATTTCAAAAAAACAGAATCCAAAGGGGACACCTATCGAGATAACGGGAAATCGCGTTCAGCGGAACAGCATTGTCCTTAAAGATGTAGGATACATTATTGAAGCATCTGTTTATGTCGAAGAAAATCTTATTAAAAGTACTAAAAATAGCAATCGTCCAATCACTGTCAAGAAGTACCGTGAAATGTTTGAGCGAAGAGTGAGGAAAGGTCAATGTTGGCATCAGCCTTGCTTGGGAACTAGAGAATTTGCAGCAGATTTCTCCATTCCAAACGAGCGCGACATTCCTTTCCCTTTTACATATCCTATAGGAAGCATGTTGTATGACATGTATTATGATGTAAATGGGAAAGCCATCCCACTGTTTTTTTACGACGCTGCAATTATAAATGGTGTTCTTCTTTGCCCAGAAGACAAAGCTCAAGAAATGCTGTCATCTAAGCATATTCAGCCTAAATCTTCCGACGAGTACAATCGTGTAGTTTACGAACATTATAACAAGGAGGAGGCTAGCATATGATACAGGAACTTGTTGAATTCGGCAAACGAATAACGAAAGGAAAGAACAAAGCTTTAAAAGAGGAATCATTCAATACAACGCTTGTTATAGACAAAGATGGCTCTTTTCAAAGGTTTATTGTTGGAGAAAAACAAATAATTGAGACCGAAGTCCTCACAGCGAAAAAAGGCAAAGCACGTTTCCTTTTGGATAAATGTGAAGAAGTTCTAAATATTACAGTTGAAATTGCAAAACTAGAGGATTTCAAATTAACATTTGAGCCTTACAAGGATACTTCTGAATTCTCTCCTATTTTCAAGTTCTATGACACGCAAAATACCAACGGGCTTAGAAAAGCCATTTGTGCATTTATGGAATTAGATGAAGAAGTAAAGCAAGGAAACATTACATTTGAAGTCAACGGCTCGCTTATACTCTCAGGAAAAGAAGTTCAAAATTTAATAAAAAGCCATATTAAAGACATTGCATCATCAAAGTCTAAGAACAAGAAAAAATCAATTCTTAAGAATGTTACTTATAACCTAGTAATTGTTATTAATGAAAGTGGTGAGTTTAAAGAATTTAGTGTAAGAGAAGAGCAGACAGTTCAAACCGAAGCCATTCTTTTAAAGAAAGCAGAATCTTATTTACTAATAGGGAAAAGCGAGGAAGTCCTTGGTATTACTGATAAGAACGTGAGCAAAAAACACGTATTATTCATCGACAAGCTTTTTCAATATAAAGATGATCTTCCTATAATTGAACCTATTTTTAAATTTTATGAAGATAAGAACAAAAATGGATTAACGAAAGCCATATCAGAGTCGGTTTTCAAGTTTGACAAAGATTCAAAAGATGGGAATATAACATTCATGTTATTAGGGGATTCATTATTTTTAAAAAAAGAAGAAGTAAGAGAGGCCATTACAAAACATTTTCAAGACAATGAGCGCCGCCTCACAACCAAGCGCGTTTGTTCCATTTGCGGGAATGCAAACAGTCCCGTTTTAGATGAACCACATGGATTGGTTAAATTACCGAAAGGACAATCTGCCGGCTGTGCTTTAGTATCTTTTAATGAACCCGCATTTGAGTCTTATGGTTTAAAAGGAAATCTTAATTCTTTCATATGTAGGGACTGTGCGAGAAACTACATCGAAGGTTTAAAATTCTTACTTTCTGACGGATATCAAGTTAATAGTGAAGGGGAAAAATTACGGTATGAATACAATCACAGGATTAAAATAAGTGATTCTACCGTAGCATTATTCTGGACCAGACATGACGCCGAGGACATCAACCCATTTGCTATTGTTAATCCTCCTGATTCTTCATGGGTAAAAAGTTTTCTGGAATCTGTTTGGAGCGGGAATAACAGCAAAGCTTCTACAATTGATACCAACATATTCTATTGTTGTACAATATCTTCAGCTGCTGCACGAATAGCTGTTCGCGACTGGACTGCTATTAGTTTGGATGATTATAAAACTAATATCGCAAAGTGGTTTCAAGATATAGAAATTATTAACAGCAATAATGAAAAAGTATACAATTCACTTGGTTTATTAATATTATCATCTCAACGCGATAAAAGAAAGGGAGAAAAAACTAAAGGCGATTTAAACTCCACGTCGACGATAGGCACAATGCTATGGAATGCAGCCATTAAGGGAAATTCGTATAAAATCCCGATTGACTTGCTACAATTTGTACTAAATAGGCTTTGGAAAGGAGATTCTTTCAATTCTAACAGAGCCGCTATTATCAAACTGATTATAAATCGTAACAACCAAAACAATATGAAATCATCATTAGACGAAGCAAACACAAGTGTGGCCTATTTGTGTGGCAGACTATTTGCTATTATAGAAACAATGCAGTGGAAGGCCATGGGTAATGTAAATAGTAGCATAAAAGACAAATTCTTTGCTGCTGCAGCCGCACAACCAGCTCACGTTTTTGGAACATTATTGACTAAAAATGTACCTATTTATCAGCATAAGATAAATGGATATCTAGCGAAAGAGCTGAATGACATAGCTGGGAAAATTAGTGAGACAGGAAGAATTCCTAATAGATTTACCACAATAGAACAAGGTGAGTTCGCTTTAGGATATTATTTTCAAAAAAATCACAAAAAGGCAGAATAAAAGCAGAAGAAATTAACTAACAATTGCATATAATTATGGAAAAGTACATTAAAAACAGGTATGATTTCGTCTTTATTTATGATGTAAAAGACGGTAATCCCAACGGTGACCCTGATTTTGACAATCAGCCAAGAATCGATTTTGAAACAAGAGAAGGTCTTGTTTCCGATGTTTGTATCAAGCGTAAAGTACGTAACTACGTTCAACTAAAAGTTGCTTCTGGCGACCTAGATTCCGCAAAATTTGACATATTTATACGTCAAGGGAGCGTTCTAAACGAGATAATTAATACAGTAAAGAAAGATTCCGGTAACGACGAGAAGAAAGGCTTGTTCAATATGTGTGATAAATACTACGACATCAGGACTTTCGGTGCAGTTCTTAGTACAGGTGATAGTCTAGGCGTTGTAAGAGGTCCCGTCCAATTTGTCTTCTCACGCTCTGTTGACCCCATCGACAGCCGGACACATTCATTAACAAGATGCTGCGTCGTAGACAAAGCAGATTCTACGACTTTTGGGAATAAATCCACCGTCAGCTATGGCCTTTACCGCATGCACGGTTATGTTTCCGCTTTTGATGGAGAAAAATGTCACTTTAGTGAAAAAGACTTGGAGCTACTTTGGGAAGCTCTTATGAATGCTTTCGAACATGACCATGCTGCTGCACGTGGTGAAATGAATGCAAGAGCACTTATTGTTTTCAAACACGAATCAAAACTTGGAAATGCTCGTGCTTCTCAACTTTTCGAGCTTGTGAACATAAAGAAAAAAGATGGTATTGAATATCCTCGTAGTTTTGAGGACTATATCATTACTCCTATAGATGAAATCAAGTCTAAGGTTGCAGATATCACTGCAGGCAAAGTTGAGGTGCTCAATTTTGAATAAACATTAATATGTATAGTGACGATGATATGCTCATGTTGTCGGGGATTCAGCACTTTCGGTTCTGTCCCCGACAATGGGCATTGATTCATATTGACCAGCAATGGCAAGACAATGGGCTTACTGCAGAAGGGCAAATTCTCCATAAACGTGTAAATGATCCATTCTACAGACAAAAGTGCGGTGATTATATATCATTACGCTCGGTAAACATCGCTTCACACGAACTTGGTCTATATGGCATTACAGATGTTGTAGAGTTGCATCCAACAGATGATAAAGAGAACAGTATCACGCACCCAAAATATCCAGGTCTTTGGCATCCTTATCCTGTAGAATACAAGCATGGTCACCCTAAAAAAGATAGAGAAGATGAGGTACAATTAGCAGCCCAAGCTATGTGTTTAGAAGAAAAGCATGGAATCAAAATATCATGGGGTGCATTCTTTTATGCTGAGATAAGGCAAAGAGTTGATTTGCATATTGGAGATGATTTGCGAAGCATCGTAAAGAAATGCTCTGAAGAAATGCACGAAATATTCAAAACAGGCATAATACCTCCTGCTTCGCCAAGTAAGAAATGTAATAAATGCTCTTTACATGATATTTGTTTACCTGAATTATATGAGAAATTAGAGGTTACTAGTTATCTTAACAAGTATCTTTATGAGGAAACTTCTTAACACCCTGTATATCACCACTCCTGAAGCTTATTTAAGCAAGGATGGCTTGAATGTTGTTGTTTCTGTCCAACAGCAAGAAGTTTTTCGTATTCCTATCATAAACATAGAGGGAATTGTCACCTTTGGCTATATGGGTGTCAGCCCAGGACTGATGAAGCTATGCACAGAAAACAATGTTTCACTTACCTTTCTTTCACCGAATGGAAGGTTTATAAGTCGTATTCAGGGTCAAACACGAGGCAATGTTCTGCTAAGGAAGAAACAGTATCAATTATCAGATGATAAGAGATGGTCTTTACATGTCGCGCAGTTGATGATAGCAGGTAAAATACAAAACTATCGCAACATTCTTCGTCGATTTATTAGAGATTATGGCAACGATTCTAAAGTAGAATCTGCTGTAAATGCTTTGGATTATCTTAAACGTGATTCTCTTCTCACTTCCGACTCTCTTTCCTTAATGGGCATAGAAGGAATGGCTGCAAACAAATATTTTGAGGTTTTTCCTTCTCTTTTAACACAGCAACAGGAAAGTTTTCCTTTTTCCGGCCGTAATCGGCGACCACCCAAAGACGCCATTAACGCCATGCTCTCACTCGCGTATACTCTAATAACCAACGATATAACAGCAGCTCTTGAAACTATAGGCCTTGACCCTTATGTCGGTTTCCTCCACACTTTAAGGCCAGGGCGAGCTTCTTTAGCACTAGATATGACAGAAGAATTACGCGCATATCTAGGGGATCGTTTCGTTATTTCACTTATAAACAGGCGGCAAATAACCCCTAAAGATTTTCTCTTTCAAGGAGAGTTAGGAGTTGTTTTAACTGACAACGGAAGACGGACTTTTCTCACTGCATGGCAAAATCGTAAAAAAGAAACTATCATTCATCCTTATTTAAATGAAAAGATACCAATAGGCCTTATACCACATGCACAAGCTATGTTATTAGTTAGACATATTAGAGAAGAAATAGATGATTACCCTGTATTCCTCATAAAATAAGAAAAAATGTACATCTTGGTTACATATGACGTTGATACTACTAGCGAAACCGGTAAAAAAAGGCTTCGCAAAGTTGCTCGTATCTGTCAGAATTACGGACAAAGAGTTCAGAATTCTGTATTCGAATGTGAAGTAACGGAGGTACAATACATAATTCTAAAAGACACCATTAAAGATATCATAGACGATAGTCTTGACAGCGTCCGCTTTTATCATATTAATAAAAATAAGAGCCGAAACATAGACAGATTAGGAAAGGAGACGTCTTTTGATATCGATGAAGTGATTATCATTTAATTGCGAACTGGATGCAATACATTAATGTCGGAATCTTCGCACCTATTGTCATTCAAGCATTTACACAAAAATGTATTCTCTTGACCATGTTATTTGCTACATGTTCGCGTTTTTTTGTTATAAACAGTTTGATACTTAATGTATTACAACTGAAGGGGTCGCCCCTCATGTAGGGGCGTGGATTGAAACACAGGAGACAGGGATGCAAAACAATAAAAATATGTCGCCCCTCATGTAGGGGCGTGGATTGAAACGTTTAAGGGAACAGCACCACCCCCCAATTCGTCAGGTCGCCCCTCATGTAGGGGCGTGGATTGAAACATCACTTTAATTCTTGACTCTATCTGCTGTATCACGTTGGTCGCCCCTCATGTAGGGGCGTGGATTGAAACATCACCATTGGCGGCAATGGCCGTGTGGTGCAGGTCGCCCCTCATGTAGGGGCGTGGATTGAAACAATCGGTGGGCGATATGCTTGTGCTGACCGTAAAGGTCGCCCCTCATGTAGGGGCGTGGATTGAAACCATTGCGGTAGATGTTGTACAGCTTGGTCTGCGTGGTCGCCCCTCATGTAGGGGCGTGGATTGAAACACGGCCATCGGGATTTTGCCGCAAAGGCTTGCCGGTCGCCCCTCATGTAGGGGCGTGGATTGAAACGCAAATGATTTTATCGTGGGCGATGTACTTATTTGTCGCCCCTCATGTAGGGGCGTGGATTGAAACTCAACGTTGCCGATGGCTGCACTAACTATCGGTCAGGTCGCCCCTCATGTAGGGGCGTGGATTGAAACGTGCCCGTATTTCGCCACGAACATCTCAGCGTTGTCGCCCCTCATGTAGGGGCGTGGATTGAAACACAGGAGGCAGGGATGCAAAACAACAAAAATATTTGTCGCCCCTCATGTAGGGGCGTGGATTGAAACTTAAAGAAAACCTTGAAACAGGCAGAGCAGAAGAGGTCGCCCCTCATGTAGGGGCGTGGATTGAAACCTCCGGATAGCGGAGGGGATGGTGAGATATGTGGAGTCGCCCCTCATGTAGGGGCGTGGATTGAAACTTGATGCTTATTTAGAAACTGTCTAAACAAAGAAAGGTCGCCCCTCATGTAGGGGCGTGGATTGAAACACCAGGGCCTCGTTGGAGATGCGCACGCGCACGGGGTCGCCCCTCATGTAGGGGCGTGGATTGAAACTGCAAGCGGCCGGCAAGCTTCGACGGCTGCATGTGTCGCCCCTCATGTAGGGGCGTGGATTGAAACAGGCCCACCTTATGCACCAGCTGCAGCCACGCCATGTCGCCCCTCATGTAGGGGCGTGGATTGAAACTACGAACGTTTTGCAGCCAACCATAACAAACGCAGGTCGCCCCTCATGTAGGGGCGTGGATTGAAACCTTGAACAGCAATGGCAGCGGCCACACCAATAAGTCGCCCCTCATGTAGGGGCGTGGATTGAAACCTTTGAAGCGGTTGCCGTTACGGCAGACGGGGGGTCGCCCCTCATGTAGGGGCGTGGATTGAAACTTCGGTCCTGCCTTGTGCTTTCGGTCGAAGACGAGTCGCCCCTCATGTAGGGGCGTGGATTGAAACATCAACTCGCAGGACATCAAGATGAACCTGCTGCACGTCGCCCCTCATGTAGGGGCGTGGATTGAAACTGCAATGCGGTCGCGCAGACGCTGCTCCTCATCGGTCGCCCCTCATGTAGGGGCGTGGATTGAAACTGAAGAGTACGATGATTATTTGCAGCAGACCACGGTCGCCCCTCATGTAGGGGCGTGGATTGAAACATTTTGTTTGCCGCCTTTGCACTGGTGGCATGTGGTCGCCCCTCATGTAGGGGCGTGGATTGAAACACGAGGCGCGGCAGACGGAGTGCGTGGACGACATGTCGCCCCTCATGTAGGGGCGTGGATTGAAACTTGCGGTCGTACCAAAGGCCGTAACGAATGCCAGTCGCCCCTCATGTAGGGGCGTGGATTGAAACAGCGAGATTTGCGGAAGGTGGATGCTGCCAACCGTCGCCCCTCATGTAGGGGCGTGGATTGAAACAATATCAAGGAGGGCGTCTATCAGAACGTGTCCGGTCGCCCCTCATGTAGGGGCGTGGATTGAAACCTCGCAGATGGCTGCGTTCCTCGCCTCCATCGCCTGTCGCCCCTCATGTAGGGGCGTGGATTGAAACAAGGAACATTAACCGTTCTTTCGTGATACTAACTGTCGCCCCTCATGTAGGGGCGTGGATTGAAACTATGAAGGTGAGGGGGAAGGTAGCGGAAAGGTCAGTCGCCCCTCATGTAGGGGCGTGGATTGAAACTTGGACGGGAAGACCAAAATCGCTGGCTGGCACAAGGTCGCCCCTCATGTAGGGGCGTGGATTGAAACGGGTCGGTTGTGGATGTATCTTGAATCTGCGGAAGGTCGCCCCTCATGTAGGGGCGTGGATTGAAACGTGTACGACCAGATGATAAAATACCGCAATGATGGTCGCCCCTCATGTAGGGGCGTGGATTGAAACTGAAGGCTCTTCTCGACATCACGGGGAAAGCGGGTCGCCCCTCATGTAGGGGCGTGGATTGAAACTGAAGAGCGGTCGGTCTTGGTGTTGGCCGAACAGTCGCCCCTCATGTAGGGGCGTGGATTGAAACGTCCTTTGCCGCCTTGACTAAAAGCAGAATACGCTGTCGCCCCTCATGTAGGGGCGTGGATTGAAACGACGAGGTAAAACAATTTAAACGAAAGAGACTAGTCGCCCCTCATGTAGGGGCGTGGATTGAAACTCTAAACCTATATCGTGGTGCCCCGACCTACCGCTGTCGCCCCTCATGTAGGGGCGTGGATTGAAACTCACGTTGCCAGCTGATGCCGATGATGGTGGGCGCGTCGCCCCTCATGTAGGGGCGTGGATTGAAACAAGCAGCTGGCGAGGCCGAGCAGCATCCATCTTGGTCGCCCCTCATGTAGGGGCGTGGATTGAAACCCGATGGCATCCACGGAGACCACACCAAGGTAAGTCGCCCCTCATGTAGGGGCGTGGATTGAAACTCCACATCACGGGGGAATCGGTGAGCGGTAGCCACGTCGCCCCTCATGTAGGGGCGTGGATTGAAACAACCTTCCATGTGTCAACTGCGCATACAAGCATAGTCGCCCCTCATGTAGGGGCGTGGATTGAAACCTTAATGGTGTGACCATAGAACCCGATGCCGATGGTCGCCCCTCATGTAGGGGCGTGGATTGAAACCTCGCCTCCATCGCCTCCTCGGCAGGAGTGAGCGTCGCCCCTCATGTAGGGGCGTGGATTGAAACTATCGATGTCATATTACACCCTCCCTGCGCAGAGTCGCCCCTCATGTAGGGGCGTGGATTGAAACTGGGCAGATTCTACCGCCAAGCGCAACGAGGACGTCGCCCCTCATGTAGGGGCGTGGATTGAAACAAAGATACACTTAAGGCTTGTTTTCCGAAAAGTAAGTCGCCCCTCATGTAGGGGCGTGGATTGAAACCTTATACTCAGATGCAAGATGATGGCACAAGTAAGTCGCCCCTCATGTAGGGGCGTGGATTGAAACCTCCCACTCCACCTTGTATTGTCGGGCGAAAAGGTCGCCCCTCATGTAGGGGCGTGGATTGAAACTTCGCCCACATGGCGGAGACATCGCCATCTATCAAGTCGCCCCTCATGTAGGGGCGTGGATTGAAACGAGTCTGCCCGTCGGCACCAGCTCTTCGGAGCGCGTCGCCCCTCATGTAGGGGCGTGGATTGAAACTCGGAGAGGGAGTCTAAGACTGCCCACTGGGTCTGTCGCCCCTCATGTAGGGGCGTGGATTGAAACGACTGGTACATCCGTAGAGGCTTCGACGAGCGGGAGTCGCCCCTCATGTAGGGGCGTGGATTGAAACAAGGACTGATGGGAAGTCCTGCGGTGATGAAGAAGTCGCCCCTCATGTAGGGGCGTGGATTGAAACCTCCATGCGCCCCTATCGTTGCGATGAACACGGAGTCGCCCCTCATGTAGGGGCGTGGATTGAAACTGCGGTGAGTTCCGCGATAACTTGGCTTATTGGCGTCGCCCCTCATGTAGGGGCGTGGATTGAAACGCACAGGACGCTGAGAGCGGCACCTACGGTCAGGTCGCCCCTCATGTAGGGGCGTGGATTGAAACAGTTGCCGCCCGAGCAGCCCGACTGTTGCGCGGAGTCGCCCCTCATGTAGGGGCGTGGATTGAAACACCATGTACCCGTCACGCTGTCGTCCCAGTCATGTCGCCCCTCATGTAGGGGCGTGGATTGAAACAGTTGCCGCCCGAGCAGCCCGACTGTTGCGCGGAAGTCGCCCCTCATGTAGGGGCGTGGATTGAAACGCAAGGCCAGATGAAAAACGAAGTCTCTCCCCTGTCGCCCCTCATGTAGGGGCGTGGATTGAAACACCACGATGGAGTGCTGGGCGGCGATGTTATCAGTCGCCCCTCATGTAGGGGCGTGGATTGAAACGCGCAGTCGGATGACTTGATGCACTTTCCGCACGTTGTCGCCCCTCATGTAGGGGCGTGGATTGAAACGGTGTAAACTTGACATAATCCACTTGCATCTCGACAGTCGCCCCTCATGTAGGGGCGTGGATTGAAACAGGCACTCAATAACTTCTGAAAATTTTGCCATAGTCGCCCCTCATGTAGGGGCGTGGATTGAAACAGAACAGGTCAGGAACAGGACTGCCACTATTATGAGTCGCCCCTCATGTAGGGGCGTGGATTGAAACATAGATGACGCAATACTGCGCGCCCGGCACGATGTCGCCCCTCATGTAGGGGCGTGGATTGAAACCGCTATGAATGGACCGGCCATCAGAAGCTGTGGGCGTCGCCCCTCATGTAGGGGCGTGGATTGAAACAGCCAAATCACCCCATGCATTTGGATTATTAATAGTCGCCCCTCATGTAGGGGCGTGGATTGAAACAAGCGGTGATGTACGTTAACCATAGACGATACCTGTCGCCCCTCATGTAGGGGCGTGGATTGAAACTGATGATGCCGGTAGTAGGCGCAGAAGTCGTCAATGTCGCCCCTCATGTAGGGGCGTGGATTGAAACACTAGTGGTTTGGCTCTGCTGCAGCACTTCAGAAGTCGCCCCTCATGTAGGGGCGTGGATTGAAACCGACTGAAAGTCGAGGGAATGGGAGATTATGTGGTCGCCCCTCATGTAGGGGCGTGGATTGAAACTGAATATCTTGGTAGCAATAAGGCACCTATCAGTCGCCCCTCATGTAGGGGCGTGGATTGAAACTTACTCTAACTTATAATGAAGCTAATTATGATGGTGTCGCCCCTCATGTAGGGGCGTGGATTGAAACCGCTCTCCATGGTGGAGGCACGGCTCGACACAAAGTCGCCCCTCATGTAGGGGCGTGGATTGAAACCCTTCGTCATTGATAACCATCTGCCGCCCATCGTGTCGCCCCTCATGTAGGGGCGTGGATTGAAACAGCAGTTCTACGACGATACGAAGGTGATGCGCGTGTCGCCCCTCATGTAGGGGCGTGGATTGAAACAAACAAAGGGCGGTAAGGCGAGAGCCAAGCAGCGGTCGCCCCTCATGTAGGGGCGTGGATTGAAACGCTCGTTGACATGCGAGAACGAACTATCCTGTCCGTCGCCCCTCATGTAGGGGCGTGGATTGAAACAATGGCTCGGGCTTGTCGGTGCCCGTGTTGCCGGTGTCGCCCCTCATGTAGGGGCGTGGATTGAAACCTCAATGAGAAGAGCAGCATCGAGGCGCTTCTCCCGTCGCCCCTCATGTAGGGGCGTGGATTGAAACGGCTGTGCGGTAGGCTGGGCCTCTTTCGGCGTCTCGTCGCCCCTCATGTAGGGGCGTGGATTGAAACGAACCGGCAGCCATCTGCACGACGGGTGTCATGGTCGCCCCTCATGTAGGGGCGTGGATTGAAACTCCTCAAACATGCCGCCGTCGGTGGCATAATTCACGTCGCCCCTCATGTAGGGGCGTGGATTGAAACTCCAGCGGTGAGGTGAAATGCACCGACCCACTCAGTCGCCCCTCATGTAGGGGCGTGGATTGAAACGACAAGTGGCAACCCCAAGTGACCCACACCCGACGTCGCCCCTCATGTAGGGGCGTGGATTGAAACTGGTCGGTGCTCTTCCACAGCGCCACCTCCGAGCGTCGCCCCTCATGTAAGGGCGTGGATTGAAACGACCAGCTGATATGGGAGTACGGGACCGACACGGTCGCCCCGCATGTAGGGGCGTGGATTGAAACATTTGTCCCCCCGTAAACCGAAATTAATCATAATTAGACGGGAAGAGAAATAATAAGAGCAGAGCCCCCGCCCCTACAAGGCCTACAAGGGGTGGGGAGTGAGAATTGCAACTCATTAGGACAGGATTCTTGGTGAGCGAAAAAGGTGGGCATGGCCCAGTAAACGCAATTTTTATGATAAAAAAGCGGGAGTTTTGATTTTTTTTGTATTTTTGTGGCATAATAAGGCCTTATGAGAGGCTGAGTATAAAACAAAAATAATTTACTACGTATGAGTCAGAATAATTATAACCTGATGAACGGCGAGACCATCATAGCCGAAGCTCAATTCCATTACTTCCTCTATTGGCTGCCGGCACTGCTGGTGCTGCTGGCCGTGGTGCTGCCCTTCCTGCCCCTGCAGGCTCCTGTGAAATATATGCTCTACTGCTCGGGCGCGCTGCTCGTGGTGGCGCTGCTCTGGATTGTGGCGCTCAACAACGGCAAGCGCTATATCCTGACCAACAAACGCATCATCAAGAAGACGGGCATCATACAGCGCGAGACGGCCGAACTGATGCTGCGCAAGATAGAGGCGGTGGCCACCAAGCAGAGCATAGCCGGACGCATCTTCGGCTACGGCGACGTGGAGGTGTCGACAGGCGAGCAGACCGACAGCTTCGAGTTTATCCTGCGGCCCCACCAGTTCAGCAACAAGATTCATGAGCAGATTGACCTGATAGCATCGACCGCTGCCGCCGCCGGCACCCAACTGGCCACCGGCGACGAATAGGTGCGCCTCAACCGGCCGACGGCCCGCCCGCGCCACAACCTCAAAAAGACAACAACAATCATAAAAATAAAAAGAACAATGAAAAAAATCGCAACCAAACATTTCATGAGGAGCTGGCTCCTCGCTCTCACCGTCGTGATTCTCGCCTCCTGTGGCACCACCAGCACCGTGCCCATCACCGGCAGAAAACAGCGCATCGCCGTAGACGACCAGACCATTCTGAGTCTGAGTCAGCAGCAGTATCAGGAGTATATGAGGACCGCCAAGCCCTCGACCAACGCCGCCAACACCGCCATGGTGAAGCGCGTGGGACAGCGGATAGCCACTGCCGTGGAGACCTACCTGACCCAAAACGGCTATGCCAACGAGGTGCAGAACTTCAAGTGGGAGTTCAACCTGGTACAGGACCCCAACGTGAACGCCTTCTGCATGCCAGGCGGAAAAATCGTGGTCTACGAGGGACTCCTCCCCGTGACACAGAACGAGGCCTCGCTCGCCATCGTGCTCGGACATGAGGTGGCACACGCCGTGGCCAAACACTCGGCCGAACAAATCACCAAACAGCAGCACGCCTCGACCGGCACACAGATTCTGGGCGGTGTGCTCCAGGCTGTGGGTGTGGACGCCGGCACCGCCAGCATAGCCACCGCCGTGGCCGGACAGGCTGCCAGCCTCATGAACCTGAAATACTCGCGCAACAATGAGACAGAGGCCGACCACATGGGTCTCGTCTTCGCCGCGATGGCCGGATACGACCCGCGCGTGGCCGTGAGTTTCTGGCAGCGCATGGCCAGCTCGGGCGGTGCCAACACCCCCACCTGGCTCAGCTCGCACCCCTCTGACGCCCAACGCATCAGCGATATTCAGAACAAATTCCTGCCCCAGGCTCTGAAATACTACAAAGGAAAATAAAAAAACTCCGTCGCCATGATTGACTATCTATCACAGAACATCTGGCTTATCTGGGTGCTGGTGTCGCTGCTCTGCCTCATACTCGAACTGGGCTCGGGCGACCTCTTCATCCTCTCGTTCTCGGTGGGCGCTCTCTGCGCAGCCGCCGCCACCGGACTGGGAGCCGGCGTGGTGCTGCAGATTATCATCTTCGTGGTGTGCTCGCTGCTCAGCGTGTTCTACCTCAGACCGCTGGCCAAGCAATACCTGCACCGGAACACCGAAAACCGACTGAGCAACGCCGATGCGCTGCCAGGACGTATCGGCACCGTGAGCCAGGACATAGAGGCCGGCGGATACGGACGCGTGGCCGTGGACGGTGACGACTGGAAGGCACTGAGCGCCGACGGATCGGCCATCGCCAAGGGCGAGCGCGTGCGCATCGTGAGCCTCGACAGCATCATCGTGACCGTGGAGCGGGTGGCCGAGGCTTGATGGCCGGCCGCTCCGCCCCTACCCTATTTTCCATTAAAATCATTCTTCACCCCATAACCCCAAAAACTGTTTTATCATGAGTGTAACATCCATCGTACTGATCGCGCTCATCGTGCTTGCGGTCATCATCGCCAAGAAGACACTGGTCATCATACCGCAGTCGGAAACCAAAATCATAGAGCGACTGGGACGCTACCACGCCACCCTGAGCCCGGGCATCAACATCATCATCCCCTTCATCGACTCGGCCAAGAGCATCGTCACCCTGCAGCGCGGACGCTACATGTACTCCGACTCCATCGACCTGAGGGAGCAGGTGTACGACTTCGACAAGCAGAACGTGATTACCAAGGACAACATCCAGATGGGCATCAACGCACTGCTCTACTTCCAGATTGTGGACCCCTTCAAGGCTGTGTATGAGATAAACAACCTGCCCAACGCCATCGAGAAACTGACACAGACCACCCTGCGTAACATCATCGGCGAGATGGAGCTCGACCAGACCCTCACCTCGCGCGACACCGTGAACACCAAACTGCGCGCCGTGCTCGACGATGCCACCAACAAATGGGGCATCAAGGTGAACCGCGTGGAGCTGCAGGACATCACGCCGCCGGAGAGTGTGCTCTCGGCCATGGAGAAGCAGATGCAGGCCGAGCGTAACAAGCGTGCCGCCATCCTCACGAGCGAGGGTGAAAAGCAGTCGCAGATCCTGCAGTCGGAAGGCGACAAGGCGGCCATGATAAACCGTGCCGAGGCCCAGAAACAGCAGGCCATACTCGAGGCTGAGGGTGTGGCCACCGCACGCATCCGCGTGGCCGAGGCCGAGGCCGTGGCCATCAAGAAAATCACCGAGGCGGTGGGCGACTGCACGAATCCGGCGAACTACCTGCTGGCGCAGAAGTATATCCAGATGATGGAGGAGCTGGCCAAGGGCGACAAGACCAAGACGGTGTACTTGCCGTATGAGGCTACCAATGTGATGGGCAGCCTGGGCGGCATCAAGGAGCTGTTCAAGGGGCAGTAATTTGGGGGAGGAGTCGCTCTGCGAGCGAGAAATCTCGCAAAATCTGATCAAAATCAAACAGAATCAATGCTGACAGATTGGGGAAGCCCCTACGGGACTTCTGATTCGGAGTCGCTCTGCGAGCGAGAAATTATTCAAAAATTAAATTCAAATATTAATCGCGCTGCGCGCTGAAATTGAGAAGCCCCTATGGGACTTCTGATTCGGAGTCGCTCTGCGAGCGAGAAATCTCGCAAAATCTGATCAAAATCAAACAGAATCGATGCTGACAGATTGGGGAAGCCTCTACGGGACTTCTGATTCGGGGTCGCTCTGCGAGCGAGAAATCTCGCAAGATCTGATCAAAATCAAACAGAATCAATGCTGACAGATTGGGGAAGCCCCTACGGGACTTCTGATTCGGGGTCGCTCTGCGAGCGAGAAATTATTCAAAAATTAAATTCAAAAATTAATCGCGCTGCGCGCTGAAATTGAGAAGCCCCTACGGGACTTCTGATTACTCGGAATAATCTGAATAATCTGATGACTCTGTCTAATCTGATGACTCTGACTAATCTGATGACTCTGACTAATCTGAATACTCGGAAGATACTGACAAAACAAAAACAAGAAACTGACAAAAAGAAAATGAATATTTGCATAGTGGCCGGAGCACGGCCCAACTTCGTGAAAGTGGCCCCCATCGTCAGGGCCGTGGAGAAAGCACAACAGCAGGGACGCGATATCAGCTATACCCTGGTCTATGCCGGTGTGGCCGATGACCCCACCCTGGAGCCCTCGCTCTTCGACGATCTGCAGATGGCACCGCCCTCCGTGTATCTGGGGGTGGACTGCCCCAGCCTCAACGAACTGACCGGAAGGGTGATGGGCGAGTTTGAGAAATACCTGGAACAGCATGACACCGACGTGGTGATTGTGGTGGACGACCTGGCCTCGACCATGGCAGCCGCCATCGTGACCAAGAAGCAGGGCAAACGCCTGGCGCACCTCGTGGCCGGCACCCGCTCCTTCGACATCAAGATGCCCAAGGAGATAAACCGCCTCGTCATAGACGGCCTGTCCGACTTTCTCTTCACCGCCGGAGAGGGCGCCAACAACATCGTGTCGCGCGAGGGCGTGAGCCTCTCGCAGACCTATATGGTGGGCAACATACTGATGGACTCGCTGCGGTTCAACCGCAACCGCCTGCAGCGACCCGAAGTGGCCGACCGCCTGCAACTGGCCGACGGCGGATACATCGTGTTCACCCTGAACCGGAAGGCCCTCGTGGCCGACACCGCCAACCTGCGGCAGATGCTGAAGGCTATCGTGAACACCACACAGGGATGCCCCGTGGTGGCTCCCCTGCGCGGTCTGGCCCGCAGCACCGTGGAGCAGCTGCTCACCACCCTCAACGCCGACACCGACCATTTCCACCTCATTGAGCCGCTCAGCTACCTGCAGTTTGGCTATCTCACCGCCCACGCCAAGGGCATCGTGACCGACTCGGGCAATGTGGCCGAGGAGGCCACCTTCAACGGGGTGCCCTGCATCACGCTCAACAGCTACACCGAACACATAGAGACCGTGCGCCAAGGCACCAACGTGCTCGTGGGCGAGGACGCCGAACGGCTGCGCGACACCCTGGCCGACATGGTGGCCGGACAATGGAAAAAACACTCGCTGCCCGAGCGATGGGACGGACGGTCGGCCGAGCGCATCGTACAGATTCTCATCGACGAGGTAGGAAGGGAATAACAGAATGCTTCAGAAAACCCTTCCCATCGTGGGAATGATGTGCGCCGCCTGCTCGGCCAAGGTGGAACGCACACTGGCTGCTATGGACGGCGTGAACAGCGCCGCCGCCAACCTGGCCGGGCGCACCGTGACCGTGGAATACGACGAGCAACGGGTATCGCCCGACGCCATGAAAGAGAAACTGGCCGACGCCGGCTACGACCTCATCACCGACACCGAGGTGAGCGTGACGCAGATAGAGCGCCGGCGCATGCAGCTGCTCAGCAGGAAGGTGCTGCTCTCCTGGGCCTTCGCACTGCTCACCATGGCGCTCTCCATGGGATGGATACACATAGGAGGGCGCGACTTCACCAACCAAGTGCTGCTCATCATCGCCGCCGCCAACCTCTGGTTCTGCGGACGGGAGTTCTATGCCACGGCCTGGCGCCAACTGACGCACGCCTCGGCCAATATGGACACCCTCGTGGCGCTGAGCACGGCGGTGTCGTTCCTCTTCAGCACCTTCAACACCTTCGCCGGCGATGCCGTGTGGGGCACCAGGGGCATCGAGTGGCACACCTACTTCGACGCCTCGGTCATGATTATCACCTTCGTACTCACCGGACGGTGGCTCGAAGAGCGTGCCAAGAACAGCACCGCATCGGCCATCAGACAGCTCATGGGCATGGCGCCCAAAACGGCGCGACTGGTGAGCGGCGGCGAACTGAGCGAGGTGCCCGTGGCCACCCTGGAGCGCGGCGACACCATCGAGGTGCGGCAGGGAGAGAAGATACCCGTCGACGGCGATGTCTTCACCGAAGACGACGCCTATGTAGACGAAGCCATGATAACCGGCGAACCGGTGCCGGTGAGGAAACAGCCGGCCGACCGTGTGCTGGCGGGCACCGTGGTGAGCCACGGCAGTCTGCGCATGAAGGCGCGGCAGGTGTGCCAGCAGACCATGCTGGCACAAATCATACGCATGGTGCAGCAGGCGCAAGGCTCCAAAGCGCCCGTGCAGCGGGTGGTGGACCGCGTGGCCCTCGTCTTCGTGCCCGTGGTGGTGGGCATAGCCATGCTCACCTTGCTTATATGGCTCGCCGTGGGCGGCACGGACCGTCTGCCGGAAGCACTGCTGTCGGCCGTCTCCGTGCTGGTGATAGCCTGCCCCTGCGCCCTGGGACTGGCCACCCCCACCGCCCTGATGGTGGCCGTGGGAAAGGCGGCGCAGAAGAATGTGCTGGTGCGCGACGCCACCGCCCTGGAACAGGTGCGCAAAGTAGACGCACTCGTCATCGACAAGACCGGCACGCTCACCGTGCCCAAGCCCGATGTCGACTTCCGCCAGGCGGCACAGTTGGCCCCTGAGGAACGCGAGACGCTGAAGCCCCACGCTGCCGAGGCCATGCAGGCCCTGGCGCAGGAGGGGGTGACAGTGTATCTGATGAGCGGCGACAAGGAAGAGGCTGTGGACTACTGGGCCCGCAAGGTGGGCATAGAGCACCATCGCAGCGGTGTTCTGCCGCAGGACAAGGAAGACCTGGTGAGGCAGTTGCAGGCTGAGGGAAAGACGGTGGCCATGATGGGCGACGGCATCAACGACACGCAGGCCCTGGCGGCCGCCGATGTGAGCATAGCCATGGGCAAGGGCACCGATGTGGCCATGGATGTGGCCCAGGTGACACTCATGGGCACCGACCTGCGGCGCGTGGCCGACCTGATAAGGCTTTCGAGGCAGACGGTGCGCATGGTGCACCAGAATCTGTTCTGGGCTTTTATCTACAACCTGGCCTGCATACCCCTGGCCGCCGGCGCGCTGCGTCTGGTGGGGGTGCCGTTTCAGATTACACCCATGTGGGCCAGTGCGCTCATGGCTTTCTCGAGCGTGAGCGTGGTGCTGAACAGCCTGCGGCTGAAACTGATAAAATGATGAGCTAGAGGCTCTAGATGGGCTAGAGGCTCTAGAAGCCCTAGAAGCTCTAGATGAGCTAGAGGCCCTAGAAGCCCTAGAAGCTCTAGATGGGCTAGAGGCCCTAGAAGCCCTAGAGGCCCTAGAGGCCCTAGAGGCCCTAGAAAAGCCTCTTATTCATTGCTTTTTAGGAAGCCATCGACCAGCTGGAGGCGGCCGGTGCGGCACAGATGCCCGATGGCGGCGGTGACGAGCTGGTCGCTCTTGATGGTGCGGCGGGCGAAGCCGAGCAGACGGGGCACCTGCCGCTTCAGGTCTTCCTCGGAGATGGAGACTTGCTGCTCCACCGCCATTACCACCACATTCATAATCTCCACCACGGGTATGTCGGCCATCTCACGGGCGGTGCCGGTGCGGTAGCCCTTGTACTGGGCGGCGTCGGCCTCGCTCTTCCAGTAGGTGGGGTTGGCGGGGTCGGAGAAGGGGTCGCGGTAGCAGCCGGCGGCCGACCGCTCCACCAACTCGCGCAGACCGTTGCAGCGGCCTGCCATGTTGTAACCCGCCTTCATGCGGTCGCATATCACGCTCAGGAGCACCGGCTGCTCCTTCATCACCACACACTGCACATCCTGGGCCGTACGACGGGGAGTGCCCGCCAGGTCTCTCACCGACCTCGACTCCGTGGCCTTGATGGGATAAAGCAGTTGATAGGGTTTGTAGACCGTGGCCAACTTGTTGTCGGGGGCTGTCAAGATTTCGTCCTTGCTCACCTCGAAAGGAATATCGGCCAGACCGGCCATCATCTCATTTCCTCTTTTTCCTGATTTTCCGGCGGAGGGACTGGACGTCTTTTCGGCGGACTGCCCAGCGGCCGACTGTCCGGTGTTGGACTGCCCGGCGGGCGATGCCTCTGCAGGCAGTTCTTCTGCGGCGGCTTCGGCCTCGGTCTGCGCCTGCCGTTTCTCCTCCTTGACCTGCTCCAGACGCTCCAGAATCTTGCTGACGACGCGCTGCTTGTTGAGCAGCCAGTCGACACTCCATATACGCATTAGTTGCCACCCCAGTCCGGCCAGCACGCCCGGCTGGCAAATCTCTCGGTCGCGCTCGGTGCTTGTGCTGTAATAGCCGGTGCCGTCGCAGAGCAGGCCCAGCAGATACTGCCCCTCGTTGTCGGGGTCGAGCACGGCCAGGTCTACCTTGAAGCGCGAGCGGCCCACCTGTTTGTCCACCTTGTAGCCCTGGGCGGTGAGCTCGCGGGCCACATCGTCCATCAGAGCCGTGTCGTGCTGCTGGGTGAACTGGTCGGAGGCCACCGACATGCGGCCGTTCTTGGCAAACTCGAGGAAGCGCTTCAGTCCCTCCACACCCCGGGCGCGGCTGCGGTTCAGATCTATCTGCTCGGGCTGCATGGTGGAGAACACCATCATCTCATACCGGGCGCGGCTCACCGCCACATTGAGGCGCCGCTCGCCGCCGCGGTTGTTGAGCGGTCCGAAGTTCATCGACACCCTGCCGTTGCGGTCGGGGCCGTATCCCACGGAGAAGAGGATGATGTCGCGCTCGTCGCCCTGCACATTCTCCAGGTTCTTCACGAAGATGGGCTCGGGGCTGTCGTAGGCGGCGCTTTCCAGTTGGGGCTGCTTGCTCAGTTCCTCCACGAGAATATCCTCGATGAGGTCCTGCTGCGCCTTGCTGAAGGCCACTATGCCGATGCTGCGGTCCTTGAGGCGCGGGTCTTTGAGACGCCGCAGTGTCTCGGCCACGATGGCCTGTGCCTCGGCGCGGTTGCTGCGTGTGCGTCCCATGTCGTAGGTGCCGTCGATGCTCACGAACTGCACCTTCGATACCCTGTCGTCGACCGACGGGAAGGTGTAGAGTTTGCCGTCGTAATACTGTGCGTTGCTGAAGGCGATGAGGCTCTCGTGGCGGCTGCGGTAGTGCCAGGTGAGGTAGTGGTCGGGCAACGAGAGCGTGATGCAGTCGTCGAGTATGCTCTCCATGTCATCGTTCTCGGCATCACCCTCGTCCACCTGGTTGGAAGTGAAGAAGCTGGTGGGCGGCATCTGCTTGGGGTCGCCCACCACGATGACAGCCTTGCCGCGCGCAATGGCGCCCACCGCCTCGCTCGTGGGCATCTGCGAGGCCTCGTCGAACACCACGAGGTCGAACTTCTCCTGGTCGAGGTCGATGAACTGCGCCACGGAGATGGGGCTCATGAGCATGCAGGGGCACAGTTTGGGCAGCAAGGTGGGTATCTGGTCGAGGATGTTGCGGATGGAAGTGTTGCGGCCACCGGAGGCGATGCACCGCTTCAGGATGCCCATCTCCGAGCTGTTGGCCGCCTCGATGGTGAGCGAGGGGATGCGTGAGGCCAACTGGCAGTAGAGGGCTTTCTTGGTGAGTTCCTGGAAGTGGCGCGCAGTCTGTCGGTACTGGTCGATGGCGGTCTCGAAGAGTTGGCCGTTGAACATGCTCAGGGCGGGGTCGGCGTCAATCACGCCCAGGGCCAGCGTCTTGTAGGTGGAGCGCAGCATGGCGTCGGCGGCCTGCGCGCTGTCGTGGCCCTGCTCAATATAGCGGACGAGCGGCTCCAGATGGCCCTCGCGCAGACTCGCCTTGCGGGTGGTCCACTGGGCCCAGTCGCGGGTGAGGTGTATGTTGCCGGTCCACTGCTCCAGGCGCTGTGTCATCTCGTCGAGCGTGACACCAGAGGCCACGGTGGCATAGGGAGCCATAGCGGCACAGACCTGGTTGAAGCGCCGCACAGCGCTCAGGTCGACACCCAGCACATGGTCTTTCGACAGCAGAGCGAGACCGGCCAGCGGGGTACCGTTCTGCTGCAGCAACTGCAGCACCTGAGGTGCGCTTTCCAAGCTGCGCTGCATGTCGTTCCACCGTTCGGAGCCGGCGGCGGCCAGCGGGCCGAACACCTGTTCCATCTCGGCGTGAGCGTCGTCGACCATCTGCTGGGCGCTCTGATAGCGCTCCATCAGTTCGAAAAGTTGCTCCACATTGGTGGCCGAGAGCGACGGAGAGAGCGGCCGTAGGCGCTTCACAAAGCTTCGCTTGGCGAAGAAACGCGGCAGCAGCCACTTGCCGCAGGCCTCCGCCCACTCGGCCCGCAACTGTGCCAAGGGCTGGGTGAGCAGTTCGGGGCTGCCCTGCTGGAGCAGTTGCGCCCGGGCGGTATCGCGCGCCAGGCCCTGCTGTATCTTCTCCTGTATGGCGGCCTTCAGCCGGTCGTCGGCCACGGTGCGGAGCAGGGCCTCGCTGAGGGCGGGCATGGCGGCGGCGGTGTCGGCCAACTGCTGTGCCCACCGTACCCCCTCGGGGGTGGCGGCTATAAGGAGGCCGTTGCTGTTGGCCAGCAGCGTGAGCTGGCGCTGTGCCTCGGCCAGCAGCGGCCGCAATTGGTTCAGGCAGTCCACTATTTGGGTCTGTGCGCCCACGGTGGGGTCGGTCACCTCCAGCCCCTTCAAGGGGTGTACGGCAGGGTCGCCCGTGATGTCGAACACGGTAGCCAGCTGCCGCAGGGCGGCCTCGGCTTCCGCTATCCGCTCGGCGGTGGTCTCCTGCAGGAAGAGGGGGTCCATGACGAGGTCGTCGTCTCCATCGACCGCCAGGTAGCGCGTTATCATGTCGTAGAGGGAGAGGCCGCAGTGCTGCCGGCGGTGCAGGCGCTCGATATGGGCGATGAGCTTCTGGCGCTGTTGGAAAAGTCGCTGCGACTCGTCGGCATATTCAGACGACGACTTGAGGCGCGTCACGTCGAGCGCCTTCTGCAACTGCTGCAGCAGGTGAGCCTTCGTCATCTTGTTGGAGTGCATCTCGAGGCAGAACGGATCGAGGCCGATGCGGGCCAGGCGTTTCTGCACCACCTCGAGGGCCGCCATCTTCTCGGCCACGAAGAGCACACGGCGGTTGTGGTAGAGCGCATTGGCTATCATGTTGGTGATGGTCTGGCTCTTGCCTGTGCCCGGAGGTCCGTAGAGGATGAAGCTGCGTCCCTCGCCGCTCTCAATCACCGCCTCGAGCTGTGAGGAGTCTACATCGACGGGTATGGCGAAGCGGGCCGGCTCCATCGTCTTGTCGAGCGAGCGCGTGTCGGTGTCGGCCTTGCCCTCGCTGTTCACCAGCCGCTTCTGTATGAGGCTCTCTATGATGTCGTTCTGCCGCAGTTTGTCGGCATTGTTGTGAATATCGTTCCACATCACGAACTTACTGAAGGAGAAGAGGCTGAGCAGGCTCTCCTCGACGATGTCCCAGCGCGGGTGGGCCTTGAGGCAGGAACGTACGATGGCGAACACCTTGAGCACGTCGATGCCCGAGTCGTCGGTGGGCAGCGGGGTGAGTCCGGTGAGGTGGAGGTCATACTGCTGTCGCATCATCTCCACGAGGGTGGTGTTGAAGGTGATGTCCTCGTCGCGCACGCGCAGCACGTAGTTGTTGCCGCTCTTCTTCACGACGGTCACGGGCAGGAGCAGCAGGGGGGCATAGCGCGGCTTCACGCTGCGCTCCGTCTCGTACCACTTGAGCAGGCCCAGCACCATGTAGAGGGTGTTGGCACCGTTCTCCTCCATGGCCGTTCGCGAGTCGCGGTATAGTTTTTTCAGAATCTCTGTCAGCTCGTCCTGCTGCAGGTAGGAACACAGGTGGTGGCTCTTCATGGCCTCGGTGACAATCTGCTCCAGGCCCTGGCTGTGCACCTTCGACTGGTACATGCCGCTCTCGTCGGGCCGTATCTTCTCGGTGCCCGGGCAGGGCAGGATGAGATAGTCTTCCTTGGCTTGCAGGTGGTCTTCGAGAAGGTCGATATCGATGGAGATGAAGGGGATGGTGCGGCGGCCGAGCCGCAAGTTGAGCAAGTTGTTGCGCAGGGAGAAGTCGAGCAGTTTGCGCTCCCATATCTCCAGGCGGGTGGCGTTGCGGGCAGCCTCCTGCGCGGGCAGGTCGTACTGCGTCTGCTCCTTCACGCCGTGGGTGGCATGGTCGAGCTGGAGCCCCTCCTGCTGCCACACGCCGTCGACCTTGACGGGGAGGGGCCTTATGCCCTCCATGCGGCAGCGGTGTATGTCGAGCGCCATGATGAAGTCGGGCGCCTCGCCATAGATGTGCCGCTCGGCGGCCTGCACGGCCATTTCGAAGGACACATTGGGCTGTGTGAGCATGGTGGCCTCTACGAGCACCAGTTCGTTGATGCCGTTGGCCATCGACTTGGAGAGGAAACTGGCGTCGTCGCAGTAGACCTGCGGGTAGAATTTCTCCACGAGCCAACACCCCACGAACATGTGTCCGCGGCACATGATGAGCAGGGGCCGCAGCCCCATGCTCTCCAACACCGAGGCATAGAGCACAGAGAGGTCGGCACAGGTGCCCATCTTCTCGGCCAGCACCTTGTCGGTGAGGCGGAGGCGCTGTCCGCTCTCCTCGAAGCTGGCGGGCGGAGTGACATAGACCATGCCCACGCTGCGCAACGCCTCGTAGACGGCGGCCACCTGCGCCCGCACGCGGTTGGGGTCCTGTGTCTGGTAGGCATCGAGAGAGGACGACCCGGTGAAGCGGCTCAGGAATTTCGCCGTCTCCATCCTCACGTCGGCCAGTTCGGGGGCGTTGGGGGTGACGAAGGCGGCGGTGGTCTCCGGCATGACACCGATGCCCGGCCACTCGTCGAAGGCCAGCAGACGTATCTCGCAGGTCCGGGCGCACACCTCCTCATCGCCTATCATGACACGGGCGGTGAACTGTGTGGGGGTGCTCTCGGACAAGTCGCGCAGTTTGTCGACATCGGCGGTGACATCTATCTTATCGACACTGACGGTGGCGCCCGCCGGCACACGGTCTATCCATGCTTCGGCCGGCTGAATGAGTTCGCCATTCAGGGAGATGTGCACCTGGCACCAGTCTTCGCCGGTGTCGTTGGTCAGTTCGCAGGTTTCAATGCACCGGCGGCCGTTCACTGCCATGGCGTAATTGAGGCAAGGCAGGTGACGGAGGGTGAGGAGGGCGGTCTCAGGAGTGCCTTTTTCAGGAGAGGTAGGGCTGGAGGAGTGTAGGGGTGCAGACATATGTTTTTTCAGGAGTGTTGGAGGTAGGAATGTAGGAGTGGAGACAATACCTTGGGAAGTCTTAACTTCTAATACGAGACGGAGCAGGGGAAACCGGCGGCCTGCACCTTGAGGCAGATGGCATCGAGAGAGGCGGCGCTGGCCTTTCTGAGGCGGGGGTCGGGGGTCTCACGGTCGATAGTGTAGATCATGACCTGCTGCGGGGCGATGCGGCGCAGAGCCTCCAGCCAGGGCTGCACATAGGCGTCGCCGGTGTTGTCGAGGTCAACGCCGTCGACGATACCGGTGAGGAACATGGTCTGCACGATGACCTTGCCCTGGAAGTCCTTCAGACGCTCTATCACCTGCTCCACCCGGTAGCGCGGACTCACCGGACGGTCGAGGCGGGCGATATAGGCCGGGTTGACGGTGTCGAGCTTCTGTATGTTGTTGTCCACCCGCAGCAGGGCCTCATGCACAGCGGGACGGTCCAGATAGGTGGCATTGCTCAGCACCGACACCTTGGCCTGCGGGGCGTACAGGTCGCGCAACCGCAGCGTATCGTCTATGATGCCGGCAAAGTCGGGGTGCCCGGTCGGTTCGCCGTTGCCGGCAAAGGTAAGCACATCGGGATGCACACCCTCGGCTTTCATCTCCTTCAGTTTCTGTTCCAGGGCCTGTGCCACCTGCTGCCGCGAGGGACGCGGCTGGTGGGGACGGTGGTCGCTGTTGAATCCGCACTCGCAGTAGATGCAGTCGAAGGAGCAAACCTTGCCGTCGCCGGGCTGCAGGTTGATGCCAAGTGAGATGCCGAGGCGACGGCTGTGGACGGGGCCGAAAATGGGTGAAGGATAGATAATGGTGCTCATAACATAAATGTCATAACAGTATTCAAATTTTCAACAGGCTGCGGCATGCAGCCTAACATACTGCAAAAATAGGGAAAAAAACTGAGAATGCCACCTAAATCTACCTATATTTTTAGACTAATCGGGTGAGCTCCGGCTCAAGCCATGGCCGGATACTGCTTCTTGAGCATGCGGCGGTAGCGGCAGGCCAGACTCTTGGCCGTGTCGGCGTTGGAGAGGCCCAGGATGCTGGCCATTTCCTCCCAGCTCTTCCCCTCCAGGTAATGGCCCGACAAGAGGCGGCGGCTCTGCTCGGAGAGTCCGGCCAGAATCCTATCGGCCAGCGCCATCTTCTCGCGGCGGGCATCACATGCCTCCTGCGCCTCGAGGACCGACTGCTCCATGAGCAGCAGGGTGTCCACGTTCTCCTCACCGCTGACCGACAGCAACAGCATGTGCTGCTGGCGGGAGACCATCTTGTGGCTCAGGTTGATGCAGATGCGCAGGAAGTAGGTGTAGAGCTGGCAGGTGACCGCTTGGAGCGCTCCTGCGGCCTCCTTGCAGAAGAGCACTATCGAGGCCTCCTGGTAGATATCCTCATAGTCTTCACTTCTGAGGGTGGTGAAGTGCTTCCGCAGGAAGAAAATGGTTCTCTCACGGTACTTGACAACAAACTTTTCGATTTTTACGTTCTCTTTCATAACTGTCTCATTTTTCACGATGCAAATATAAGGACAGAAAAAATGCCCGTGAAACTTCGGCCCGTCCGTTGTATGAAACCCCTTTTTTGTTGTACGAACCGCAAAAAACTTCCTCACGATTCCTGACAAAACACAAGAATCGTTTTGCCGTTTGGATAGTTTGCGCTAAATTTGCAATCAAAACGAACTATCATGATGACAACGATAAATCACTACCTGAAAATGAGCGCCCTCCTCCTCATGGCCATGACCGCAACGGCTGCCGCCGCACAGGAGCTGGAAACCGAGGAGGAAGACGGAAGCGACAACGTGACACGCGAGATTTTTATCTACTCGCCCGACCCCACACAAGGCCTGCACGCCGCCTACATGGACTTCGACGGTCTGTGGCAGGAGGTAGGACAGCTGTGCGCCTCCGACTACGGCCGGTGGGGCAGTGAGAAACGCATGTATGCCCCCAATGTGGTGCATGCCGCCGACGGCACCTGGCGCGCCGTGTGGCAGGTGAACAGCGTGTCGCCCTGCTTCGCCGCCGCCTACAGCGAGGACCTCATCACCTGGCGTCCGCAAGACTATCCCCGCGTGACCACGAAGACCTGCCTGCGTCCCATCGTGTTTGAGGGCGAAGACGGCAGCTACGACATCTTCTTCCAGAGCGGCGACGAGAAACGCTATCTCACCGCCTCGAAAGACTTCCGCACTTTCACAGCCGACACCCCCAGCACCATCAGCGAGGTGGCTTGGGGCAATGACACGGCCACCGTGGGCGGCAAGCGGTTTGCCGGCCAGATATTCGACATCACCCAAGGCGAGTTGGTAGACCTGCTCACCTATCATGAACTGCTGCGCCGCGACGCCGAGCTCAACAAGGAACGCATGACCGACGATGCCCAGCGCTACAAGAACCTGAGCATGGCGCAGGTGAAGCTGGTGGTGGACGAGAAGAAACAGAAAGCGATAAGCGACCGGCTCATCGGCGTGTTCTTCGAGGACATCAGCTATGCCGCCGACGGCGGCCTCTACGCCGAGATGGTGCAGAACCGCGACTTCGAATACTGCAGCAAGGACCGCAAGGAGTGGACCGCCACCACGGCCTGGAGCTCGGAAGGCCCCATCGCCACCGCCACCGAGCAGCCGCTGAGCGAGAACAACCCCCACCACGCCCTGCTCACCGACCGCGCCATTGCCAACGAGGGTTGGGACGGCATGGTGGTGCAGGCCGGCTCCGTCTACCACCTGAGCCTCTACGCCCGCTGCACCGACTGCGAGAAAAAGACGTTGGTGATAGCCCTCACGGCCGAGGGTGAGACGAAGCCGCTGGCAGAGGTGAAGGTGAAGGTGGAGGGCAGCGCCTGGCGCCAGTATACCGCCACCCTGACCCCAAAGAAAGGCTCCGCCCACGCCCGCCTGCAGGTGACACCGCAGAAGAAGGGCACCGCCGCGGTAGACCTGATAAGCCTCTTCCCGCAAGACACCTTCAAAGGCCGTAAAAACGGTCTGCGCAAAGACCTGGCACAGGCCATCGCCGACCTGAAACCGAAATTCGTTCGCTTCCCGGGCGGCTGCATGAGCCACGGCGACGGCATCGACAACATCTACCACTGGCACCACACCGTAGGACCGCTGCAGGACCGCAAGCCCGACTTCAACATCTGGCACTACCACCAGACACGCGGACTGGGATTCTATGAGTACTTCCAGTTCTGCGAGGACATCGGCGCTGAGCCCCTGCCCGTGCTGGCCGCCGGCGTGCCCTGCCAAAATTCCGGCAACAACGCCGACGGATGGGGCGGACAGCAGGGCGGCATACCGATGGCCGACATGCCGGCCTACTGCGAGGAGATACTCAACCTGATAGAATGGGCCAACGGCGACCCCGCCACGAGCCCGTGGGCCAAGATGCGCGCCGACGCCGGACATCCCGCCCCCTTCGGTCTGAAGACCATCGGCATAGGCAACGAGGACATCATCTCGTCGGTCTTCGAGGAGCGCTACCTCATGATTTGCAAGGCGGTGAAGGAGAAATATCCCGACATAGAGTTGTGCGGCACCGTGGGACCCTTCCATGCCCCCTCGGCCGACTACATCGAGGGCTGGGACTTTGCCGAGAAGCACAAGGACGTGATAGACCTGGTAGACGAGCACTACTATGAGAGCACGGGATGGTTTCTGAACCACCGCCGCTACTACAACGACTACGACCGCCAGGGACCCAAGGTGTATCTGGGCGAATGGGCCGCCTCGACCCCGGAGAAACGCCCCAATGTGGAGACGGCGCTGGCCGAGAGCATCTACCTGACCGATATAGAGCGCAATGCCGACGTGGTGACCATGACGAGCTATGCCCCGCTGCTGTGCAAGGACGGACACGCCAACTGGAACCCCGACATGATCTACTTCTCCAACACCGAGGTGCGCACCACCCCCGCCTATGAGGTGCAGCGGCTCTTCGCCACCTACAGCGGCAACCGCCACATCGCCTCGACCACCGAGGGCGACGACACCGTGACGCACCGTGTGGGTGCCAGCGTGGTGGACGACACCAAGACCGGACACCGCTACCTGAAGATAGCCAACGCGCTGCCCGTGCCCCTGACGGTGAACGTGGAGGGCATGGCGCTGCCCGAGAAGATGAGCTACGAGGGATTTGCCGGACAGCCCGCCGAGCAGCAGGTGAGCACGGAGAAAGGCAGCTGCCACGGCGGCGCCCTCACACTGCCCCCCTACTCGCTGCGCATCTTCGTAGTAAAATAACCGCTATCCAACCCCTTCAGAACCATGACGAAGAGACAACACCTACTGCTGTATACGGCGGCGCTGCTCGCAGCACTGCCCCAAGGAACGGCGGCCCAGGAGAAAGCCACCGCCGACAACCTGGTGGTGAACGAGGTGATGGCCGCCAACATAGACCAGTTTATGAGTCCGACGGTCAACTTCGACGGTTGGGTGGAGCTCTACAATCCCACCATCGGCTATGTGAGCCTGGCCGGCATCTACCTGAGCGACGACGCCAACCAGCTGCTCAAATGGAAAGCTCCCGCCGACATGGGCGTAATTCCCCCGCATGGCTTCGTCACGATATGGTTCGACAACAACGCGCTGAAAAACACCAACACCAACTTCAAGCTCGATGTGGACGGCGGAACCCTCTACATCAGCGACACCATGGGCAACCTGATTGTGGAGCAGAGCTACCCCGAGGCCGTGGAGCGCACCTCCTATGCCCGCACCACCGACGGCGGCACGGAATGGCGGCTCACCGGCTACCCCACCCCAAGCGCCACCAACACCACCAGCACCTTCGCCGACGAAGAACTGGAGGCCCCCCATGTGAGCCACGACGACCAGCTCTTCAGCGGCTCGCTCACCATACATGTGGACATACCCGAAGGATGCACCCTGCGCTACACGCGCGACGGCACCCTGCCCACACTGACCAACGGATACAGCAGCTCATCGGGTGACTTCGACGTATACAACCATGCCGTGATGCGCTTCCGGCTCTACAAAGAGGGGGCATTGCCCGGAAAGGTGGCCACACGCAGCTACATAAAACGAGACAAAAACTACACCGGACCCATCCTCTCGGTGGTGAGCGACCCTGATTTCCTCTACGGCGACAAGATAGGCGTGATGGTGAGGGGAAGCGGCGGCAAACCCGGTCACGGACAAGACACCAAGTGCAACTGGAACATGGACTGGGAACGGCCCGTGAACTTCGCCTTCCTGCCGCAAGACGGACAGGCCGTGAACCGCAATGTGAACCTGGAGATGTGCGGCGGATGGAGCCGCGCCTGGGAACCCCACTCCTTCAAGCTGAAAGGCAACAAGGAGTATGGCACGAAGAACCTGGACTACCGTTTCTTTCCCGACAAGCCCTACCTGCGCAACCGCACCCTGCAGATAAGAAACGGCGGCAACGACAACTACTTCCGCTTCAAGGACCCCGCCCTGGAAACGGTAATACGCCTCTCTGGCATCGACATCGACGTGCAGTGCTATGAACCCGTGCACGAGTTCATCAACGGCCGCTACATCGGCGTGCTCAATATGCGCGAGCCCAACAACAAACACTTTGTCTACGCCAACTTCGGATGGGACGAGGAGGAGATAGACCTCTTCGAGATGGACCCCGACTCATCGTATATACAGAAATGCGGCGACGCCGAACGCTTCGACCGCCTGTACGAACTCACCGCGACCGCCGCACAGCCCGACAGCTACGAGGAGATAAAAGAGCTGCTCGACATAGAAGAATATACCAACTACATGGCCATGCAGCTCTACCTGGGCGGCACCGACTGGCCCCAAAACAATGTGAAAGGCTACGCCCGGCACGACGACGGCCGCTACCGGTTCGTCTCGTTCGACCTCGACTTCGCCTTCAACAGCAACACTCCTTTCGTGACATTCGCCAACAAGCAGAACTACACCTTCGACTACTGCTACGACCTGAAACGCCGCATCAGGGCCGAGATAAAGTTCGTGACCATCTTCCTGAACCTGCTCAAGAACGACGACTTCCGACGCCGGTTCATCGACACCTTCAGCCTGATGGGCGGCAGTGTGTTCGAAAGCAGTCACTACACCCCCATCATCGACTCGCTGCTCACACGCGCCAGGGAGATGATGCGGCTGGAGAACATAGACCCCACCCAGGCGGCCAACGAGATAAAGAGCAACCTGGGCAGCCGGCTCAACACCATGACCAACGCCCTGCGCGCCTACTCGCCCATGAAGCTGAGCGGCACCACCGCCCAGCAGGTGAGCCTCGGCAGCGACGTCCCCCACGCCCATCTCTACATCAACGGCCTGCGTGTGCCCACCGGCCGCTTCAAGGGCCATCTCTTCGCCCCCATGCGCATCAGGGCCGAGGCGCCGGCCGGCTACACCTTCAAGGGATGGAAAGACCAAAGCGGCGACATGGAGCAGGTGATAGGCTACGGCAGCAGTTGGCTGTACTACGACCAAGGCTCACTCGACACCGCCCCATGGACCGCCGAAGACTACAGCGCCGACCAGTGGAAACAAGGCAGCGCCCCGCTGGGCTACGGCAAGACGGGCATCAAGACCACGCTAAGCTACGGTGCCTCGAGCAGCAACAAGCGGCCCACCTACTACTTCCGCCATACCGCCCAGCTCACCGAAGAGCCGACAGCAAGCACCATCTTCAAACTGAAATTCACCGTCGACGACGGACTGGTGGTCTATGTGAACGGCACCGAGGCCGGACGCTACAACATGCCGCAGGGCTCTGTGGGCTACAGCACATACGCCACCACCTATGCCCCCGGCAATCCCGACACCGGCGAGCTGACCCTGCCCGCCCACCTCTTCAGGAAGGGCAGCAACACCATCGCCGTGGAGGTGCACAACAACGCGGCCACCAGTACCGACATCTATTGGGATGCGGCCCTGGAGACCGACCTCTACGCCGGCGACGCCTCCTTCTGCAGCACCGAGCCGGAGATAGACCTGCCCGCGGGCAATGTGACGCTGACTGCCTGCTATGAACCCATGACGGCGCAGGAACGGGCGGCAGCCGGTGTGCACCCGGTGATGATCAACGAGGTGAGCGCCGACAACAGCATCAGCGTGAACGACCAGTGGAAACGCAACGACTGGGTAGAACTGGTGAACACCACCGACCAGGACATCGACATAGAGGGTATGTATCTGAGCGACAACGAGCAGAAACCCCAGAAATGGCGCATCAGCGCGGACGGCTCCGACGCCACGACCGTAGTACCCGCCCATGGCCATCTCATCGTGTGGTGCGACAAGCTGCAGCCCATCAGCGAGCTGCACGCCGACTTCAAACTCGACAAGGACGGCGGCGTGCTGCTGCTCACCGCCTCTGACGGAAGCTGGACCGACCGGCTGCCCTACCCCGCCCACGACGGCAACAGCAGCGTGGGCCGTTATCCCGACGGCACCGGCGACATCTACCTGATGCAACCCACCATCAAGAGCGAGAACCGCCTGACGGTCTACGACACGCTCTTCATGAGCGCCGCCGACGGCATCACACCGCCCACCTTTGCCGCAAGAGACGCCCTGCGCATGGGCTACACCCTGAGCAGCCTCAACGTGAAGGGTGCCGCCGGCAACCGATGCCGCATAGAACTCTACACCCTGAGCGGACAGCGGGTGCGCACGCTCCATGCCGGAGTGACCCACGGAACGGCCACCTGCCCGGTTGACATGCCCGCCGGAGGCTGCTACATAGCCAAAGCCACCGACAGCGAAGGACGGACGTGCACCTGTAAATTCATCGTGGACTAAAGGGTTGTGAAAGGGAAGTTAAAGAGAAGTTAAAGGGAAGTTAAAGAGAAGTTAAAGGGACATATGTATTGGTGCAGTCTTTATACTTACCTGTGACAGTTGAGTAAAACTAAGAACAAATAGAAAACAGATACAGCAATGAGAAAGACGACAATGATGTGGCTGCTGGCCGCGCTGGTGTACTGCACCGGACTGCAGGCCCAACCCAAAATGACCATGGCCCAGATACAGGAAAAAGCGGTGAAGGGCGACCCCGAGGGGCAGACCCTGCTGGGCGAGTGCCTGCTCAGCGGCAACGGCACCAAGCGCGACTACACCGAGGCCGTGAGATGGTTCACCAAGGCCGCCAAGCAAAACTATCCCCAAGCACAGACCGACTTAGGCTACTGCCACGAGGCCGGACTGGGTGTGGAGAAAAACTTCAAAGAGGCCGTGGAATGGTACAAGAAAGCCGCCAACCAGGGCTATGCCCCCGCCATGAACAGTCTGGGTCACTGCTACGACGCCGGTGGCGAAGGGTTCGACAAGAACTATGCCGAGGCGGTGAAATGGTACAGGAAAGCGGCCGAGAAGGGCAATGCCGCCGCCCAGTTCAACCTGGGCTCCTGCTACTATCTGTACAAGGGTGTAGACAAACTCGACTATGCCGAGGCCGTGAAGTGGTGGACCAAAGCGGCCGACCAAGGCAACACCACCGCCCTCTACCATCTGGCCCACTGCTACAAGGTGGGTGAGGGTGTGGAGGCCAACGCCGAGCGGGCCTTCGCCCTCTACAAGCAGGCCGCCGACCGCCGCCATGTGATGTCGCAATATGAGGTGAGCAACTGCTATCACCGCGGCACCGGCGTGGCCATAGACGAGGAGGCCAGCCTCAACTACCTGCGCAGCGCGGCCGAAGCCGGCTACGCCCCCGCCCAGTTGGAACTGGGCAAATGCTACGACATGGGCAAGCGCCTGGAGCAAGACTATGAGGAGGCCGCCAAATGGTATCTGAAAGCCGCCAAGCAGGAGAACGCCGACGCACAATACAACCTGGGCAACCTCTACTTCTACGGCATGGGCGTGACGAAAGACTATGAAGAGGCCGCCAAATGGATGGAGATGGCCGCCCAGCAGGAGCACGTGGGCGCCATGTGCGGCATAGGCATCTGCTACTATTACGGCTACGGCGTGAAGCGCGACCGTGCCGTGGGACGGCAGTGGGTGAACCGCGCCGCCGCCATGGGCAGCGAATATGCCCAGGAGGTGCTCAAGCAGATAAAATAAGCACTTCTTTTTGTTGAAGAAAAAAGCCGGTTGGCTGAATGTTTTTGCCCAACCGGCCCCACAGCGGTATCTTTGCAGCGAATCTCAATAGTATAAACGATAAAAACAATGTCACTATGAAGAAGAGTCTGCAAATGATACTGATGGCGGCGGCGATAGCAGCCGCATCGTGCTCCACCGACGAAAACGACCTCTTCGAAGAGTGGGGAGTACAGCCCGGACAGGAAAACATGATGCCCGGCGGTACCAACGACAGCAACGGCAGCGCCAGCATAGGCGACCTGACCAGCTTCGACATCCAACTGAACGAAGAGACCCTCACCGAGAGCGAGACCATTCCCGCCGACGACGAGGACTACATCGAGAACAACACTTTCGACAACTCCATCGCCATCGTCTACAATGGCACTTCCGCCACCGTGAGCGGTGACGTAGACGGGGTGGAAGTGAGTGTGAACGGTGCCCATGTGACGGTGAACAGCACCGTGAAATGCGCTTATGAGCTGAGCGGCAACAGCAGCGACGGCTCGTTCAAACTGTATAGCGAGAAAAAATACAGTGTGGTGATGAACAACCTCACACTCAACAACCCCACCGGACCCGCTATCAACAGCCAGAGCGGAAAACGCGGCTACTACGTGATGGCCGACGGCACCACCAACACCCTGACCGACGGCAGCAGCTACACCGCACAGGGCGACGAGGACATGAAAGGCACCCTCTTCAGCGAAGGCGAAATCCTGTTCAGCGGAAAAGGAAAACTGACGGTGCAGGGCAACTGCAAGGCGGGTATCTGCTCCGATGACTATATCCTGACACGTCCCGGTAACAACATCTATGTGAAGGTGACCAAAGGACACGGACTGAAGGCCAACGACGCCGTAATCGTGCGGGGCGGCGTGCTCAACATTGAGGCCAGCGGCACAGCCGCCAAAGGCATCAAGACCGACGGATATGTGGAAATAAGCGGCGGCCGCACCACCCTGCTGACCACCGGCGGCGGCGAGTACGACAGCGACGAACAGAATGTGAGCGCCAGCGCGGGCGTGAAGTGCGACAGCATCTTCACCATGAACGGCGGCGAACTCTACATCAAGAGCACCGGTCAGGGCGGCAAGGGCATCAGCAGCGACCAGAGCGTCACCATCAACGACGGTACGGTGAAAATCATCACCACCGGCAAGACCTATACCTACGGCAGCAACGACTCCAAAGCGAAAGGCATCAAGGCCGACGGCGACCTGACCGTGAACGGCGGTGCCGTGGCCGTGCGCGCCACCGGCGGCGAGGGCAGCGAGGGCATAGAGAGCAAGGGCACGATGAGCATCAACGCCGGCACCGTGGAGGTGTATGCCTACGACGACGCCCTCAACGCCAAGAAAGCCCTCAACATAAGCGGCGGCTACGTGTTCGCCTATGCCACCAACAACGACGGCATCGACTCGAACGGAGTCCTCAACATCAGCGGCGGCACCGTAATAGGCTGCGGCACCACCCAGCCCGAGGACGGTTTCGATTGCGACCAAAACACCTTCAGCATCACCGGCGGCACGGTGATAGGCATAGGAGGCGGCACATCGCTGCCCTCCTCAAGCACCACCACTCAGCCTGTGGCCGTGGTGGGAGGCTCCAACCTGAGCAGCGGCACCTATCTCACCCTGAACAGCGGCGACAACACGCTGCTAGCCTTCAAGACGCCCCGCAGCTACCAGGCCTACACCGTGGTGATATCGACACCGGCCATGAAAAAAGGCAGCACCTGCACGCTGACCAGCGGCGCTACGGTGAGCGGCGGCACCGACTTCGACGGACTGCTCTCGGGTGCCACCGCCACTGGCGGCACCACCCTGGCCAGTCTGAGCCTGAGCAGCATGGTGACCACCCAAAACTACAGTGCCATGGGAGGCGGAGGAGGTATGCCCGGCGGCGGCCCCGGCGGACGCTGACACCGCCCACACACCGACCGGCCGCCCCGCATGGAGCGTATTCTGCGGAGCGGCCGGTTTCACCCACCACCATATCCAAATTTAACAGAAACCGCTTATGAAATACTTCTACACCCGCTGCGACCATGAAAAGGAATGAGATAATGGAGAACCTGGTGTATGCAGGCATCTGGTTCATGCTCCTGCTCACCCCCATCATCAGTCTGCTCATACGCATGTCGACCGACACGGACATACAGTTTTCCTGGAACGAGGTGTTCGACTCCTGGCGGATGATGGTGCCCTTTCTGCTGGTCTTCGTGCTGCACAACTACTTGATGGCACGCCTGCTGATATACAACCACAAGACGGTGCTCTACCTGACGCTCACACTGGCCCTGCTGGTGATATTCCAACTCTATGAGTGCCAACACCGGCCCAGACCCATGGACGAAGGAGCCAGGCCACAGTGGACAGCGGCACCCGCCCCGCCCCACGCACAGGACGGGCGACCCCTTCCACAGGCCAAGGACGGGCCAGCCCAGCCACATCAGGGAGACATGCACCCCATGCCTCCGGCCGACGGTGAGCACCCCATGCCCCAGACCGATGGCGACAACACCCTGCAGGGGCCGCCGCCCCCACCCCACGACGGTGACGGCCGGCATGAAGGGATGGACAAGAACCACCCACCGCTGATGGACCACAGCGGCCCCGTGATGCCCATGCTGGTAATGATGCTCATGCTGGGGCTGAACTTAGGCATCAAGAGTTTTTTCAAGAGCCGTCTGGAGGCCAAGAAGATGGAGGCGCTGCAAAGGGCCCATCTGGAACAGCAACTGGAGTATCTGAAATACCAGGTGAACCCCCACTTCTTCATGAACACGCTCAACAACATACATGCGCTCGTGGACATAGACCCAGAACAGGCCAAGACGACCATTCTGGAACTCTCCAAGCTGATGCGCTACGTGCTCTATGAAGGGGCGAAAGACAGAGTGCCGCTGCTCAGAGAGGTAGGCTTCCTGCAAAACTACGTCACGCTGATGCGGCTGCGCTACACCGAGCGTGTAAGAATAGACATGACCGTCGCCCCCGACCTGCCCGACCGGAAAGTGCCACCCATGATACTGATTACCTTTGTGGAAAACGCCTTCAAGCACGGGGTGAGCTACCGCAACGCTTCGTTTATCGACATAAGGCTGCGCCACAGCGAAGGAAGACTCTACTTCGACTGCATCAACAGCCGGCAGGACAACGAACAGACGGAGCACGGCGGAGTGGGACTGCGCAATGTGCGCGAAAGACTGCAACTGCTCTTCGGCAAAGACTATACGCTGCAGACAGACGAGAGCGCCGACCGCTATGAGGTGCATCTCGACTTCCCCACCTACGACTGACCTTCCAACCATCACAGACAACACCTAAAAAGAAAAGACCATGATAAGATGCCTTGCCATCGACGACGAGCCCCTCGCTCTGCGGCAGTTGGCCGCCTACATAGAAAGAATACCCTTCCTGCAACTGGTGGGGAGCTGCCAAAGTGCGCTCGACGCCCGCCAGCTGATGGAGGAAACGGATGTAGACGCTCTGTTCATTGACATCAACATGCCCGACCTCAACGGCATGGAGTTTGTAAAGTCGCTCTCCGTGCCACCGCTCATCGTGTTCACCACCGCCTACTCTGAATATGCCGTGGAGGGTTACAAAGTGGACGCCGTGGACTACCTGCTGAAACCCTTCGGCATGGACGACATGCTGCGCGCGGCCAACAAAGTGAAGAAGCAGTATGACCTGCAGAACACCGCCATCCTCTCCGAGCCCACCGATGACGGCGAACTCTACCTGAAGACGGAGCACCGCGTGGTGCGCATAGAGACGGGCAGCATACGCTACTTAGAGGGCATGAGCGAGTATCTGAAAATCTATCTCGACAAACCGCTCAAGCCCATCACCGTGCTGCTGAGCATGAAAAAGATGGAAGAGCGGCTGAAGAGCGGCCCCTTCATGCGCATTCACCGCTCTTACATCATCAATCTGAAGAAGATACAGGAAGTGAACAAAAACCGCGTAATCATGGATGCCGACACCTACCTGCCCATCGGCGACATGTACCGCGATGCCTTCAACGCCTACCTCGAGTCGAAATTTATCGGGAAATGATTTTAGGAGTGTAGACATTACCTTCTTATTAAACCCAAATCGGTCATTAGGCCGACAATCTTTATGTTCTTATGTTTTTTCAGTCTATTGAATGCCATTCCTGTATTTCTCGACGTAGCCCGCTACGCCTTCGATATCGATGTGCACAATCTGCCTAAAACAAATACAGTACTGACATCAATCCTAATGACCGATTCGGGTTAAACATTATAAAAAGATAAAAGTGCAGGAGCATACGTCTATACTCCTGCACTCCTATACTCTTAAACTCCTAAAAAGGATTTACTCCTCAGCTTTGGGAGTCTTTTTGGCTCTGGACGACGCCCTCCTTGGCTTCTTGGTCTCAACAGCCGGGTCGGCAACGGGTTTCACGCCGGCCAGTTCGGGGTCGATCATGATGCGACCGCAATACTCGCACACGATGATTTTCTTGTGCATCTTGATGTCGAGCTGACGCTGCGGCGGAATCTTGTTGAAGCAGCCGCCACAGGCATCGCGCTGCACATAGACGATACCGAGGCCATTGCGTGCATTCTTGCGGATGCGCTTGAAACTGGTGAGCAGGCGCGGCTCAATGCGGGTTTCGAGGTCTTTGGCTTTCTCGCGGAGCTTTTCTTCCACCTCTTTGGTTTCCTGCATAATCTCAGTGAGCTCGCTCTTCTTCTCGGTCAGGGCCTCCTGGCGGTCGACCACGAGCGCCTGGGCATTCTTCAGGTCTTCCTCCTTCTCGGCAATCTTAGTCTCAGCCTCGCGTATTTTCTTCTCGCACAGCTGTATCTCGAGAGTCTGAAACTCAATCTCCTTGTTGAGCGTGTCGTACTCACGGTTGTTGCGCACATCGTCGAGCTGTTTCTTGTAGCGGTCGACGGTGGTCTGAGCCTGTACTATCTCATTGTTTTTCTGAGCGATGGCATTCTTGAAGTCCTGAATGTCCGTATTGATTTTCTCGATACGTGTGGCCAGTCCTTCGAGCTCATCCTCCAAGTCGCTCACCTCGAGGGGAAGTTCGCCACGAAGAGCTCTTTTCTCGTCGATAGCCGAAAGGGTGGTCTGCAGTTGGTAAAGGTTGACGAGTCTCTCCTCAACCGACAAATCTGTAAGATCTTTCTTTGCCATAATGTTGTATTATAGATAAATGATTGGATTCGTAGGGGTCTGTGCGATATGGCAGGTCACTCCCGGGCACTCGCGCTGGATGATGTCGCGGAAGATCTCGGAGGTGAACTGCTCGCTCTGGTAGTGGCCGATGACACAGATTTGAATCTGCTGGTCGTGACCGAAATACTGGTGGTAGTGCATCTCGCCGGTCACGAAGGCATCAGCACCGGCTGCGATGGCGTCGGGCAGGAGGAAGTCGCCTGCTCCACCGCAGAGCGCCACCTTGGCAAGCGGCCGCTGCAGCAGCTGGTTGGCCATAACGCACTGCACGCCAAACTGCCGCTTGAGCAGGCTGATGAAGTCGGCAGCCGCCATGGGCTTCGACAGTGTGCCCACGACCCCGCTTCCACAGAGGATATCTCCCACGGTGCGCGGCTGCAGGAGCTCCACCTGTGTGAGGCCCATTTTCTCGGCAATCTTATAGTTGACGCCCCCCACAGCATTGTCCATGTTGGTGTGCATGGACACGATGGTGATGCCCCTCCGTATGGCCTCCATCACGCACTGCTGCACATCGTCGGCGCCGACGACTCTTTTCAGGGGATGGAAGATAAGGGGATGGTGCGACACGATGAGATTGCAGTTGAGACTTACGGCCTCACGGATGATGTCGGGTGTAATGTCGAGACACAATAAAGCCCCTGACACCTCCGCCTCTGTCAGTCCTACCTGCAGGCCGGCATTGTCGAAGTCTTCCTGCAGTGGCAGAGGCGCGAATTGTTCAAGGGCATCGAGCACTTGTCTTATCTTCACGCTTAAATGGTTTTAAGGATGCAAAGATACGCTTTTTTTGGCGGCGGTGCAACTGCCGCTTGGGTGTTTAACTATTTTTTAGTATTTCCGGCGGTCGTCGTCTTTGAATTCGTAGTGTTTGATTTTCCACACTTTCCATTCCTCTATCAAGTCTCTGTGCCGCTGGTCTTCGACGGTCTGTTCCACCTTGTCGTCGAGCAGGGGGAAGAAATCGATGCCGGTGAGACTTTCTATCTCGTCGATAGAGCGCACATACTCTTTCATGTTGCGGTGCTTGCCATTGTTGGGCATGACGAATCCGATGGCATTCGACTTGCGTTTGTCGGCCAGTATGACCTTGAAGAAGGCGTCGGGCACCGCCACCTTGTTGCGTCCGATGGTTTTCTGCACGCCCTTATAGAAGACGGGGCCCGCCACAATATAGATGTCGCCGTACTGCCGGGCCCAGTAGCGGCACTGTATCTCCAGGTCGTTCCAGTCGCCCTGGTTCAGGCCGTGGTTCTGTGGGCAGATATTGGTGAAGAGGAACGACTCCTCCTGTGCCTTGGCGTCCCACTGGTTGTCGCCCGAGGGGCACATGTGACCGCGGTCGTAGCGCGAGTTGTAGTAGTCGTTGTCGGTGGCGCGTGGTGCGGGCACGGTGTTGTCTTCTGTGAACACCATGTTGTAGCGTTTGTGCTCACCGCGTGAGTGGGCGGCGGTGAGGTGCCATGCCACCCAGTTGGGGATACGCCAGTCTTTGTTGTACGACACGGTGTATCCCCTTCGGGTGATAAGTATCTCCGACTGTGTGCGGATGGCTGCCGGTATCTCAAGGCTGTGCGGACGCCGCACCTCCACCCTACTGTCGGCCGAAGGTTTTTGCGATTGGTAGAGCAGTCCGTTTTGTGCGGTGGGGTCCTCGTCGGCCGTCTTTTTGCGGCAGGCCGTAGGCAGTGTGAGCACAAGAAATGCCAGGAGGAGGGTAAGGAGATAATTGCGTCGCATGGTCTTGAAAGAATTTATTTTTTGAACAAAGAGGTTATCTCACCGCCTTGTCGGTGCGTATGGTGCCGTCGGCATAGCGGGCCACCCGGATGGAGAGGCCTTTGGGGGCGCCGGTGCGCACACCGTCCACGGTGTAATAGCTCACGCTGACGGGTCGGGCGTCCTGCACGGCATCCTCTACACCGAGCTCGAAGTCCTTAACGGTGGCATGGGCTGCATTAAAGACGATGTTGTTGTTGCGGTTGTCCTCATCTCTGTTGTTCACAAATGCGACCACCCCCACATGATGCGCATTCCACAGTTCAGGCAGCGTGATGCTGTAGGTGCGCTCGGCGGTGCCGTCGGTGAAGGTCACGGGGTCGCCCCACACATCGGAGAGATGTCCGCGGTTCACATGGCGGTGGTGGAAGGTGGAGGAACTGTAGCCGGCCTGGTGGTGGTGGAGGATGCTGTCTTCTACCACGAAGACGGTGAGCCGAGGTTCAGCGCACTGGGTGTCGAAGATGTCCTGTTTCTCCATCCTCACGGTGACGTCCATCTGCCGTGTGTCGGCATTGTAGCTGAGGGTAGGCGCCACACTGACGAAAGCCGGGAAAGCGAGGGCCGCCTCGAGCTGCGGCCGCACATTGTCGGGATAGGCCACCTGTGTGACGGGCACCACCCCCATGCCGCTGCTGCCGTTGGAGCCGCCATAGTCGGTGAAGGGCCTGCGGTCGTACATGGCAGCGGGTGCGAAGGTGCCGTCTATGCCGTAGAACCAGGTGTAGGCCACATCGTCATCAACGGTGAGCCAGTCGGTGTAGAAACCCACATGATGCACCACGCTCACCGTCTTCTCTTCGAATCCCTCCTCCATGAGCGTGGCGAAGGTCTCGATGGCGCGGGGGCAGTTGGGGCACTCCTCGGTGGAGAACTCCTCGATGAGCAGTTTGTGCTCATAGGAAGTCTCGTAGGTGGAGAAGAGCGCGGTGGCCGTATTGTTGCCGGTGCGCTCATCGCCTTCGAGCGCGGCCTCCACGGTGACGGTATGGTTCAGTCCGAGGGGCACCAAGTCGGAGTTCACCTGGCAGGAGAAAGATTCCTGCTGGCGGTGGCTCAGCGAGGTGTCGCTGGTGAAGCGGGCCACCTCATGGCCCTCTACGCTCACCGTGTAGCTGGCGCCGCTCACCGGCTCCATGGCCTTGTTGCGCACGGTGAAGTCGACTTGGAAGGTATCGCCGTAGCGCACCTGCGGGCGGGCGATGGTGGCCGCCACGACGGCCAGGTCTTTCTGCGGCAGGCTCTCGTCTTCAATCACCACTTCCACGCACACCGACCCGAAGTTGTCGGCTGAGCGGTTCTCCCAGGCGCCGTTCTTGCAGAGCCAGAAGCCGTCGGCGGCCGGTGCGAAGCCTTCCAGTTCGTCGGGTCCGGCCACAGAGATACACTTGCACGACTTTGTCTGCTCGAACGAGTAGCCGAACACGAGGTCGGTTTCGGCGGGGATGGTGACCGGCGTGTCGAAAGCCACCTCATTCCATCCCACCTGTGGCGCGGTGATGGCGGCGGTGGCCAGGTTGTCGGCATCGAGTGCTGTGCGCACCCATCCTCTGAGGTCTGTCAATCCGTAGCCGAGGGCCAGCCCCACCCTGATGCGGGTGATTTTCATGCCGCTGTAGGGAGCAAGCATTTCTTTGGGAAAGATGGTGGCCGCCGATATGGTGCCGCTGCCCGGTTTGCTTTTTCCCTTGGCGGGGTCGCCGAGCTGCCCGTCACAGAGTCCTTCTATGACCGAGGCGGCGTGTGCCGTGCCGCCCATGAGGGCGAGCAGGACACACGCGGCCATTGTCAGAAAAATATGTTTTCGCATATTCTCCCAAAATTTAAATCCGTATTTATTTCACCACTTTAAAGGTATTGTTGCCGATGCGCACGATGTAGGCGCCATGAGCCAGGGCCACGTTCACCTGGGCTGCCGTGCTGGTGCGTGCCATCTGTGTGCCGTCGGCGGCGAAGACGCTCACCTGGGCACCCTCGGGATTGTTCACCACGATGCCGTTGCCAGTCAGAGCCACACGGCCAGCCGCTGCGGCCACCTGCTGGATGGCGTCGGTCCGCTTCACGGTGATGACGTTCGACTGCTCACCCTTCATGGAGGCGAAGGAGCCCACCAGGTAGTATTCATAGACATCGGTGGGTGCGAAAGGCACCTCCACATTGTAGGAAGTGGCGCCGGCCGGGATGGTATATGAGGCATAGAGGCCCTTGCTCACATCGCCCTTTTTCAGCTCGGTGCTGATATTGAGGCTGGTGAAGGCCACCAGGTCGCCACCCTCGGCGGCATCGGTAATCTGGAAGATAATCTGCTTGTCGGCAGCGCCGCCTTCCAGCTCCACCTCGAAAGCGGAACCTGCGGGCAGGGTGGCAATCTCCACCTCCTTGGCGCCCTCGTCGTAGTTGACGGTCATTTTCCAGGTGGCGGGGTCGACACCGAGTGTGCCGAAGCCCACTTTCACCACAGCGTCGTCCACCTGTGTGAAGGCCGTGCCGGTAATCTTCACCTTTCCGCCGCCGAGCGAGTAGTCGTCGACCGGTCCGATGAGCACGCCGGGAAATCCGTAGGCCTCATAGAGGTTGGTGATGGCGAGCACGCCCTTGAAGACAGAGGCCAGGAAGACCGACCATCCGGGATAGGCGATATAGTCGTCGAGGGTGATGGGCTGACCGGTGGTGGTCATGACGGTGCTGCGCGAGTCGTCGGAGCTCTCGATGGGAATCTCGCTGAAGTCCTCGTCCATATAAGTCATCACCTCGCCGTCCTCGGTCACCTCATGGGCGCGGTTCAGGTAGAGGGTGTAGCTGGCGGCGAAAGGAGCGGCCTCCCAGTTGGCGGTGAAACCGTTCTCCGTCACGTTGGTAGCCTCGAGGGCGAGCGGAGCGCCCACCTCTTCGGGCAGCAGTTCGGCAAAGTAGAGACCGGGATAAGAAGTGTCGTCGCCGTTGAGGGCGGTCACATAGATGCCCATCATGCTGCCGGCCTCGAAATCGCCGCTGAGCACCAGTTCGGTACCCTCAGTGGTGGCGGTGGCTATCTCACGGTCGCCCTGCACCCATTGCACCAGATAAGACGTGGCGCCTTCCACAGCGTCCCACGAGCATCGGATGGAGTTGGCGCTGGCCAACTGCATATTGATATTCTGCGGCACATTGAGGGGGAAGATGAGTTCTTCGAGCGACATCTCATCGACGAACATCTTGCCACTCCACGCGAAGAACATGATGGCGGTCTGTGCAACGCCTTTGCCGCCGACCACCTCCACGTCGCTGTACTCCTCACCGTTCATGGGGAGAGTCGAGGCGAGCATCATGCCACGGTTGTCGGGGTCGTTGTTGAGCACAAAGTACTGCATGCCCTGACTCATGGCATTCTCGTTGGCATTCTTGATGCGGAACTTGGCGCGGTACACGCCCTGGTTCTGGGTCAGGTCGACATTGGGGGTCATCAGGTAACCGGGGTTGGGCTCCCCCTTCGAGTCGACACCGAGTCCGAGATAGGCTTTGCCGCCTGCCTGGTACACCTCCACACCATCCCATCCGGGGGCGTTGAAATAGTCGTCTACATTCTCCAACAGCATCACATCGGTGCCGTCGGGGGCTTCCTCAGAACCAGCGGTGAACTTGGAGAAGTCTTCGCTGAGCAGCACGTTCACCTGCACGTTGGGACCAATCTCCACCCTGCGCGGACCGGGCACGGCCTGCAATTGGTCGACGGAGATGTTTTTAGCGTTCAGGAAGTTTTGCACGGTGGAGGTAGTGGCACCCTCGCCCACGTGGAATTTCACGGGTCCTGCCAGGGCAGAAACCGAAAGAGCAGCCATGCAGGCTGCAGAAAGTAAAAATTTCCTCATAAGTTTTTTAAAATTAGATTGAAAGGTAACTGACTAAAAAATTATCCGCAAAGATAACACTTATTTATGGTTTTGAAAAATAAAAAGGGACAAAAAAGCAAACCTTCGGTTAACATACCAAAGAGTATGCCTAACTGGGCTCGGGAAACCATTTTTTGTCATTCAAGCCTTTCCGGCAGGGTCAGAAACACAAAAAAAGTCCTGAAAATGGGCACGAGCGCATGGAAAAATGCGTTTTTTAGCCCTTTGACTAAAAAACTTTCCTCAAAATTTTGTGGAATGGAAAAAAGGCAGTACCTTTGCAACCGCTTTCGATGAGAGCAATGATCCGCTAGCTCAGCTGGTAGAGCACAACACTTTTAATGTTGGGGTCTTGGGTTCGAGCCCCAAGCGGATCACAGAAAAGCCAATCTGCCGACAGATTGGCTTTTTTTGTTATATTTTTGCTTAATCAGCATAATTTGGTTACTTTTGCGGCGGAGGAGCCACCAAAGGGCCGTCTCCACTTATCATGACAAGAGAGAACGAAATCTACAAGACCACCCTGGCGGGCAGCGCCGTAAACGTGGCGCTGATGACCTTTAAGTTCATCGCCGGCGTGGTGGGTCATAGCGCAGCCATGACGGCCGACGCCGTGCACTCGTTGTCGGACTTCGTGACCGACCTGGTGGTGGTGGTTTTCGTGAAAATAAGTGCCAAGCCGCAGGACAAGAGCCACGACTACGGGCACGGCAAATTTGAGACCATCGCCTCCTTCCTCATCGGACTGGCGTTGGTGGCCGCCGCCACAGGCATTGTCATCAGCGGCTCGCTCCGGCTCAGCGAATGGCTGCACGGCGGCCGCCTCGAGCAGCCGGGACGGTTGGCCCTTTGGGCCGCCCTGATTTCCATTCTGTCCAAAGAACTGCTCTACCGCTACACGCTGCACAAAGGAAAGAAGCTGCAGTCGCAGGCACTCACGGCCAACGCCTGGCACCACCGCAGCGACGCCCTCTCGTCGATAGCGGCCGCCATAGGCATAGGCGGTGCCCTGCTTTTGGGGGAGCGTTGGGCGGTGCTCGACCCGCTGGCCTCTGTCGTGGTGGGCCTGATGCTGCTGCATGTGGCATGGCAGTTGCTCAAGACGAGCATCGGTGAACTGACCGAGGGCTCTCTGCCCGACGAGACAGAGGCTGAGATAGAGCAGATAATCTGCTCCATGCCCGGTGTGAGTGAGCCGCACCACCTGCGCACCCGCCACATAGGCCAACGCACCGCCATCGAGGCCCATCTCCGCATGGACGGCGGCATCACGCTCGACGAGGCCCATGAGACAGCCTCGGCCATCGAGCGCCGGCTGAAGGAGCGGTTCGGCTCCGACACCCTCATCACCCTGCACATGGAACCGGTGAAGAAGAAGAAGAAGTGACGCTAACGGCTTATAAAACAAGACAAATAACAACATCTATTTAGACCAATACCTATGAGAAAACTCTACACACTGATGGCCGCACTGCTCATGGCGGCCCTGGCAAACGCCCAAGACGTGGCCCCCGACAGCGAGGGCATGACCCAAACCGCACAGGAATGGACCCGCGATGTGGTGATGGGCTGGAATCTGGGCAATTCGTTCGAGTGCCCCACGAACGAGACAGAATGGGGCAACCCCAAGACCACACAGGCCATGATAAAGGCTGTGCATGAGGCCGGTTTCAACGCCATCCGCATACCCGTGAGATGGATCAACCATGTGAACAACACCACAGAGATGGCCGTCGACGATGAATGGCTGGCCCGTGTGAAGGAAGTGGTAGACTGGGCCCTGGCCGAAGACATGTACGTAATGATTAACACCCACCACGAGGAATGGCTCGACCGCAATCCCTACTACAGCAAGCAAGAGGAAAACAACCGCAAGCTACGCGCCCTGTGGACCCACATAGCCACCTACTTCCGCGACTACGGCGAGCGCCTCGTCTTCGCCGGCACCAACGAGACCACGGTCGACTGGTCAGCGCCCAACACCGAGCAGCAAGCCGTGCAGAACAGTTACAACCAGACCTTCGTGGATGCCGTACGCGCCACAGGCGGCAAGAACTACTACCGCAACCTGGTGGTGCAGACCTTCGCCTGCAGCCCCTACCACGGACTGAACGGTTTTACCGTGCCCGACGATCCCGTGGAGGAAAGGCTGAGCGTGGAGTTCCACTACTACGATCCCTATGAATATTGCGGCAACTGCACCTATTATTATTGGGGCGACGCCTACAAGGACAAGGGCCGGACCCCGAGCAGCAACGAGCAGACCATGGCCAACCTCTTCGACCGCATCGCCAACACCTGGACGACCAAAGGGCTGGGCGTCGTGATAGGCGAGTATGGCGTGGCCAACCACTACACCGAGGACGACAAGCAGACACAGATGGAAAACATGCAGTACTATCTGAAGTGCCTGGTGAGCGAAGCCCGCGAGCACGGTTTCGCCGCCTTCGCATGGGACAACAACGCCTTCAACAACGGTCCGGAGAACTTCGGCATCTTCAAGCGGTGGCAGAACATGGCCGTGGGCAACGAATATTTTCTGAGAGGCATCACCGAGGGTTCCGGCTCCGAATACATCGAACCGCAGCCCCACGAAGACGACCCATCGGGCGGTGTGACCTTCTGGGAGGGCGACGCCGTGCTCGACTGGGGCAACGGTCTGCAGCTCAACGTGCCCGCCTCGCTCTTCGAAGGCAAGAGCAACGACGTGCAGCTGGTGCTCACCTACACGCAGGACTATACCGACTACGACGACCTGCAGCTCTTCTACGGCGACTGGAGTTCGCTGCTCCCCTTCACCGTAGGCGGCAACAGCTTCACGGGTGATTTCTCGCCGAGCGCCGTCTATAGCACCGGCAGCGGCACCACCCACACCACGGCCTTCTCCTTCAGCGAGGCCACGCTGAGCAGCATCCTGCAGAAGGGCATTGTGATTCAGGGCCACGGCATCCGCCTGAACAAAGTGGCGGTGAGCGACCCCGCCGGCATCGCCCTGCCCGCCATGAGCGGCACGCAGCACACCCGCTACACCCTCGACGGCCGCCAGCTGGCACAGCCCCGCCGCGGACAGATATACATTGAGAACGGCCGGAAACGGATAGCAGAATAGAATCATCGGATACTGTATCCAATATCGGCACACAGCCATTTTTTCACGATAAAAAATGACTGTGTGCCGTTTTTTTTATATATTTGCGACAATTAACAGATGAGCCTTCCAAAAAGAAGACATACCGCCATACTTGTTAATTCATCGGCACAACTAAATAAAGCTACTAAAAATTTCCTATAGGAATCTAAGACTCTTACCTCACGCCTAATAGCATCTTCCGCAATACAAGCGGAACAGTTGGCATATATACGGCAATAGAGCAATAAAGTATGATTTCCACCTTAATAATATAAATTATGAGAGAATTATATCATCGAAGCAAGAGGCCTCTACGGCCTTTCATCCATTTGCTTGTCCTGCTGATTTGTATGGGACAAGTTTGCGATGTCCTTGCGCAACCCCCCAAGAAAAAAGCGGGTGCGAAAAGGGCTGGTGTCTACTCCGATGTGCCCTACAATTACAATCGGGTAGGCAGTACTCATCTATACGCTCGCTTCAGCGATGCCATCGACTTTATGGGCTATTTTGAAGGATCCTACTATTCCTCCACTTTTGCCGACCGCGGCTACTATGTAGCCTTGAAAGTGGACGATGGATCAGCCCAATGGGTAAACTGCACAGACGGCTCCAACGTAGACGGCGTGACCTTCCAAGCTATTGTGGAGGAACAGGCCGAACTGGCACGGGTGACCTATCAGCTCACCAACACCAACGACCGTGATGTCAGCATCTCCATGGGTACACACGCCGATGTGCAGATAGGAAACAACGACTGGGCTCCCATCTATCGCAGAACAGACACCTTCGGCATGACCTATGGCCTGACCATGATGGACGGAAACGGAGCACAGTTGTGTGTACTTTTCGGTTCAGGCCTGGCCGGCGTGACCAGTGTCGATGATTTCTGGTTCGCCTATTATGGCACCAATGGTTCAGCATCTGAGACAGTGGGCGATTACAATCCCTACAGTAACTGGCTGCAAGAAGGCGGCGGATACGACAGTGGTATGGGATGGTGTTGGAAGAACCGTCTCATCCCGGCGGGAGCCACCGTGTCGTTCTCATTCCTCATTGGCGTGGGTGAGGTAAATCTGGAGCCCAACTCCACGTTTGCCGTCACGCCCGACGACCCGGAGGGATGGAACGACCTGTCACTGCCCCACCGTCTCATTGTGGAAGGCTCCTACGAGAGTCCGGCCGGATTGGACGGTATGATAGAATATGCGGCAGAAGACGAAGACACATGGCTTCCCCTGACCGATATGCTGAGTTCCGGCGAAGAATTCACCTCCACGCTCACCGTCATGTTCGATGCGAATAATTACGACAAGCACAAGATTAAATTCAGGACTCGCGACAACGTGGGCAACACCACCATGCTTCAGCCTATCGAATACATCGACGTGAGACCCTACTCGCTCTACGGCATCGCGGAGAGCAAGGTATACACCGGCGACTCCATCTTCCAAGACAATCTCACCTGTGATATGGAGGACGGTCAATGGACCGCCGTATACCACAACAATGTGAAAGTAGGCAGGGCCACCGTCAACCTCGAAGGTGTATTCCCCTACACCATCGGCCGCAAGCCCTATTACTTCAACATTGTGCCTCAGCCTCTGACTGGAAGTATCGTGATAGAGGAAGACAATCTCATCTTCAACAGAGAATACCAATACCCCTCCTGGCACTTCACCCAAGAGGCACTCAATGAGTTGGAAGAAGAGAAGGACTACACCCTGAACTGGGAGAACAACTTCCTGCCCGGCACCGCCACGCTAACGGTGAATGCAAAAGGCAATTACGAGGGTTCGCTCAGCGCCACCTTCACCATCAAGAAAGCGCCTCTGACCGATGACCTCTACAGCATCAGCTATCCTGAGCCGGAAATCAACTTTGACGGCGAGGGTCACGGCGCCGACATTACCATAGCAGAGTATGTGGGTACCCCCACCATCACCTATGTCTCGCACGACGGCAACTACAACAGCACAGAGAAACCCTCTGCCGGCGGAGAATACGACGTGTATCTTGAGATAGCCGAAGGCGAGGGCTATCTGGCCCTGGATAGGTCCCTGCTCACCACGTTCGTCATCTATCAGGTGGACGAAGAAGTGCTGGCCGCCCTGCAGCGCATCAACGACGAGCTGGGTGAAAGCGGAACCCGTCCCTGGGACTTCAGTGAAGGTATGAAGAGCGTGTTTTTACAGCCCGGTATCGGTACAAGCCAAGGACGCGTCACCTCTATCGACCTCTCCAGTAAGGGATTCTCCGGCGAGGTGCCTCAGGAACTGTTCAGTCTCCCTGACTTGGAACAGCTGAACCTCTCCGGCAACGGTTTTGAAGGAGACATCGCCAGCCAGCTGACAGATTTCGCAGCCCAAGGAGGAACCTTGTCGACCACCCTTCATGTCCTCGACATCTCCCACAATCAGTTCACGGGCAATGTGGGAGTCCTGGCCGCCCATTTCAGCGACCTGCAGACTCTCTATGCCCACAACAACTGTTTCTCGGCTGTAGACCCCATGGTATCACCCACGGTGAGCACGCTCACCCTGCATGGGCAGCAGATACCCAACACACTAACTCTGAGTCTGTCAGACCTTGTGAGTCCGTCCTTCCTCGGTATGATTCCCACCATCATCACCTACACCCATGGAGCGCAAGCCTATTCCACCGCCCTCGACCTGCTGCTGACGGAGAACGACCCCACCGCATGGGACAATGGCGCATGGACCATGAAGGTGAATGTGGTGAACGAGAATGTGACGTTGGAGAAATACGGGAACGCCCCCGACTTTACAGGAGAGAATCCCACCTCGCTCTATCTTACCATGGGAACAGGCACTTCAGCCACATATATGCCCGTAAGCCTTACCTTTGAGATAGGCGACGTGAATTTCAGCGGCGATGTGAATGTGCTCGACCTGCAGGCTATGATCAACTACATCTTCCAGACCTACGGGGGACTCTTCAACTACACCGCCGCCAATATATGGACCGACCAGACCATCAATGTGCAGGATGTAATCGGCATGGTGAGCACTCTCATGGCCATGGACCTTCCCACACAGATGGCCAACCACGCCGCAAGACTTGACACAGAAGTTGCCGAGGCCTCGGTCTTCTGCGACAACGGCACACTCTACCTCAGCAGCCTTCGTCCTGTGGCCGCCTTCGACATCTTCGTGAACGGCAGCAACAGCGCTGAGATCAGCCAGACCCTTCAGTCGATGGGCATCAGCTGCACAGCACGCCAGACGGAGAACGGCATGCATCTCATAGGCTACTCGATGAGCGGTGCCACGCTTCCTGAAGGCACCACCGCCATTGCCACCCTTTCGGGCGGCACAAACATGGTGGCCCACGCCATGCTCTCCGACCTTGAGGCCACAGAGATTCCGGTGATGCTCAACAACGACATCACAGGTCTGGAACTCCTCATGACCGCCAACATGGATGTCAAGGCCAACGCCGAAGGCATCGTGCTGCTTACGAAGGAGAGCATAGCACAGGCAGTCTGGAGCATCTACCATTTGGACGGAAGTTTGATAGACAAGGGTGTGATGCGCAACATCACAGCCGGCCACTATCTGCTGCAGCCGCGCACCGAACTGCAAGGCAACACCTGGATTGTAAAGGTGGCTGCTCTCGGTGAGAAGGAAATCATCAAGAAAATCAATATCAGATAAGGATATGAAGACAACAAGATATTTACTGGCCATGCTGCTCATGTGCATCGCTTCGCTTGGAGCCAACGCACAGAGAGCAAACAGACTGATTATAGACGATATAGTTGTCGAGCCAGGCTCCACGGCACAATTGCCTGTTGCGGTGAGCAATACCGATGCAGTGGTAGGTATGGAATTTGACCTCACCCTGCCCGACGGTGTCACCATGGACCTGACGGCCACCCCCACCGACCGTGTGGACGACCATCAGACAACTATCAGGAACATGGGCGGCAACACCTACAAGGTGCTGCTCTACTCGCCCTCAAACAAGCCTCTGCACGGCAGCAGCGGCGCAGTGATGAAGCTGCCCCTGCACATACCTTACGACATTGCCGACGGGGCCGAATACCCTCTTACACTGGAGAATGCCGTATTGGCAATCGTATCGGGTGCCAATGTCCTGACCGGCGTGTCGGCAGGCAAGATTATTGTCTCCACCCTGCCCGACCTGACGGTAAGGAACATCGCAGCCGACAAGTCGACGTTCAATCCCGGCGAGCACATCAGCATCTCGTGGGAAGTGCGGAACATAGGACAAGCCTCTACCGGCGACGGATGGAGCGAGCAAGTGTCGCTGGTATCGGAAGACGGCAGCGAGAGCAAGCTGATAGCCACCGAATACTACCGCGAATCATTAGGCGGAACGTCAGGTGTGAACCGCAGCACAGAGGTTGACCTGCCTGCCCTCTTAGGCATAGACGGACCGGTGAAGATACAAGTACGCATCGTTCCGTTCGAAGGTGTCAAGGAAAGGTCCGACGCAGTTGCGAACAACACTGGTCAGAGCGAGTCCGTCTACACCGTAGGCAAGCGACTCACACTTGAGGTATCGCCCACAAGGTTTGTTGAGAATGAGGCAAGCAGTGTCTATGTACGACTCAACCGGAGCGGACGGTGGACTGAGGAACAGTCGTTCGGCATCACCGCCACAGCCGACAGCCGCATCGACATTCCCAACACCATCACCATTCCCGCCGGACAAAGCGGTGCGGTAATCTATCTGCCTATTGCCGACAACACTATTCTCGACAACGACTCTATCGTCGACCTGTCGATAAGCGGCAACGGATATGCGGCAGTGAGTCAGCGCATCATCATCGAGGACAACGAGTATCCCGACCTCAGTGTCACAGCATCGAAAAGCGTGGTCAATGAGGGTGAGACCTTCCAGCTCACCGTCACCACAAGCCGAGTTTCGGGACAGTCCATTGTAGTGACACTGACAAGTGAAAACAACGGACGCTTCTCATTCCCATCACAAGTAACAATTCCCGCCAATGAGGAATCTGTTACCATAGATGTGACAGCAACGGAGAACGAAATCCCAGATGTAGATTTGTCCAACATGTTTACAGCCGTCGCTCCAAGGCACAATACCGGTGAAGCACTTATACTGTTGCAAGACAATGATATGCCAGTGTTGCAGCTCTCGATTTCACCCGACAAAGTGTCAGAGAGTGCCGGTCCTGTTTCTATATCTGGCGTATTACGTCGATTGACTAATCAGGACAAGAAAATCACTGTCAAGTTGTCCGACAACTCCAATGGTAGCATTTATTATGCCAATTCCACCATAGAGATGGCAAGTGGTGTGGATGAGATTCATTTCAATCTTGGCCCCATTGACAATGCGAACGTGGACGGTGACCGTATTTACACCATCACTGCAGCTGTTTATGTCTCATCATGCAGCTGTAGTGCCTCAGGCGAATCAGCCGGTGCCGTAAACACTCAGCTGGAAGTATACGACAATGACGGACCTACATTGTCCTTGGCGTCAGCAGCCAGTACCGTGAGAGAGGGCGGCACTGTTTCCTTGACCGTCACACGCAACACTTCGACTGCTGCAGACTTGATTGTCAACCTTTCTTCCGACAATGACGGAATCTTGACATACAATCATTCTGTAACAATCCCAGCGGGAGCCAATTCCACCTCAACGGAAGTAACGATTGCATCCAATGATGTACAAAATGACTCGAAAATAATTGTATTCACGGCCGAAGCTGACGGAATGAGTGCTGGAACATGTTATCTGAATGTGACCGACCAGACAAAACCGGATGCTTATATCAGTAATATTACGGCAAGCAAAGAATCGGAAACTGTGAAAGGTCATGTGACATTATCCATTGATGTAGCCAATAAGGGACTGGATGTGTTGCCAAGGGATGTCGCTGTTAAAGTTTACCTAAAGGGCGTAAACAATGCCCTTACCATGGCTTACACCGAAAAGCAGTTGGCTGTAGGTGAGACAGAGACAGTAAAGATTCCTGTTGCCTTGCCATCCAATGTGGGTACACACAGGTATTATGCTGTTGTAAATGAGAACAGTGCCATCGACGAACTGTCATTCAACAACAACACCTCCGCAGAGGTTTCCGTTCTTGCCACCGCACCTTATACGGCGACAGTCAGCACAGACAAAACCATTTACAACCAAGGTGACAAAGTCTTGGTGACAGGACAACTCAATGGAAACGGCATTGCCAACACTGCAGTGGAGGTCTACGTCATCAATGATGGTGCAAGGCAAACCCAAACCGTGGAAACCGATGCCCAAGGAGCATTCTCTTCAGAATGGCAGCTCTATTCTCTGCAGTCTGGACACTTTATTGCGGGCGCCTGCTTCCCGGGCGAGGGACTAACAGAGGCTATGGCTTCATTTGACGTGTACGGATTGAGACGCACCAGTGGAGGGTATGTCACTTGCGATGTGACGATGGGTGATACCTACAACGGAAATATCGGTTACGTCAATCCTGGTGTTCTTGACCTCACTGACGTCAAGGTGGAGGTTTTGTCAAAGCCTGACAACTGCGAAGTAACGGTAGACATCCCGACAACCATTAATGGTGGAGAAACCGTGCAACTGACCTATTCGTTGACCGGCACAGCTGCTACCGATGGTAACGATTGGGATGAAATCAACCTGCGTATTACGACAGCAGAGGGAGTCACGCTTGACCAGACGTTGTATTTCTATTGCAGGAATGCACGGGCAAAACTTGTAGCAAGTGTTGATGAACTGGTCACAACCATGACCAAAGGCAAGTCGCGCGAATACAGCATTCAGGTGACCAACATCGGTAAAGGTAATTCTGGAAAAGTCGTGTTGGCATTGGTGCCCTGGATGAAATCGCTTTCAGGCAACGAGCTACCCTCAATGAACCAAAACGACACAACAACGATAGCTTTGCAATTCACGCCAACCGACGACATGCAGCTCAACGTTCCGCAAACAGGACAGTTTGCCATCAATTGTGAGAATGGCGAAGGAACTGTTGTAAAGTTCAACATTACTCCCGTTGCTGAAGAAAAAGGCACACTGACCGTTGATGTGATGGATGAGTACACCTACTATACAGAACTTGCGCCGCATGTGGAGGGCGCACAGGTTGTTGTACGTAATCCCGTCACCAAAGCTTTGGTGGCACAGGGACTGACCGGGCCTGACGGAAAATTGTCTGTTGAATTGACAGAGGGTTATTACAGTCTATCTGTCACAGCCAACAACCATGATTCCTATTCCAACAACATCTATGTTGACCCAGGTACAGAAACGTTTAAGGAAATCAACCTCAGTGTGCAAGGCATCACAGTTGATTGGAGAGTGGAAGAAACAGAGGTCGAGGATGAGTATGAGATTGTTACAACCGTGACATTCGAGACCAATGTACCAGAGCCTATTGTCGTATTGGAAGTACCCAGTAGGATTGAGGGTGAGAACCTTAATGAGGGAGAATCATTGGTCTTCTATGCTAAGTTAACTAATAAAGGTCTTATCAATGCTGAAGATGCAGAAGTTGTCTTCCAAGAAAGAACTGGTGATTTCGTATGGGAGCCATTGGCTCAAAACCAGGGTCTGACCATTGCTCCACAGCAAAGCATTGTCATCCCTATTAAGGTGACTCGCTTACATCATTCGTCAGTAAACAGGAGAGCCTCTTCTGAAGACGGATGCGTTCAGGATTTTATAGATTCATACAAGTGGGTATGTGGAAAAGACAGAAAATGGCATGAATATACTGTAAGAGTACCATATTTGAGATGCCCGATAAAACCTGGCAGCGGCGGCCCAACAGGACCTTCAGGTCCGTGGGTTGGTCCGAGAGGTCCTTACGGTCCGACCGGCCCCAATGGCCCCAATATTGGTCCTGGCATCCCATGGTATAACCCCAATACGAATAATAACAATGTGACGACAAAAGACGAGACCAACAATTGTATACCATGCGTAGACCATTATTCCAAGAAATTGGTAGACTGTGGAATCAGTTTCATATTACCAAGCGCTTTGGGATGTGCTAAAGGTGGTATAGATTGTGGCAAGAGTTCAATTGAAGGTGATACAGATTGGCGCTTTTATGCAGATTGCACATTATCTGGAGTTGGATGTATTGCAGCATTATGTGAATCTTCAACTGCTGTGACAGGTGTTGGTATTCCTGTGGCCGCAATATGTGAGGGAATTGGCACATTAGCAGACGTGGCATCATGTGTGATTTCACTTACAGAACCTTGTGATCCAGAAAGCCTGTATAACCGTGCTAAGAGAGCGGCATCAGAACCAAGTTATATTACACAACTACGAAATGCCGCTATGACAACTTCTAAGGAATACTGTAGTTATCTGGATATTATCATTGAACTGTTTGGAGATAGTGCTTGGGTGACAAATACTACCTTAGGAGAGATGGAAGCCATTTTGGATGAAGTTGCATTTACCAACAATAAATACCTTGTGGCGGATGATTATCTCTTATACAAACCTATGGGAATCAGTCTTACCCAATACTATCAGTTTATTGAGAGATTGAACAATACGACTACTTTTGACCTTACTGGCCAGGATTCTGAGAATCGCATTCATTATGAAAACATAAAGAATGCTTATTCAAAGATGGAAGAAGCTGAAAAAGAAGCCATTGAGATGGGTTACAACAGTGTTGGAGAAATGTGGGGAGTAGAATTGAATCGTTGTTATGAAAAATTGCAGGAAGGCAAGTCTACTGTTTGTGCATCCATAACCCTACAGTTCACACAAAACATGGTGATGACCCGTCAGGCATTCCGTGGCACATTGACCATATTCAACGGTCATGAGACGGAAGCCATGACAGATGTCAAGTTGACTTTGAATGTCAGCAGTGCCGATGGCAAGGTGGCGACTTCACATGAGTTCCAAATCAATCCTGAGACACTGAATGGTTTCAATGGAGAATTGGATTTGACGAGTGGTTGGTCGCTTGCCGCAGGTGGGACTGGAATAGCAACTATCATATTTATCCCAACGAAGTACGCAGCACCAACTGGACCTGTTGATTATTCATTTGGCGGAACACTCTCTTACATTGATCCTTTCTCAGGCTTGGAAGTGACACGCGAGCTGTATCCCGTCACACTGACAGTGAAGCCTTCGCCGGAACTTGACCTCGACTACTTCCTGCAGCGCGATGTCTATGGCGACGACCCGCTCACGGAGGATGTTGTGGAGCCCATGGAGCCCGCCGAGTTCGCCCTGCTCATCAACAACAAGGGCTATGGCGACGCCACCAACGTGCGCATGACTACCCAGCAGCCTGAGATTATCGACAATGAGAAAGGTCTTCTGATAGACTTCGAGATCTTGAGCTCGCAGGTAAACGGCGAGGAGAAGACACTGGCATTCGGTGAAAGCATAGCCAATGACTTCGGCACCATTGAGGCCGGCACCCAGACCTATGCCCAGTGGTGGCTGCAAAGTTCGCTGCTCGGCCACTTCACCGACTACAGTGTGAGCTACAACCACCTGACCAGTTACGGCAACGAAGACCTCTCGCTGCTCGACGAAGTCAGAATCCATGAACTTATCCACGGCTTCACCGCCGCAGACGGCAAGCGTGGATTCCTGGTGAACGACATTGCCGACGCCGATGACCTGCCCGACAAGGTGTACCTCACCGACGGTACCGACGACATGGTGGGCATGGCCGCTGCCGCCACACTCACGCCTCAGGGCGACGACTATCTGCTCTCAGTAAGTCCGTCGGAGGCCGGTTGGACCTACGGCACTCTCATCGACCCGACCGACGGCAAGCAGGAGCTTACAGCCGTAATCAGGCAGAGCGACGGTGTGGAGATACCGCTCGACAATGTGTGGCGTACCGATCGGACCCTGCGCGACGGAAAAGACCCGCTCTATGAGAACCGTATCCACTTTGTGGGCAACCTGCCCGCCAACGGAGAGACCTACCTCCTCTCGTTCACACCCAGAGAGCAGACGGAGCCCAACAACACGGTGAACGGTATCATTACAGCACAGACAGCCGATGGCGAGCCCGTTGTCGGAGCTACTGTCACCCTGCGCAGCGGTGATGTAACCTACACTACGACCACCAACTCTTCGGGTCAATTCACCATGCAGGTAGACGATACTTCAAAGGACTATGTTATCAGTTGCACGGCCGAGGGCTTCATCGACAGCCAGGAACAGAGCGTTAGCTTCGGCGACGAAGCGACCAACTGCTTCTTCGTGCTGCAGCCGGGTGCCACCGTCTATATGTCGGCCAGTGGCCTCTGCACCTACTCAAGTGTTGTGGGTCTGGACTTCACACAGGCATCCGCACCCGTGAAGGCATACTACGGCAAAGTGTACAATACACAGCGTGTAATCCTCAACGAAGTAGAGGTTGCAGCCGCTGGCGAGGGTCTGGTGCTTCAGGGCGATGCAGGCAGCCGAATAGACATTCCTGCTGCCTACGGAGCCACCCTGCTCACCGACAATCTGCTCACCGGCACAGCCTTTGAACCATTCACGGTGACTACTGACGATGTCTATGTCTTAGCCAACCTGACCGGAAAGCCCAAGTTCCATCAGGCAGAGCGCGGACTGGTTATACCGAGATTCAAGGCATACTTGCTGTATTACTTGGATGAGGATGAGAACAACAGCCTTGAAATCATCTTCGATGAGACCCTGCTCATAGACATGATTCGCCAAGCCGAACAAGACACCGACCACTTCCGTGCCGATGGTGTGAAGATTGACTTGAAGCAGAAGGGGTTGCACATCCTGAAGGGAAAGAAAATTATGGTGAAATAATAATCATTAAGACTATATGAAAAAGTATATCAAACCGTTAATCAAAACGCTTTGCGTGGAAACAAGCAATTGCATCGCTCTCTCGGTAGACATTGACCACTCTGTGAAGGTGTCTGATTCTGGCGATGTGCTGTCGAACGAAAATCCTCTGGCTTTCGAATGAAATTATCGAAATAGGCGATGCTCATACAGCCTGCCTGAGTAATAGAAAAAGTCGAGACCTGTGTTTGGGTCTCGACTTTTTCATAACTAGTTCAACATAATCAGCCAACAATGACAAAATACAACCAAAGCGGCAACAAAATTAAAAAATCGGAAGAAAAATTTGGTAGTTTCAAGCAAAGTGATTATTTTTGCAGCCGTAAAAAGACAAAAAGGATGATGACGACCCCTACCCTACAGAACCGCGCTTTGTGTTGTTGCGCTAATCGGCTGATTAGCGGCACAAATGGTGTGTAGGTATAGAGACGGTCTGGCATCGACATACAGAACACCCTACGGAAGGCTCCGCTAATCGGCATAGATTGGCGGAGCCTTCCGCATTTATCCTAAGAGCGAATCCATCCACAAGCAATCTCAACCATAAAAATAAAAACAGTATGAAAATTTACAAAAAACTTACCGACCTGATCGGGCACACCCCGCTCCTGGAAACCACAAAGCAGAAGGGGCAGCAGGCCCGCGTGATAGTGAAACTGGAGTATGCCAACCCCGGCGGCAGTGTGAAAGACCGCATTGCGCTCGCCATGATAGAAGATGCCGAGCGGAACGGACGCCTCCAGCCCGGCGCCACCATCATTGAGCCCACCAGTGGCAACACCGGAGTGGGACTGGCCTGGGTGGGCGGCAGCCGCGGCTACAAGGTGATACTCACCATGCCCGAGACGATGAGCATAGAGCGCCGCAACCTGCTGCGCGCCTACGGCGCCCAACTGGAGCTGACCCCCGGTGCCCAGGGTATGAAGGGCGCCATAGCCCGCGCCGAACAGTTGCGGCAGGAGATAGAGGGCGCCGTGATCCTGGGACAATTTGAGAACCCCGCCAATCCCGCCGCCCATGTGCGCACCACAGGCGAGGAGATATGGAGCGACACCGACGGAGAGGTAGATGTGTTCGTGGCCGGCGTGGGCACGGGCGGCACCCTGAGCGGTGTGGGCAAGGCGCTGAAACGCCACAAACCGCAAATAGAAGTGGTGGCGGTGGAGCCCGACACCTCGGCCGTGCTCTCCACCGGACAGGCCGGCAAGCACAAGATACAGGGCATCGGTGCCGGTTTCGTGCCTCAGACCTACGACGGCGGTGTGGTGGACCGCATCATCACCATGAGCTATGAGGAGGCCCAGCAGGGTGCCCGGCGCCTGGCACAGCGCGAGGGGCTGCTGGTGGGCATCTCATCCGGTGCCTCCTACGCCGCCGCCCTCCGTCTGGCGCTGCTGCCCGAATACGCCGGAAAGACCATCGTGGCGCTGCTGCCCGACACCGGCGAGCGTTACCTGTCGACCGACCTTTTCGTCTAACCGTTCAGCATCCAAGCCATATGGACATCGACCTACTCACCACCGAAACGGCCCAGCGCATGCAGCATCTCCAACAAGAGAAAGAGAAGGAATGGCAGGGCACCGGCTTCCTGCCCTCTGTCGAAGACATCGGGGCACTGATGCAGGTGCTGCGCCGCCTCTTCTTCCCCACTATCTACGCACCACGGCAGCAGACAACCGCCGACGGCACAGCACAGCAGCTTCAGGCAGTGGCAAGCCTCGCCCGCCCGCTGATAGAAGCCGGTCTGCGTGCCACCGGAGCCGGAGCCGCCGGGGAAACGGCAACGCGCGCAGAAGCCATGACGCAGCAGTTCATCAGTGAGTTGCCCTCCATCCAGTCGCTCCTCTACACCGATGTGGAGGCCGTGGGCCACAACGACCCCGCCGCCACCTCTCCTGTGGAGATTGTGAGCTGCTACCCCGCCATCACCGTGATGCTGCACTACCGTGTGGCCCACGCCCTGTATGAAGCCGGTGTGCCCCTGGTGCCCCGCATGATGACAGAGCGCGCCCACTCCATCACCGGTGTCGACATCCATCCAGCGGCACACATAGGGGCCTCGTTCGGTATCGACCACGGCACGGGCATCGTGATTGGCGAGACGGCTGTCATCGGCAATGAGGTGATGATTTACCAGGGCGTGACATTAGGTGCCAAAAACTTCCACCGCAGCGAGGAGGGCACGCTGCTCAACGAGCCCCGCCACCCCATCATCGAAGACCGTGTGACCATCTACTCCAACAGCACCCTGCTGGGGCGCATACGCATAGGGCACGACTCCATAATAGGCGGTAACCTGTGGATTACGAAGGATGTGGCGCCCCACTCACAGGTGCGGCAGCCCAAGCCCGTGAAATTCCACGGTTTCATCGACGGTGCCGGCATCTGAGCCATCAGGCGACACGAGCTTTTCCAAGAAGAAAGGCCGCCAGAATGATTTCCGGCGGCCTTTCTGTCATTGAGAGGGTTTGGTTTTTACTTGATCACCATCTTTTGTCCGTTGACCAGGTAGAGGCCCTTCAGGCCCTTCAAGCGGTCTTTTCCGGTGACGTCGGATAGTTCGGTGATGCCATCGGTATCGGTGATGCAGATATTGTCGAGATACATGGTATCACCCCAGCTCTCCACCTCGAACCAACCGGCATGGGTGGGCACCTGGAAGTCGACCGAGAAGACGATGCGCGAGAAGCGTCCGCCTGCCACGGCTCCCACGGGCACCTCGATGGTGCTGTATTCGGTGGTCACCGGATAGGTGCCGAGCGGTTGCAGTGCACCATACTCCGAGCATCCGTAGAGAGATATCTCATGGATGGTCTCCGACTTGGCGTCGAAGGTGAGCATGGGCTGGTTGACGCAAGAGCTCAGGTCCAGTTTACCGGTGGTGATGGTGCCGGTGCCCGGTTCCTCGAGTCGTGCCATGCGCATGGCATGTCCGTCGCCCACTCTCTTATTTATCGGATTCGTAATTCCAAGCTTACTTGGACGAAGTTGCACGGGGAGCTTTCTTGATGTACATGTACTTGGGATACTTGCCCAGGACAAACAGGGTGACAGGGCAGAGCCAGATAATCAGTTCGGCGTAACCCTCGAGCTGTAGTCTCTTGCTCGACGGACGAACCAGGATTTCGGAGGTCACATCATCATCCGAAAGGAAGGCGCACAACTTGTCGGCACCTGCCACCATCAGAAGATTGTGATGGTCGAAGGGCCAGTTGGGGAAATCCACATACCAGAGACCATCGTCCTCATGATTGAATTTGATGGTGTATTCATCCTTCTGACCGAAAACACTTCTCGACATCACTCTTGCTCCGTGCAACAAATCTCTAACTGTGTACTGCATAAAATCAAATTTATTAAGTTAACATTGCGTAATATTCACGCAATAACATAACCGCAAATAGTGTGCCAATGGTTTTCTGCCATTTTTCAGGGCAAAAATGGTGAAAAGCATGCCAATATGTCGCGTAACAATTACGCAATGATATAATCTGTCAGTTTTTGACATTTTGTCAAGTCTCCTCACCGTGCAGAACCACATACACCAGACCACTCGGCACATGGCGAGGCCCGAAAAAAGCCAGGAAAATAGATCCGAAACATAATGACCGATAGGTGATAAAAAAGGCGGGCGCATTATTCCCAATTTGAAATAATTATTCTATATTTGCAGTCAGAGGAGGAATAATCAGTACAACCATGAATAGACGATTAACGATATTCGCATTTCTTGCCATCGCTCTAATAGCCAAGGCCCAATCCTGCCCTGATGACAACCACCCCCACATTATTGACCTCGGCCTGCCCTCAGGTGCTAAATGGGCTTGTTGCAATGTGGGAGCCGACAAGCCCGAAGATTGTGGAGGGTATTATGCCTGGGGGGAGACGGAGGAAAAAAACATCTATTCGCCTGCATCTTACCAATATGCCTATGAAGTAGACGACAGTAATGCGTATCAATATTTCGGGGATAAGAAATATTACGTATTTACGGAAATAGGCGAGGACATAGCCCACACACAATACGATGTGGCATATTTGGCTTGGGGCGAAGGGTGGCAGATGCCGAATGTATTACGATATGAAGAACTGGTGAGAAATTGTTCTTTTGAGTGGCTAACGATAAATGGGCTTAAAGGCGGCTTGTTTACAGGTCCGAACGGGAACAGCATATTCTTGCCAGCGACAGGTTACTGCATAGAAGACGAAACCTACTTCGACAATAACGGCATCTATGGTGGCTGGTATTGGTCATCCTCTTATGGAGACGCTGAATTTTGCGGATCTTTCCATGTTGACTCAATCATCCCATCCTCATTTTATAATTATCGCTATTCGGGTCATTCTGTACGTCCCATCGCATGTGGTTTTGAAGATTCTTTAATTCTCTCCTCTTCAAACCTTACCATTTATGTTGGTTTAAAAAAGACCGTTGATATTATCTGGGGCTTTGACAGTTACACAGCCTACAGCGATGATGAAACCGTTGCGACTGCCACTTTACGAGGCAATACCATAACTGTCACAGCCCTCAGGGCCGGTTCAGCCATCATTATCGTGACCGACATCAAAAGCAGCAAGACCGCCACAATTAAAGTGACAGTTGAGGAACCAATCACTCATTGCCCTAATGACGACCACCCCCATGCCATCGACTTGGGCCTACCTTCTGGAACGAAATGGGCGTGCTGCAATGTCGGAGCTTCAGCGCCTGAAGCCAACGGCGGCTACTACGCTTGGGGAGAGACGGAGGAAAAAGACATTTATGATTGGAGCACCTACATACATTGTGACGGCAATGATGAAACTTTGCATGACATTGGCGGCGACATTGCCAACACTCAGTACGACGTGGCACACGTCAAATGGGATGGAAATTGGCAGATACCATCGATAGGACAAGTCCAAGAGTTGTTTGACAACTGTGCCTACTTATGGACGACAAAGGACGGCATCTCTGGAGGTCAGTTTGCTGGTCCAAGCGGCAACACCATCTTCTTGCCTTCTTCGGGCATCCGCCTCCTCGGCGATCTCTACTATGAAAGCACCTACGGTATTTACTGGTTGTCCGAGCGAATGCCCATCTATAGCATAGGGGGACTCGAGATCAATCCGGGTGCTTACACTTTAGCCCTCAGTTCGGAAAATGCAGAGATGGCGAACTTCGAATACTTTTTGGGCATCCCCATTCGTCCCGTCATAAAGGGGACCACGAAAATCAGTCTGCCAAAACCATCTGAATATAACCAAGACCCAGCAATCTACAACCTATACGGTATTAAAGTTGCTGACAACATCGAACGCGCCAGCAGTCTGCCTCCCGGCATTTACATCGCCGGCGGGAAAAAATTTGTAATCAAATAATCCCCTCCTGCAAAAAAATAAGGATCAATAGAAATGAACATAAAGAAAAAGAATCACTTGCTGACAAGAACCGAATCCATGCTGCAGGTGATTCTCACCATGCTCTTTTTCAATGGTTCCATGACCATCCTGGCGGCCACCAGTAGAAATTTCACTTTCATTTCACCCAAAAAGAAATCAGAGAGTCACGAACTTCGTAACTCTCTGATTATGCATGTAGCGGGAATCAGGATTGAACTGATGACCTCATGATTATGAATCATGCGCTCTAACCAGCTGAGCTATCCCGCCATCATTTGTTTTGCGGGTGCAAAGGTAGGCATTAAAATTGAAACCGCAAAATTTTTTTATGATTTCTTTCTTTTTTAGTGGCAAAAAATTGTATTTTTGCAGCGGTATGGCACTATCTAACCTAAGCTGCGACATTTATGGAAAAGCAACAACTCATTTTAGAGCACCCACTGCACTCCCGTTCCAGCTCTATCATCTGGCAACTGATTAGCACCGCCGGAGGATTGAAGAAATGGGTGGCCGATGATGCCACAGAGCAGAAGGACCGGATACAGTTTATTTGGGGCGACCCCTGGCGCCACCAGGAGATACGCACCGCTACTATTTTAAATAAGGTGAAAAACAAGAGCATCACGCTGCGGTGGGACGATGAGACCGACGACCAGGCCTACCTGGAGTTTCAGATGCTCCGCAACGAACTGACGGGCGACTACATGCTCCGCATCACCGACTATGCCCTGCCGGAAGAAGAAGACGCTCTGACCCAGATATGGGAGCAGAATCTGGAGCGCCTGCACCACTCTACCGGTCTGTAAAGGCTAAAAAACTGAAAAACCTATCCGTTTCTTGATTATTTGTCGTAATTTTGCATTTTGGTAGCCACCATGGCGCCATGAGGAGATATTATGCTTCGAATCAGGAAACTCGACATATTCATCGTCAAGCAGTTTGGCTTGCTTTTCGTAGGCACATTCTTCATCAGCCTCTTCGTGCTGATGATGCAGTTTGTGTGGAAATACATCGACACCCTCATCGGCAAAGGTCTCACCCTCGACGTCATGGCACAGTTTTTCTGGTACATGGCGCAGATGATGGTGCCGCAGGCTCTCCCCCTGGCCATCCTGCTCTCCTCGCTCATCACCTTCGGCAACCTGGGCGAGTCGAGCGAGCTCACCGCCATCAAGGCCGCCGGCATCTCGCTGATGCAGACCCTCCGCCCCCTCATCGTCTTCGTCACCCTCATCGCCATCGGCTCGTTCTACTTCCAGAACGACCTGGGTCCGCGCGCCAACAAGAAGATGGCGCAGCTCCTCATCTCGATGAAACAGAAGAGCCCCGAGCTGGAGATACCGGAGGGCATCTTCTACGATGGACTGCCGCAGTGCAACCTCTACGTGCAGCGCAAGGACATGGAGACCGGCAAGCTCTACGGCATCATGATATACCGCATGACCGACAGCTACGAGGACGCCGCCATCATCCTGGCCGACTCGGGCATGCTGCAGTCGACCGCCGAGAAGAAACACCTGCTGCTCACCCTCTACAGCGGCGAGTGGTTTGAGAACATGCGGCAACAGGGACTCATGAACAGCGCCGAGGTGCCCTACCGCCGGGAGACCTTCTGGAAGAAGACCCTGCTGCTCGACTTCGACGGCGAGTTCAACCTCACCGACGCGAGCAATTTCTCGCATGTGGCGCAGGGCAAGAGCCTCAAGCAGATAGACGAGGACATCGACTCACTGAACCACTACTACGACAGCATCGGATACAACTACTTCAAGGAGGCCAAGCTCTACACCCTGACCCAGCCCAAGGTGGCGAGAGACGACTCGCTGCGCATAGCCAGGGCGGAAAAAGTGCCCTTCGACACCCTCTACGCCCGCTTCACCGACGACAAGAAGCAGGGCGCGGTGAACATGGCGTCGGGCAAGGTGAGCCAGCAGATTATGGAGCTCGACTTCAAAGGCATGCTCACCAGCGACGGCGACAAACTGATACGTCAGCACAAGATAGAGGCGCTCAACAAATTCGTGCTCACCCTGTCGTGCCTCTTCTTCTTCTTCATCGGCGCCCCACTGGGAGCCATCATCCGGAAAGGCGGACTCGGACTGCCCATCATCATCTCCGTGATCGTGTTCATCATCTTCTACATCCTCGACAACGTGGGCTACCGCATGGCCCGCGGAGGCATGTGGACCATCTGGTTCGGCAAGAGCCTGGCCACCGCCGTGCTCGTGCCCACCGCCGTGTTCTTCACCTACAAGGCCAACAACGACTCGGCCGTGTTCAACCTCGACGCCTACACCGAATGGGTGATGCGCCTGCTGGGCCTGCGCCGCAAGCGCAGCGTCATGGGCAAGGAGGTGATTATAGAAGACCCCGACTACCCTGCCGACAAGCAGACGCTGGCGCGCCTCACACAAGAATGCGCCGACTATGCCCACACCCACCGGCTGATGTCGCCGCCCAACATCATCAACGTGTTCTTCCGCTATCAGCCCGACCATGAGATTGAACGCATCAACGATGAGCTGGAACCGGTGATAGAAGACCTGTCAAACACCCGCGATAAGGTGATACTCAACGAATTGGGCAAATATCCCTACATCGCGGTGAAAGCCCACACGCGGCCCTTCGAGCGGCGGTGGCTGAACATAGCCGCCTTCATCGTGCTGCCCGTGGGCATCTTCCTCTACCTGCGCATGTGGCGCTTCCGCCTGCGCCTGCACAAGGACCTGCAGGTAATCACGGAGGTGAACAATGCCATCACCGCCCGCATAGCGGAGAAATGGGGAGAAAATGACGACAAAACCGTAACAGAAACGACACAACCATAAAACCCCTATCATGGAAGAGATAAGAATAGACTCCATAGACGATGCCATCAAAGACGTGGCCGAAGGCAAGTTTGTCATCGTGGTCGACGACGAGGACCGCGAGAACGAAGGCGACCTGATTATCGCCGCCGAAAAGATTACGCCCGAGAAGGTGAACTTCATGCTCAAGCACGCCCGCGGACTGCTCTGCGCGCCCATCACCATCTCACGGTGCCACGAGCTCGACCTGCCCCGCCAGGTGTCGGAAAACACCTCGATGCTGGGCACCCCCTTCACCATCACCATCGACAAGCTGGAGGGCTGCTCCACCGGCGTGTCGGCCCACGACCGCTGCGAGACGATACGCGCCCTGGCCGACCCCGCCTCCACCCCGCAGACCTTCGGCCGCCCGGGCCACATCAACCCGCTCTATGCCCAGGACCACGGCGTGCTGCGCCGCAGCGGCCACACCGAGGCCACCATAGACCTGTGCCGTCTGGCCGGTCTATATCCCGCCGGCGCCCTGATGGAGATCATGAACGACGACGGTACCATGGCGCGCCTTCCCCAGCTTCACAAGATGGCCCGCGAGTTCGACCTGAAACTCATCACCATACGCGACCTCATCGCCTACCGCCTGCAGAAGGAGTCGCTCATCGAGGTGGGCACCGAGGTAGACATGCCCACCCTCTACGGCCACTTCCGCCTTATCCCCTTCAAGCAGACCAGCACCGGCCTGGAGCACTTCGCCCTGATCAAGGGTGAATGGAAACCCGAGGAGCCCGTGATGGTGCGCGTACACTCATCGTGCACCACAGGCGACATTATCGGCAGCATGCGGTGCGACTGCGGCGAGCAGCTGCACAAGTCACTCCGCATGATAGAAGAGGCCGGACAGGGCGTGCTCATCTACATGCAGCAGGAAGGACGCGGCATAGGCCTGATGAACAAGATAGCCGCCTACAAACTGCAGGAGGAAGGCTACGATACCGTAGATGCCAACGTGCACCTGGGCTTCAAGCCCGACGAGCGCGACTACGGCTGCGGAGCGCAGATGCTGCGCCACCTGGGCATACACAAGATGCGCCTGCTCACCAACAACCCCGTAAAACGCGTGGGACTCGAGGCCTACGGTCTGGAAATAGTGGAGAACATACCCATCGAGACCACTCCCAACCCCTACAACGCCCGCTACCTCAAGACCAAGAAAGAGCGCATGGGACACAACCTGCACATCTAAGAGACTTAAGGACTGCAGGCCGAAAGCACACAGAAACAAGAAACAAAAACATACAAAAATACAACCACATGGCAAGACTATCCAACCGTCTGAACCGGCTGGCCGCATCGGCCACCCTGGTGATGTCGCAGCGCAGCAGCGAGATGAAAGCGCAAGGCATCGACGTGATCAACCTCAGTGTAGGCGAACCCGACTTCAACACGCCCGACCACATCAAAGAGGCCGCCCACCAGGCCATACGCGACAATTACTCGCGCTACTCACCCGTGCCCGGCTATGCCAACCTGCGCGAGGCCATCGCCGCCAAACTGCAGCGTGAGAACGGCCTACACTACACACCCGCCGAGATTGTGGTGTCGAACGGCGCCAAGCAGGGCGTGTGCAACGCCGTGCTCGCCCTCGTCGACGAGGGCGAGGAGGTCATCATCCCCGCCCCCTATTGGGTGAGCTACCCGCAGATGGTGAAACTGGCCGGCGGCCGCCCCGTGATCATCGAGGCTGGCTTCGAGCAAAACTTCAAAATCACCCCCGAGCAGTTGGAAGCCGCCATCACCCCCGCCACCCGCATGCTCATACTCTGCTCGCCCAGCAACCCCACCGGCAGCGTGTACAGCAAGGAAGAACTGCGCGCCCTGGCCCAGGTGGTGCTGGCCCATGAAGACCTCTACGTGCTGGCCGACGAGATCTACGAGCACATCAACTACAAGGGCCACCACGAGAGCATCGCACAGTTCGACGGCATGAAAGAACGCTGCATCGTGGTCAACGGCGTGTCAAAAGCCTATGCCATGACCGGATGGCGCATCGGCTACATCGCCGCCCCCGAATGGATAGCCAAAGGCTGCAACAAGCTGCAGGGTCAATACACCAGCGGCCCCTGCTCAGTGAGCCAGCAGGCCGCCGTGGCTGCCTACGAGGCCGACCAAGCCTGCGTAGAGGAGATGCGGAAAGCCTTTGAACGCCGCCGTGACCTAATCGTGCAACTGGCCAAGGAGATACCCGGTTTGGAAGTGAACGTGCCCGAGGGAGCCTTCTACCTCTTCCCCAAATGCAGCAGCTTCTACGGCAAGCAATACGGTGGAAAAACCATCAACAACTCCACCGACCTGGCCCTCTATCTGCTTGAGGAAGCCCATGTGGCCACTGTGGGCGGTGACGCTTTCGGCGACCCCGACTGTTTCCGCATGAGCTACGCCACGAGCGACGACAACATACGCGAGGCCCTCAGCCGCATCAAGACCGCACTGGCCAAACTGCAATAAAAATTTAATTGTTAAAATTATTTAAGAGTAAGGAAAGTTTCTGCGAAATTATTATCTTTGCGAAGTTAAATGCACACATGCGTTGTGCGAAGACACGAAAAGAGAAAGTTTAACGTTAAATCGGTATATTTCAACTTAAATTTATTCATAACTTAATCAAACTTTTAAAAACAAAATTATGGCAAACAAAACAACACAAGCCCCGGCAAAAAAGTCTGGCGGCTTTCAGGGAGTGAGAAACGCATTCTGGATTATCGTAGTATGCGTGATTGTAGCATTCACACTGTTCTTCACATGGTTCGGCAACCCGATGCACTTCCAGGATGCCAGCAAGGAGACTCCTGCTGACGTATGGGGTACCATCTTCAAGGGCGGTATCATCGTGCCTGTGATCCACTCGCTGCTGCTCACCGTGCTCGCCCTCTCCATCGAGCGCTGGCTCGCCCTGAGAACCGCTTTCGGTAAAGGCTCTCTGCCCAAGTTCGTGGCCAACATCAAGGCCGCTCTGAACGCCAACGACTTTGCTAAGGCTCAGCAGCTCTGCGACAAGCAGAAAGGTTCTGTGGCCAACGTGCTCAACGCTTCTCTGAACGCTTACAGAGAGATGGAGCAGACCAAGGGTCTGAAGCTTTCGCAGAAGATCGCCAAGATTCAGCAGGCTCACGAGGAGGCTACCCAGCTGGAGATGCCTACCCTGACCATGAATCTCCCGATGATTGCTACCATCGTTACGCTTGGTACACTTACCGGACTTCTCGGAACTGTGGTCGGTATGATCCGCTCGTTCTCCGCTCTGTCTGCTGGTGGTGGTGCCGACTCCGCAGCCCTCTCCGCTGGTATCTCCGAGGCCCTTATCAACACCGCCTTCGGTATCGGTACCTCCTGGTGCGCCGTGGTGTCCTACAACTACTACACCAATAAGGTGGACAAGCTGACCTACGCACTTGACGAAGTTGGTTACTCTATCGCACAGAACTTTGAGGCAAACCACACAGAGGAGCTCTAATTTTTGCTAACCCTATTAAAATTTTATCACTATGGGTAAAGTAAAAATTAAGAAAAGTGACGTCTGGATTGACATGACACCTATGTCCGACGTTATGACCCTTCTGCTCACCTTCTTCATGCTGACGAGTACATTCGTCAAGAATGAGCCCGTGAAGGTGAACACCCCTGGGTCAGTGTCGGAGATCAAGGTGCCTGAAAACGGCGTCCTTACGATTCTGGTAAGCCCGGAAAAGGGCCCCGGTGGGGTTCCAACCGGAAACGGCCAGGTGTTCCTCAGCATTGACAACAGCGAGCAGCTCGGCCAGACACTGATGGCCGTGATTCCCAATCTGAACGCCAAGCAGATTGAGAACTGCAAGATCGACGGTACTTGGGGTATGCCCATCAGCGAGCTCCCCGGCTACCTGGCCATGTCGAGCCAGAACCGCTCCAAGATCCTGCCCACAAAGGGTATTCCTCTCGACAGTATTGACGGTGGCGCCAGCGAGTTCCAGCAGTGGGTCTCCGCCGCCCGTGACGTGAACAACGACATCAAGATTGCCCTCAAGGCCGATGCCAAGACCCCGTACAAGACGGTGAAGCGCGTGATGAGCGAGCTCCAGGACATGGACGAGAGCCACTACTACATGATTACGAACCTTAAAACAGCGGAGGACGAATAAATGAGCAAGAAGAAAGAAAGCAAACAGAAAAAGATAAATGTCCGCGTAGACTTCACGCCTATGGTGGATATGCTCATGCTGCTTATCACCTTCTTCATGCTCTGTACTACGCTGAGCAAGCCGCAGACAATGGAGTTGACCCTGCCGAGCAACGACGAGAACATCGACAAGGATGACAAGAACGAAGCGAAAGCCTCTCAGACCGTGACGCTCTATCTGGCAGCGAAAGACAAGATTTACTACGGCGAAGGTGTCCCCGAGTACAACAACCCCCAGTGGCTGAAAGACGCTACCTGGGGTGGTGGCGACACCGGCATCCGCAATGTGCTGCGCAACCACCGTGTTGAGACCGGCGAGGTGCCTGTTAAGGAGATTGAGCTGGCTGTGAAGCAGCTGAACATGGACAAGAGCAGCGGCAAGAAGCCTGAACTTGCTGTCGACTCTATCTTCCAGAAAGAGATGGCCAAGCTGAAGAAGGGTGAGATGCCCGACGGACGCAAGCTTCCCACGCTGACTATTGTGATTAAACCTACGGACAATGCTTCTTACAAGAACATGGTCGACGCCCTCGATGAGATGCAGATTCTGAGTATTGGTACATACGTGATCGACAAACTCAACCCAGACGACGAGAAACTGCTCAAGTCGCGCAACGTTGAGATGTAGACGGTCGCTATTCACTAACACTTAAAACAAGAAAGTAAAATGGCAAAAATCGATTTGACTGACCCTAAATGGGTCGACATGGTGTTCGCCGGCAAGAACAAGGAATACGGTGCCTATCAGCTCCGTAAAGGAACTTCGAGCCGCAACATAACCTCGATTCTCATTCTGCTTGCTGCTGCTGCCATCGTAGGTGGTCTCCTCGTTTGGAAGGTACAGGCCGACAAGGCCGAGGCCGAGCGTATCGCCATGATGGAGCAGATGGAGCTCTCGAAGCTGCAGGAGCAGGCTAAGGAAGACAAGAAGGAAGAGAAGATTGAGAAGCCCAAGATTGAGCAAGTCAAGGAAATTCCCGAAGTACGTGAGACCCAGAAATTCACTGCCCCCGAGATCAAGAAAGATGAGCTTGTGAAGGAGGAGAACCAGATGAAGCAAATGGACGAGCTTGACAAGAACGTCGCTGTGGGTGCTAAGGACCAGGAAGGTACGAAGGACCGTACCGTCGAAGCCGCACGTGAAGCTGTGGTGGAGAAGGTAGAGGTGAAGGAAGAGCCGAAGGTCGAGGTACAGCAGAAGATTTTCGACGTGGTGGAGCAGCAGCCGTCGTTCCCCGGCGGCAATGGTGCCCTCATGCAGTGGCTTGGCCAGAACATTCACTATCCCGCAGTGGCCGAGGAGAACGGTATCCAAGGTCGTGTGGTGGTGTCGTTCGTGGTGGAGCCCGATGGTTCTATCAGCAACGTACAGGTGGTGCGCGGTGTTGACCCGTCGCTCGACAAGGAGGCCGTTCGCGTCTGCAAGCAGATGCCGAAGTGGAATCCTGGTAAGCAGAACGGTCAGGCTGTGCGCGTGAAGTACAATCTTCCCGTCCAATTCAAACTTCAGCAATAGTATGAGAAGGACCTCTCTCTATGCATTTTTCGGCATCTTGTTCATAGCCGCCGTTTTGGCCGGCTGTGACAAGAGGTCGAGAAATGGTAGAACTGATACACCGACGTCAGGGGCGATAACTTTCGCCTCTGACGAAAGTTTTGCTCCCATCATAGAGGAGCTTGTGGAGCAGTTTGAATACAAATACCCCAATGCCAAACTCACTCCGCAGTATGTAAACGAAATAGACGGCTTCAATCTCATCAAGGAGATGAAGACTTGTCTGTATTTCACTTCCCGTCCGCTCAAGGAGAGCGAGGTGGCCTATATGAAGACGCTGCGTCAGTCGCCGTCGGTGTTCCCCATCGGTTACGACGGTCTGGCCTTTATCTGCAACCTGAACAACAACGACACGTGCATCACAGTGAACGACGTGAAACGTGTGCTCAGCGGCGAGATAACCGACTGGAAGCAGCTCAACCCCAACTCGAAGCTCGGCAAGATGAATGTGATTTTCGACAATGCCAGCTCCGCCACCCTTCACTACGTGGTCGACTCCATCCTGGGCGGGAAACCCATTGACAGTCCCAACATCACCCACCTCAACTCCAGCAAGGAGGTGATAGAGTATGTCGACAAGACTGCCAATGCCATTGGTGTGATAGGCTCGAACTGGCTCAACGACCGCCTCGATTCTGTCAACATCACCTTCAAGAAGAATATTCATGTCATGTCGGTATCCAGTCTGGACACAGCCACTCCCACCAACAGCCGCAAGCCCTATGCCGGCTACCTGCTCACGGGAGAGTATCCTTTCGCCCGCACACTCTATGCCATCGTGGTCGATCCGCAGAAGGCACTGCCTTGGAGCTTTGCCAACTACATCGCCAAGCCTGAGGGGCAGATGATAGTGCTCAGGGCCGGTCTGCTGCCCTACCGCGGCGATATCACCATACGCCGTGTAAAAGTGAAAAATTGATAACAGATTAAACTTTCCGACAGACGTTCAGTCATATCAACAAAACGGCCCCCTGACAGGGCCAAGCTAACGGAACAGAAACAATCAAAAACAAACGTTATGAAAGCAGTTAAATATGTATTCGCAGGGTTGCTGATGATGGGATTGTCGGCACCCGTAATGGCTCAAAGCTATGAGTCGGCTCTGGAGACCGTTTCCAAGGCGCTGAAGGCAGACCCCAGCGGTCTGGCATCGGCCAAGGCCGCAGTGAAAGACTTCACCAAGAGTTTCAAGAAAGACCCCGCCGCCATGGTGGCTCTCGGCAATACCTATCTGGCCGTGAAGAACTATCCGAAGGCTGTGGAGTGTGCCAATCTCGCTCTGAAGAAGAACAAGAACTTCGGCGATGCCTATGTGCTCCTTGGCGACATCGAGGCGCTGAAAGACGACGGTGGTGAGGCTGCTATGTGGTACCAGCAGGCCATGTCGCTCGATCCGAAGAACCCCGACGGCTACATGCGCTATGCCAACGTATACCGCAAGCGCAGTCCGCAGGAGTCGGAGCGCGTGCTCAACGAACTGCGTAAGAACATCCCCGACTATCCCGTGGAGGCTGAGTCGGCCCACATCTTCTACACCTCCGGCCAGTACGACAAGGCCATGGAGTACTTCAACAAGTCGAACCCCGAGAAGCTCACCGAAGGCCGTCTGGGCGAGTATGCCCTCGCTGCCCTGAGCAATGAGAACTTCGACAAGGGTCTTGAGATTTCGAAGATTGCCATCCGCCGCTTCCCCAGCAACCACGGTTTCATCCGTCTGGCCCTGCTCAACGCCAACAGCGGCAAGAACTACGGCGAGGCTGTGGAGTTTGCCAAGAAGCTCGTGGCCAGCGGTGCCGATGTGAACGCCGGTGACTACAGCTACTACGGACAGGCTCTGGCCGGCAACGGACAGTTTGCCGAGGCTATCGAGCAGTACAACAAGGCCTACTTGATGGACGCTGAGAACGTGAAGGTGCTGCAGCTCATCTCCGAGGCCTACACAGGCATGGGCGATGAAGACAAGGCACTGGAGTATGCCCAGCAGTATATGGACAAGAATCCCACCCCGAAGGTGTCGGAATACAACAAGCTGGCCACCATCTATATCGCCAAGGTAAAGAAGGGTGAGGATCCTCAGGGCAACTTCGCCAAGGCAATGGCCGTGTATGACAAGGTGGCTGAGAAGGTGCCTGCCGCCGGCACTTGGGCCAAGTTCCAGAAGGGTTACCAGGCTTACGCCGCCGAGCTCGACGACGAGGCGCTGAACCAGTATCTGCCGCTCATCACCGAGCTGGAGAACAAGGGCAGCCTCGATGAGGACGAGACCAACTATCTGAAGACCGCTTACCGCTCAGTGGGCTACATCTACTGGAGCTCGAAGAAAGACCTCACCTCGGCCACTCCGTTCTTCCAGAAGCTGTACAACCTCGACCCCAACGACAAGCTTGCCAAGCAGGCTCTCGGCATCGAGGACACTCCCGCCGCTACGGAGTAAGATATCCTTAAATAAATGTATAACCTGAAGAGGCATTCCCCCAGAGGGATGCCTCTTTTCTTTTTGCCTTGTATACAATATATGCCTTGTATATAAAGGATACGAAAAAAGGCCGGTTTCGAAACCGGCCTTATGAAATGATGTTAGTAACTTCTCAATTACGGAAGGCTGATAGCCTCTGACGGACATGCATCAGCGCAAGTACCGCACTCTGTGCACATCTCGGGGTCAATAGAATAGCGCTCGCCCTCAGAGATAGCTCCAACGGGGCACTCATCGATACAGGTACCGCAAGCGATACAGTCTTCACCAATAACGTATGCCATAATAGTAATTATTTTAAAGGTTTATAATGTTTATACCTACTTTTTGGTGATGCAAAGATACATTAATATTTTGAAATACCTACAAATGATGATACTTTTTTTTGTTATTTATACAAAATCGAAATAATAAGCCGCCTTGATTTGCGTTAATATAGTGTCATGACAAGAAAACATACCCTTCTTCTCCTGCTGCTTGTGTGGAGCATATCATTGTTTGCCCAGCAGCGCAAGGTAGAAAACAAGCCCTATATCGACCTCAGGCCGTTTCACTTCGGTGTGCTGGTAGGTTCGCACCTGCAGGACATCGAGTTTTTGAACGTGGGGCCGCAAATCATCACCCTGGAAGACGGCACCACCGAGCAGCGCATCATCACCTGCGACCAGGACCGCTGGGACCCGGGGTTCAACGTGGGCGTGCTGGGTGAGTTCCGCCTCAACACCAACTTCCAGCTGCGTGTGGCGCCTGCCATGTATTTCGGCACCCGCCACTTCACCCTGAAGAATCTCAGCGACGAGCGTCGGGTGGAAGAGCACCAGGACCTGAAGACCGCCTACATCTCCACCGCTTTCGACCTGATTTTCGCCGGCCCGCGCTTCAACAACCACCGACCGTATCTCATGGCCGGTGTGAACCCCATGCTCAACCTGTCGGGCAAGGACAACGACTATATCCGTCTGAAACGGTCGGACCTCTTCCTTGAGGCCGGTATCGGCTGCGACTTCTACTTGCCCTTCTTCAAACTGCGTCCGGAGCTGAAATTTCTCTTCAGTTTAGGCAACAGCCTCGACACCACGCACCCCGACCGTTTGCGCGATCCCAACATGAAAGTGTATGCCAAGTCGGTGAAGGAGTCGCACACCAAGATGATTGTACTCTCCTTCTATTTCGAATAAAACGAAGGCCTTCTTGACAGCAAGAAGGCCTTATAAGCAGTGTGAGGGTTCTCCCTGCTACTTATTGCTCAGTTCCATCTCTATCCTTCCCACCCAGATGGCGTGCTTGCCGTTCTGGTCTACCGGCACGGGCTTGCCTGTTCGGTCGTTCACATACTCCAGTTGCTCCAGATAAGAATGTGAATGTCCGCCCAGCACGAGATCGAGTCCTTCAATCTGCGGTATCACATTGTCGTCGCAAGAGCCTTGAATTTTCCACCCCAGGTGCGAGAGGCAAATAATCACGTCGCACTTCTTCTTTTTGAGCACGTCAATCATCTGCTGCGCCGTGACCGCCGGGTCCAGGTATTTCACGCCGGGGCAGTTGGCGTCGTCAACGAGGCTCTCCAGCATGGGAGCCAGTCCGAACACCCCAATTTTCAGTCCCTGCCGTTTCAGGATGATATAGGGTTTCACCAGACCCTCCACCACCGTGCCGGTGAAGTCGTAGTTGGCGCAGACGATGGGGAACTCCGCCAGGCGGAAAATACGCGCCATGTTGTCGAGGCCGAAGTCGAACTCATGGTTGCCGATGGTGGCGGCATCATACCCCATCTTGTTCATCAGCCCCACCTCCACATCGCCTTTGAATAGGTTGTAGTAAGGCGAGCCCTGCGAGAAGTCGCCGCTGTCGAAGAGCAGCAGGTCGGGATGTACGGCCCGCTCCTGCCTGATCATCTCCAGGCGCCGCAGGTAACCGCCCCGCCCCGCTAGGGCCGTATCGGCCAGGTTGGCATTGAGCGGCATCACACAACTGTGCGTGTCGTTGGTATGCAGGATGAGCAAGTGTTTTTTCTTGGCATCCGCGGGAGCCGCCCCCACGAGCAGGGCGACCGTCATAAGCAGCAAAAATCTTCTCATAGTCATTCAACCGTTATACGTCCTTCTATCTTACTTTCCACTTTCTGGCCCTGTGCGGCCTTTTCCTTGAAATACTCCATAATGATGGAGCGGGTCAGGTCTTTCTCCTCCATGGGGTCGTTGCGGTCGGTAGCGCCCTTGAAGGCATACATCTTGTCGTTGCCGTGCGAGACATAGTCGATGGTGGCAATCCGGTACTTCGCCTGGGGGTCAATCTCCTTGTCATGGATGGTGGCGCTTACGAGTTTGAGGTCCCGGCTTACCACCAGCTTCACCTCATGGCTCACGCCCTCGCCTCCCCTGCCTGCAATCTGCTTGAAGAGTTCCTTCACCTTCTTGCCGGTGAGGGTGACGAAGCAAATCTTGTTTTCGAAGGGAGCGAGCGCATAGATGTCGCCGATAGTGATTTTTCCCTCCGGTATGGCCGCCCGCATCCCGCCGATGTTGTACACACCGAAATCGGGTTTCTCGTTGTAGAACTTGCCCGCCCACACCAGGATGTCGGGCAGCAGATTGCCCAGCGTGCTCTCCGGCCGTTCGGCCGCCATGTAGAGAGCCGACTCGCCCACCACAGGCGCCATCAGCTTGTCCACCTCAGCGGTGTAGGGCTGCATGAAGGCCGCCACGCCGCTGTCGAGCGGCTTGTCGTAGCGCGCATCGATCAGGGTACGGGTGCGCTGCACGCCCGTCACCTTATACGAAGAGCAGGCGGCTAAAAGCAGCAGGCTGGCCGCGAACCCTAAGTAGATGATATTCTTTCTCATAGCATTATTATTTTGTCTTTTGGCAAATATAGCTAAAAAAAATGAGAATCGTATATGGAGGGGTTATTTTGAAGAAAAAAATCAAATAAGAGGCTGATAATTTGGAAGAAAGGAAAAAAAGCAGTAATTTTGCACCGCTTTTCCGCGTAATCGCTGACAGGAAGAAGAGTAGCCTAGTTATGTTGCGCTGGAACGATAAACAATTTTATTACATTTAGATAAAAATGGATTTAATTAAAGTTGCTGAAGAAGCATTTGCAACCGGCAAGAAGTTCCCGGAGTTCAATCCTGGTGACACCATCACTGTCGCTTACAAAATTATCGAGGGCTCGAAAGAGCGTATTCAGCTTTACCGTGGTGTGGTGATCCGCATTTCCGGCCATGGTGACAAGCGTCGTTTCACCGTCCGCAAGATGTCGGGCACCGTGGGTGTGGAGCGTATCTTCCCCATCGAGTCGCCGAACATTGACAGCATCGAGGTGAACAAGCGTGGTAAGGTGCGTCGCGCCAAACTGTACTACCTGCGCAAGCTCACAGGTAAGAAGGCCCGCATCAAGGAGAAGAGAACTCCCATCAAGAAGGAAGCCTAATCTCAACACATGCGATAAAGAGGTCCCCCGAACAGGGGCCTCTTTTTTCGTTGAGGTCAGTCAGGCCACCCAAAAGAAACAACCTAACCCCCAATATAGAACAATGAAAGAACTCCCGCTGAAGTACGGTTGCAACCCCAACCAGAAACCGTCAAGAATCTTCATGACCGATGGCGAACTGCCCATCGAGGTGCTCAACGGCCGCCCCGGCTATATCAACCTGCTCGACGCGCTGAACAGCTGGCAACTGGTGAAAGAGATGAAAGAGGCCACCGGCCTGCCCTCTGCCGCATCGTTCAAGCACGTATCGCCCGCCGGTGCCGCTGTAGGCCTGCCCCTTAGCGACACGCTCCGCAAAATCTACTTCGTCGACGACATCCACGAGGAGCTCTCCCCCATTGCCAGCGCCTACGCCCGCGCCCGCGGTGCCGACCGCATGAGCAGCTACGGCGACTTCGTGGCACTGAGCGACACCTGCGATGCCGTGACCGCCACGCTGCTGAAACGCGAGGTGTCCGACGGCGTTATCGCCCCCGACTACACCCCCGAGGCCCTCGACATACTGCGCGCCAAGCGCAAGGGCACCTACAATGTGATTAAGATTGACCCCGCCTATGTGCCCGAGCCCATCGAGCGCAAGCAGGTGTTCGGCATCACCTTCGAGCAGGGCCGCAACAACATCTGCCTGAGCGATCCCGCCCTCTTCGAGAACATCCCCACCCAGAACAAGACTTTTTCTGCTGAGGCCCGCCGCGACCTGATGATAGCCCTCATCACGCTGAAATACACACAGAGCAACTCCGTGTGCTATGTGAAGGACGGTCAAGCCATCGGCATCGGCGCCGGACAGCAGAGCCGCATCCACTGCACCCGGCTGGCCGGCAACAAGGCCGACATCTGGTGGCTGCGCCAGCACCCGCGCGTGATGGCCCTTCCCTTCGTCGACGGCATACGCCGCGCCGACCGCGACAACACCATCGATATCTTCATCGGTGACGAGTGCGACGATGTGCTTCGCGACGGCGAGTGGCAGAAATTCTTCAAGGAGCGTCCCGAGGCCCTTACGGCTGAAGAGAAAGCCGCCTGGAAAGCACAGCTGAAAGGTGTGGCACTTGGCAGCGATGCCTTCTTCCCCTTCGGCGACAACATTGAGCGTGCTCACAAGAGCGGTGTAGAGTATATCGCCCAGGCCGGCGGCTCCGTACGCGACGACCATGTCATAGCCACCTGCGACAAGTACGGCATCGCCATGGCCTTCACTGGTGTGCGTCTGTTCCATCACTAAACACTCTTCCGCCCCATGGAGAAATACGACGAGATTGACGAGATCATAGCCGGCGGAGGCCTTGTATTCGGCCGTGGCGGAGGTGGAGGCAAGAAATCTACCGACACCGACAAGGTGAAGACCAAGGCCAAGAAGAAGAAATACATCACCGGCGCACACGGCAGCGGCAGCGCACGCCAGAAAGCGAAATACCGCACACAGCGCGCGAACCGGCACAAGAAATAGACGAGCTATGAGCTTCTGCTATCGCTAATCGGAGTAATCGGAGTAATCGATTACTCCGATTACTTTAATATCATCACACCGGTGAATATCCTTCCTGAATCGATGCCCAAGCGGCGCGCGGAAAAATATTCACTGGTGTTTTTATAGGTGCAGGTGCCATCGATGGCGATGTGGCTTTCAGGCACCCCAGCCTCAAGAAGCATGAGTTTATTGGCCTCCCAAAGGTCGATGTGCCACTTCTTGTATCTTCTCGCTATCCGCTCCATAGGAAAAGCGGCGGCCTCGAACTGCTCATATACCTCGTCGCCCACCTCGAAACTTTCAAGTGATATGCCCGGGCCGATGACAGCCTGCAGCTGATGCGGCACGGAGCCGTATGTACCTGCCATGGCCTGCACGGCTTTCTGCGCGATGCGTTTCACCGTACCCCTCCATCCCGCATGCACGGCACAGCAGGCACGATGTGCGGCATCGTAGAGCAGAATGGGGAT
>ONMI01000069.1 GCA_900318915.1 uncultured Prevotellaceae bacterium | reverse complement strand
CGTGATGCCGCAGATGGCGGCGAAATCGGGGTCGAGCGACACATTGGTGATGTTGTTGAGGGTGGAAAAGATACTGAGCTGGGAGAATTTCGTGATGCCCGTGATGAAGCAGAAACGAATCATGGCCTCATGAGCCTTGAGGCACTGGTAGAACTCCTGCATCACGCGGCGGAAGCCGGGCAGCTGCTCCTCTTCATGAAGTACGTCGAGCAGCGGTGCGTCATACTCGTCAATCACCACCACCACCTGGCGGCCCGTCTGCTCATAGGCACGGCGGATGAGACCGGCGAAGACGGCTCCCGGTGTTTTCTCCTCCGGGTCGGAGCCGTATATTCTGGTCAGCGGACTCAACTGAAGTGTCAGTGCATGGCGCAACATCTCCACATTTTCCTGTCCCTTCGCCATGCTCACATCGATGTGGAGCACGGGATACTGTATCCAGTCTTTCTCCAGTTCCATCACCTTGAGCCCCTCGAAGAGGTCTCGCCGTCCCTCGAAGAAGGAGCACAGTGTGGTAGTGAGTAGCGACTTGCCGAAACGGCGCGGACGGCTCAGAAAGACAAAGGGACTCACCCTGGTCATCTTCCACATCAGGTCGGTCTTGTCGATATATACATAGCCTTCGCTGATGATGCGCGAAAAAGTCTGTATGCCTACTGGATAACGTCTCATGATGGTGTCTTGGTTTCTTTAGTAAAAGGCGCATAGCCATTCTGCGCCGCTAAGTTAGCGAAAAATCTTCATCCTCCCAAATTATCCCCCAAATATGTCATTCTTAAATTTGGGCTTATCTCGCCATGGCATGCCTATAGCCGGCTGTCTTGGCCCAGTCGCCGCGGGTGAAGTCGGGTATGGCCACGGGGGCGGAGCCGTGCTCTAGCGAGAGCCGTGAGAGCTCGCTGATGCAGCACCACTCTGCCATGTCGTACACGTCCATGTCAAGCGGCAGACCGTGGCGCAGACAGTATACCAACCGGTAGTCCATGATATAGTCCATGCCGCCGTGGCCGCCTATGGTGCGGGCAGTGGCCTCTATGTCCTTTACGAAGCCGGGCAGATACTGGTTGAGCAGGGCGCGGCAAAGGCTGTCGGGTAGGGCGGCATGGGCGTTCAGGTTCTGATAGTCAGGACTTTGCGGCAGCCCCTCCTTGCGCAGCAGTATCTGCTGGATGGGGTATTTCGAGGCGTAGCCGTCGGTGCCCACTACCTGAAACATGCGGCTGTAGGGCCGTGGGGTGAGCACGTCGTGCTGCAGCAGAATGGTCTTTCCCTTGGCGGTGTGTATCAGTGTCGAGGTCTGGTCGCCGTTGGCGAAGTCGGTGCAGGCCTTACCCGTCTTCCGTTCCACCAGCCGCTTGCCGTTCACGGCCTTCGTGTCCATGCTCACCAGATAGTCCATGCGGTCGCCGCGGTGTATGTCGAGCACCTGGCAGTCGGGTCCCAGTCCGTGGGTGGGGTACACGTCACCGCGGTGCAGGCGGTTGTAGTCGAGTCGCCAGTTGTTCCAGTATTCATCCCAGAAGTCGTCCAGGTTGTGCAGATACGAGCCCTCCACGTGCAGCACCTCGCCGAAGAGACCCTGTTGCGCCATGTTCAGGGTGGCTATCTCGAAGAAGTCGTACACACAGTTCTCCAGCATGATGCAGTGGCGCTGCGTGCGTTCGGCGGTGTTCACCAGTGCCCATATCTCGTCGAGCGTGTTGGCGGCGGGCACCTCTATGGCCACATGCTTGCCGTGCTCCATGGCGTAGAGTGCTATCGGCGCATGGTGTATCCAGTCGGTCGCTATGTACACCAGGTCTATGTCGTCGCGTTCGCAAAGGGCCTTGTAGACCTCCGTGCTCCCGCTGTAGGCGGCCGCTTCGGGTCGGCCGTTCTGCCGCAGCAGCCTTTGACAGGCCTCCACACGGTCGGCTTCCACGTCGCACAGGGCCTTGACGTCGGTGCCCTCGATGTGGCACCAGCGGCTCACGGCGTCGGGGCCGCGCATGCCCAGGCCCACGAAGCCCACACGCACGGTCTGCAGTGGCGTTGTTCTCAGGCCGAGTGCGCTCTGCTGGCCGGCGGGGCGCTTGGGTGTCGGGGTGTTGATCAGTGCGCTCTTCTGGCTGGTGGCGCAGGCTGTGAGCAGCAGCAAGAGGGCTGTCACTACTATCATTTGGATGGGTAGACTTCTTTTCATGGCGATATGGAGGTTGTTTCTGCAAACTTACTCATTTTTATTTCAGAAATACCCTCTCCTGCCCATTTTTTGTATCCTTTCGCGCTTTTTTGAGCCATTTTGTTTGTGTGTAGCTGCTTTTCCTGTAATTTTGCATCAAAAGAATAACAATCCATAAAGTTTCAGCACTATCCATGAACATCCTTCTGAAAGAGGCGGTGCCTGAGCAGGCGCAGACCATTGCGCGGCTCATTATGCAGGCCATGAACTACGACTGCTGCCAGTATTTTGCGGGACCGGACCACACGCTGGCCGATTTTGAGCGGGTGATGACCGGCCTTGTGCGGCGCACCGATACGCAGTACAGTTACCGCAACACCATCGTGGCGGTGGATGTAGATGCCGATGAGGAGAGGCCGGTGGGCATCATGGTGAGCTACGACGGAGGACGGCTCCATGAACTGCGCAGGGCTTTCATCGAGGCGGCACGCATCCACTTCGCACAGGACTTCAGTCAGATGGAGGATGAGACGGGGCCGGGCGAGTTCTATCTCGACTCGATGGCTGTGGAGGAAGCCTACCGTGGCCATGGCATTGCGAGCCGCCTGCTGCTCGATGCCGCCCGGAGGGCAAAAGCACTGGGGCTCAGAGCAGGACTGCTTGTCGACCAGGGCAATCCTTCGGCCGAGCGCCTCTACCGTCGGGTGGGCTTCGTCTATAAAGAAGACACCGCATGGGGTTCTCATCCCATGCGGCATCTGGTGTGGGGCGGCGTGTGAGCCGCCATTACCGTTCTTCCTCAAGTGCAGCCCGTAGGGCGGTCATCACGCGGCTGTATTCTGTGAGTGTGATGTCCACTTTGTCCTTGGTGTTGCGCTCGGGATAGGCTTTCATATAGTTGTCGCGCACCATGGCGTGCGTCACCACGCTGTCGGGACTGATGTGGTAGGTGCGCATGATGGGCACGAGATACTGCACGGCGCTCTTTATCTGATGCTCGGTGAGCGGACGCTCCTGTGTGTTGCCCTGAAACTCCACCCCCAGGGTAAACTCATTGCATTTCTCGCGGCCGTTCAGTATCGACTTGCCGGCATGATAGGCCACGGTGGTGGGCGGGCACAGCACATAGCGCACGCCGTTGGTGTCTACCACGCAGTGGGTGCTCACGATGTTGCGCGGCAGGGTGAGCACGGCCAGCGACCGTTCTATCGTGGGCAGTGCTGTGTGGTGCAGCACGATGCCCCGCAATTCGTTGGTCAGTTCACGGTTGTAGTTTTGTGTAGGGTACTGAATTTCGAAATAATCTTTCTCCGGCTCGCACTCGTCGTTTGGGCCGAGCAGAAACACGGCGGCCGCCGCACCCAGTGCAGCTGCCGTCGCCACGATGTAGCTAAGTCTTTTCTTTTTCTTGTCCATTCTTGTTGTTTTATTCTACCTCAGAGCAATATCTGTCTCCCAAGGTAATGTCTACACTCCTCCCTCCTACACTTCTGAATGTATCCATCTAAAAATCTTAATTTTTAATCTTTAATTTTTCATCTTTACAAAATCTCCCATCGCTTCTGTCACCTCCCGGCTCACGGTGCCCGCCACGCCATACTCCTGCGGTGTGCTGGGTCCCTCGCCGGCTATCATCAGATGGTTGAGGGTGGGGTAGAGCAGTTGTTTGAAGTTCTTCTTGCCCATCATGCCCATCGACCACATGTAGTAGTCGCCCATGGGCACCTGGTAGTCGCGGCCTCCCTGAATCTGCAGGATGGGCAGCGAGAGCTGCTGTGCCGTCTTCACCGGGTCGTAGTCCTCAAGACTCTTCCAGTAACTCTCAGGGGCCGAGGCCCGCATCTGTTCTATTACCTGGTTCACTGCAGCATCGCTGGCTGCCCCACCCATCAGGTATTTCACCTGTTCGCCCGCCAGGGTGAGCAAATCGCGTGCAGGGGCACCCAGCAGAATCAGTCCGCTCACCTCGGGGCACCGCTGGGCTATCCGCGGCGCCATCATGGCGCCCAGACTGTGGCCCACCACATACACCGGCTTGCCCTTGAGCACAGCCTTCAGATGGCGTACGGCGGCGATGGCGTCGTCGGTCACCTCGTCGTCAATGGTCAGTTCCTTTCCCGGTTCCACACTCTTGTCGCGGTACACATAGGTGCGCTTGTCGTAGCGCAGCACGGCGATGCCCTGTGTGGCCAGTGCCTCGGCTATGTCGCGGAAGGGGTGGCAGGCCATCACCGTCTCATCACGGTCGCTGGGGCCGGAGCCGTGCACCAGTACCACTCCGGCCGTGGCGCCCTCGGGCAGGCTGAGGGTGGCGGGCAGCCGGAAGGAGCCCGATGTGATGGTGTCGGCGGTCTCGCCGGCGCGTGCGATGCCCGCAGCCAGCAGTCCGGCCAGGAGCAGCAGTTGGGTCAGTATTCTTTTCATGATTGTTCTTCTTCGTTGTCGGTGGGTGCGGAGGGCCGCTTCTTCTTGGGCAGACGCCTGGCCTTCCGCAGTGCCTCGGTGATAATCCACTGCAGTTGCCCGTTGGTGGAGCGGAATTCGTCGGCCGCCCATTTCTCTATGGCGTCCATCGTCTCCGCGTCCACCCGCAGGATGAAGTTTTTGGTTGTCTTGGCCATGTGTCAGCTTTTTACTTACGGTGTCTTCTCCTTTTATTGGTTCAGCGTGCCGGTGTTCACCACGGGCTGGGCGCTGTCGTCGCCGCAGAGCACCACGAGCAGGTTGCTCACCATGGCGGCCTTCTTGTCGTCGTCCAGCTCCACCACCTCTTCGGCCGAGAGTTTGTCGAGCGCCATCTTCACCATCGACACGGCGCCCTCCACTATCTTCTCGCGGGCGGTGATGATGGCCGAGGCCTGCTGACGGCGCAGCATCACGGCGGCTATCTCGGGAGCGTAGGCCAGATAGTTGATGCGGGCCTCCACTATCTCTATGCCGGCCATGGCGAGACGCTCGTCGAGCTTCTCTTCCAACTGCTGGTTTATCTCGTCGGCGCTGCTGCGCAGGGTGGGCTCGTCGTGCTTTGAGTCCTCATCGTCGTAGGCATACTGGCCGGCCACCTGGCGCAGGGCGGCGTCGCTCTGCACGCTCACAAACCGCTCCAAGGCGTTCATGATGCTCTTCGTGTCGGTGGTGCCGGCGGCGCTGGGGGCGGCCATGGTCTGCGAGTCTACCTCGAAGAGGGCTTTGTAGGTGTCTTTCAGTTTCCACACCAGCACCAGGCCTATCATCACGGGGTTGCCCACCTTGTCGTTCACCTTGATGGGCGAGGCGTCGAGGTTGCGCGCGCGGAGCGACAGCTTTTTCGTCGAGTAGAAGGGATTTATCCAGAAGAATCCGGTCCGGGTGAAGGTGCCGCTGTACTTGCCGAACCAGGTGGTCACACGGGCTGTGTTGGGCTCCAGCATCAGAAAACCTGCCCAGCAGATGAGCGACACGAGGCAGAGCAGCACACCGGGGATGATAATCCACAGCGGACCGTTGAGCATGCCGCTAATCACTACGGCCAGCGAGGCCAACTGCAGTACGATGTTCAAAAACAACATCAGGAATCCGTTCACCACGGTTCCGCCAAACTGAAATTCCTTGTTTTCCATAACCTTTCTTTATTAAGTGATATAATGATATTATTTTGATATCACAAAGATATGTTTTTGTTTCGAATTGGCCATGGATACAGCCGTCTTTTTAGGGCTTTTTAACAAAAAGAACGCCTCACGACCACCCTTGTGAACGAAGGTGTGGAGCGTGAGGCGTTTTTTCAACCGATTTACGGTCATTCTTCGGATTTCCACTCCGTGATGTTGCGCTCTGCCGATGAGAAAGAGATGCCCACTTTTGTGATGGGCCTGCCGTCGGAGCGGTATTTGTCGGCATATCCACGCTGCCGTATTTGTGCGAGGGCGGCATCGGCCGAATCGTCGTATTTCAATTCAATGACATATATGCGCCCTGGCATCTTAAGCACCAGGTCGGCACGTCCTTTGGCTGTCGACTCCTCTGCTGTGATATCGGCGCCGAAAGCTGTCAGCAGGGTGTATAGCACCACGTGGTAGTGGTGTTCGCCTTTGTCTGTCAGTTGGTATGGAATGCCGGAGAAGAAGGTCTTGACCGCCTCGATGAAGACGGCCAGGTCGCCGCTTCGGCCGAACCGGTTGTAGGCGCGGAACAGAGCGTTTTTGTTGGTGTCGATGCCCCTGGCCGGCATAGTGTATTTGTAGAGGCAGTTGGCCAGTCCACGTCGCACCTCGGAGTTGGGAAGCCCCAAGACATATTCATGGTATTCACTGTCGAACTCCTTTATAGTGATATATCCGCTTTGAAAGAGCACCGGAATGGGATACTTATAGCTGTCGAAAGGCACATCGAAATCCTCCTCCGAACAAGTCACTCCATCGATATCAGTCAATTGTATGGGCGGCATCTTTGAGAGCATCTCGATAACGGCACTTGGCGTGGCACTTTCGAACCAATAGTCTTCTATTTCTCCTGAATCAAAAGCGTTGATGAGGCTGAAGGGATTGTAAATGTCGGTCATCCGGCGGCTGAAATGATATCCGTCATACATCTTCTTCAATTCTTCAAAGGTCGCATCAAGCGTCTTGCCGCGGTTTTGTGCAAGCTGTTCTATGTCTGGCTTCAGCTGGGTGGTAAGCTCCTCTTCTGTGATGCCGCAAATAGCCTCATATTTTGCCAGCATGGATATGTTCTTGAGATTGTTGAGCGTGCTGAAAATACCCATTTGTGAGAATTTCGAGATGCCGGTGATGAAGACGAACTGCAGATGGTCGTCGAGCGACTTCAGTGAGCCGAAAAGGTTGGAGAATATGGTGCGAACGCCATCTTCCAGTTGGCAGTCGCCAATGCTGTGAAGCATGAAATTGTCGTACTCGTCGACCAATACCACCACTCGCTGCCCCGTTTGGCGGTGCGCTTCTTCCACTATGGAGATAAAACGGATGTTGAAACCATTCTCTCCCGCAGCCGTAAGGCCATACTCATGCTCATACTTCGAAAGTGTGAAATTGATCATTCTTTCAAGAGCTGCAACAGTGTACTCTTTTCCTTGACTGAAGTCGAACCGTATGACAGGATATTTCTCCCACTTCCAATTGGTGGTGGCGATGAAGAGCTGGGGTTGCTCTATGCCGTCTTCAGTGGTGAAGGCTTCAAACAGTTCGCGCCGCCCCTGAAAAAGGGCTTCGAGAGTGGAGCAGAGCAGCGACTTTCCAAACCGCCTTGGACGGCTGAGAAAATACGGCTTGCCCTCTGTTATCATCTTATAAATGAGCGGGGTCTTGTCAACATAGACATAGCCGTCCTTGCGTATGCTTTCAAAGCTCTGTATTCCTACGGGATATTTTCTAAAAGATGACATATTGCCTCATATTTCATGTTTCGGCTGTAAAGTTAATAATTATTTGCGATAATTCCAAATCATACTTCTTCCAGCCGCTGTAAGCACACTGCCCGCCAACAGATGAATGTGCCCCGACACCGCAGCGTCGGGGCACATGGTCTCAGCCAAGCCGTTGTTCATCAGCAGATTGACTCGAGGCTCGGAATGTAGTTGCTCTGTATGGCCACGGCGATGGCGGTGGCCACCTCCATGTCGCTCAGGCCCACGCTGGAGCCGAATTGGTAGAGCATGTCTATTTCGGCTTTGGAGATAATCTTGTCGCTCAGCACGATGTTGATCATGTAGTTCAGCAGTTCTTCGCGCATGCCGGGATTGATAGATAGAATGCTCTCCACCGACTCGTTGAAGGTCTTGATTACGTCGCCCTTGGCTATCTCGTCGAGGAATTCGCCGGGGAAAATCTTCATGCTGGCCAGTGTCTCGATGATGCGGTCTATCTCGTCTTGGTTGATGGCGCTGTCGGTGTTGGCCACCAACAGTCCGGCGGCGGCGGCAAAACGGGCCACATGCTCGTCGAGCTCGTTGTCGCCCACCTTCAGCAGGATGGAGATGAGCTGGTCCATGCCATCGTGCAATTCCTGCTGTGTCTTGGCGTTGGCGAAGAGGTTGAGCGCCTGCACGCGGATGGGGTTCACGGGATGCGAGGCGCGGCTCACGCCCTTGTCGTTGAGGAAGTATTCCAGCCGGCGGCTGTTGTCGGCTATCAGCGCGTCGATGCTCACGTTTATCTTGGCCAGGTCCAGACCCGAGGCCATCTTGAAGAAGGCCGTCACGCAGACGCCCAGGTCCTCCGCGGCGATGTAGCCGTAGCGGTCGGCCACCAGTTCGGCCAACTGCTCATGAAGCCTTATCTTGTACTGCAGCGACACGGGCACCCTCGTCTCCGGTGGGAAGACGAAGTGTATCAGTCGGCTCAGTGCTGAGTCTTTGTTGATCAGGTGGCCCAGCTCGTGGCCTATCACGAAGCGCAGCTCGTCCTGGCTCATCAGGTCGAAGAGGGCCGAGTTCACGTTCACGATGTGGGGTGCGCCCTCGTCCTCGGCGGCCAGCGAGAAGGCGTTCACCGTCGAGTCGCCGGTGATGTAGAAGTCCACCTTCTCATCGAACTTCAGTTTCTGCTTCACTTCCTGGCAGAGGGCGTAAAACTCGGGCAGCAGTTCCTCTTGCACCTTCAGGCTGTGGCCCTCCATGGTGCTGCGCCAGTAGGCGTCCTGGCTCGATATCTTGGTCTTGCGGAGCACTTCCTCCACCACTGAGCCTTGCAGGGCGTTGTATATCTGCTCGCCTATCTGTTTCTCCAGGTCGATGGAGGGGATGAGGTCGTTGGGTCCGGTCACCGTCTTGCTTTCCGATGCGGGTTTCTTCAGCCACGACAGCAGGCTGCTCACTTCTTTCATTGCCATAATTGCGGTTATTTTAGGTTAATAGGTTCTATTTGGGTTAATAGGTTCATTTTTTGTTGTGTGCACAAATGTAGCACTTTTTTGCTGCAATGCAAAATTTAAAACAAAAAACATCATCGCCACGGAAGAAATTAAATAAATGTTCGTATCTTTGCAGTATATTTTTGTCAACAACAAGCACGGCTATGGAGAGACTAAGATATTTTGCAATGGTGCTGTTCCTCTTGGTGGGAATGGTGGCGGCGGCGCAGACCACGCGCATCCGCACGCAGCACAAGGTGGCCAAGGGCGAGACCATCTTCGGTATCGCCAAGAGCTACGAGGTGACCATGGAAGACCTCATCGAGGTGAACCCGCCGATGAAGGAGGTGGGCTATGAGCTCAAGAAGGGCGATATACTCAACATCCCCTTCAGCAAGAAACCGCAGCAGCCGGCCGGAAAAGCCACTGCCTCTGGCAGTGCCACCGTGACCACCGAAAAGCCTGTCACTACCACTGTGGCCGGCGCCAAGACGGTGAACGTGGGCGTGCTCCTGCCCCTGCACGACAACGACGGCGACGGCCGCCGCATGGTGGAGTACTACCGCGGTCTGCTCCTGGCCTGCGACCGGGTGAAGAAAGACGGCATCACCGTCGACATGCACGCCTGGAACGTGCCCATCGACGCCGATATCAACCAGACACTCAAGGAGAAGGATGTCGACAAGTGCGACATCATCATCGGCCCGCTCTATACCAAGATGGTGAAGCCGCTGGCCGAGTTCTGCCAGAAAAACGACATCATGATGGTCATTCCTTTCTCCATTTCGGGCAACGATGTGGAGCGCTACGCCAACCTTTTCCAAGTGTACCAGTCGAACGAAGACTTCGACCGCGCCACCATACGCAACTTCGTCCAGCAGTTTAGCGGCTGTCACCCCATCATCATCGATTGCGCCGACCAGAACAGCACCAAGGGCTCTTTCACCGCTGCCCTGCGTCAGGAACTCGACAGCCGCGGCATTGCCTACTCGCTCACCAGCCTCAAGTCGGAGGAGAAAGATTTCGTAAGGGCTTTCAGTCTGTCGAAACGCAATATCGTGGTGCTCAATACCGAGCACTCGCCGTCGGTCAACGCCACCCTGGCCAAGCTCAACGCCCTTACCGCCAAGAACGCCGACCTGCAGGTGTCGCTCTTCGGCTATAAGGAGTGGCTCATGTACACCAAGGTCTACCAGGACTATTACTTCAAGTACGACACCTATATCCCCACCTATTTCTATTATAACGACCAGTCGGCCGATACACGATGGGTGGAGGCCAATTACCGCAAGTGGTTCGACCGCGAGATGGACAGCGACGCACTGCCCCGCTTCGCCCTCACCGGCTTCGACCACGGCTGCTTCTTCATTGGCGGATTCAGCCAGTTCGGCAAGTCGTTCAACGGCGGGAAGGGACAGATGACCTACAAGGCGGTGCAGTCGCCCCTCCGTTTCAAGAAAATCGGACTCGGACAGCGCAATGTCAACTTCATGTTCGTACACTATAATCCCAACCGTTCCATTGAGTCGATCAATTATTAAACCGGGCCTAAGGCTGTGGCTGCTTGCAGCCCTTTTCGCTGCCGCACAGACGGTGGCGGCACAGGTGGGCGAGCACCGAAACGACTTCGCCCTGGGTGTGGGCGGAGGCTATGTGCTCAGCAATGTGGGCTTCACACCCAAGGTTACACAGGGCTATCACGGCGGCTTCATGGGCGGTGTGGCCCTGCGCTACGTTTGTGAGAAATACTTCAACACCATCGCATCGGTCGTGGCCGAGGTGAACTATGCGCAGGTGGGATGGAAGGAGGATATCCTCACCAAGCTCGACCAGCCGGTCATCAACGGCGTCACAGGGCAGCCCGAGCGCTACAGCCGCACGCTCAACTATGTGCAGGTGCCCTTCATGGCCCACCTGGCGTGGGGACGCGAGCGCAACGGGTGCAACTTCTTCGTGCAGGCCGGACCGCAGTTCGGCGCCTACCTGAGCGAGTCGTCGGAGAGCAACTTCCGCTTCGAGGAGGCCAATATGGCCGACCGTTCCAACAGCAACATCGCGCAGGACACCATGAAGGTGGAGAACACGTTCGACTACGGCATAGCCGCCGGTCTGGGCATGGAGCTCTCCACTCCACGGCTGGGCCACTTCCTCATCGAGGCCCGCTACTACTACGGCCTGGGCAATATCTACGGCGCCACAAAGCGCGACTACTTCTCCAAGTCTAACCTCGGCAACATCGTGCTCAAGTTCACCTACCTCTTCGACCTGAAAAAGACCAATAATCCTAAAATCAAATAGCTATGTTTAAAAACCATCCCAAAGGATTGATTCCTGCCGCCCTGAGCAACATGGGCGAGCGATTCGGTTATTACATCATGAACGCAGTGCTCCTGCTGTTCCTGTGCTCAAAGTTCGGTCTGAGCGATGCCACCAGCGGTGTCATCTACTCGGTGTTCTACGCCGGCATCTATGTGCTGAGCCTCGTGGGCGGTATCATCGCCGACCGCACGCAAAACTACAAGGGCACCATCCGCACCGGCCTTATCATCATGGCCCTGGGCTATGTGCTCCTCTCCATCCCCATCATGGCCACCGCACAGAACACCTCGTGGCTGCTGGCCTTCACCTGCCTGGCCCTCTTCCTCATCGCCTTCGGCAATGGTCTCTTCAAGGGCAACCTGCAGGCCATCGTGGGACAGATGTACGACAATATGGAGGCTGAGGCCGCCAAAAACGGGCCCGAGGCGCTGGCCGCCGTGCAGGGCCGCCGCGACAGCGGTTTCCAGATATTCTATGTGTTTATCAACGTCGGCGGACTGGTGGCGCCCTTCATCGCCCCCTATCTGCGCCAGTGGTGGCTCGGACAGAACGGCCTGCTCTACAATGCCGAGCTGCCCGCCCTCTGCCATGAGTTCATAGCCAATGCCGCCGGCATGACGGCCGAGGCCATGAACAACCTCAATACGCTGGCTGCCCAGGTGAGCAACGGCGCCGTGATAGAGAATATGGCCGATTTCTGCCAGAACTACCTCAAGGTGTTCAACACCGGTGTGCACTACTCGTTCATTGCATCGGTCTTCGCCATGCTCATCTCGCTCGTCATCTTCATCGCCTACCAGAAGATATTCCCCACACCCGCCAAGAAAGAGGCTGCCGCCGCCGTGCAGTACACCGCCGAGGAGAAAGCCACGATGGCCCGCGAAATCAAGCAGCGCATGTATGCCCTCTTCGCTGTGCTGGGCATCGCCATCTTCTTCTGGTTCTCCTTCCACCAGAACGGACAGTCGCTCTCCGTTTTCGCACGCGACTTCGTGAAGACCGACTCCATAGCACCTGAGATATGGCAGGCCGTGAATCCCTTCTTCGTCATCGTGCTCACCCCCGTCATCATGGCCATCTTCGGCGCGCTGAGCCGCCGCGGCAAGGAGATCTCCACTCCGCGCAAGATAGCCTACGGTATGGGTATCGCCGGTGTGGCCTACCTCTTCCTCATGCTCTACTCCATCTCCATGGGCTATCCCTCTGGCGAGGAGTTCAAGGCCATGGACGTGGCTGCCAAGGAGACCATGAAAGCCGGTCCCTGGGTGCTCATCGTCACCTATTTCTTCCTCACCGTGGCCGAGCTCTTCATCTCGCCGCTGGGTCTCTCCTTCGTGTCGAAGGTGGCGCCCAAGCACCTGCAGGGTCTCTGCCAGGGATTGTGGCTCGGTGCCACCGCCGTGGGCAACCTGCTCATCTGGCTCGGCCCGCTCATGTACAATGTATGGCCCATCTGGCAGTGCTGGACGGTCTTCCTTGTGGTCTGCCTCATCTCCATGGGTGTGATGTTCGGCATGGTGAAGTGGCTCGAGCGCGTCACGCAGTAAGAGCTAGTAATAACTAGTTTCCCTAGTCACCCTAGAACCCCTAGATAATCATGTTCGAAGGACAACCAAAAGGACTTTTCGCGCTGGCACTGGCCAATACCGGTGAGCGCTTCGGCTATTACACCATGATAGCCGTCTTCGCCCTCTTCCTCAGGGCAAATTTCGGTCTCGACGCCGGATGGGCAGGCGAGATCTACAGCGATTTTCTCATGCTGGTCTATTTCCTGCCGGTCATCGGCGGATTCATGGCCGACAAGTTCGGATTCGGCCGAATGGTCACCATCGGCATCTTCATCATGTTCCTGGGATACCTGCTCCTGGCGGTGCCTTTGGGCGGCAATACCGTGGCCATGGTGGTCATGCTCGTGGCCCTGCTCCTCATCAGTCTGGGCACCGGCCTCTTCAAGGGCAACCTGCAGGTCATGGTGGGCGACCTCTACAACGACCCGCAGTATGCCAGCAAGCGCGATGCCGGCTTCTCCATCTTCTACATGGCCATCAATATCGGTGCGCTCTTCGCACCCACCGCAGCCGTCAAGATTATGGAGTGGGCACAGCAGAGCCTCGGTGTTTCGGTCAACGACTCCTACCACTTCGCCTTTGCCGTGGCATGCGCCTCGCTCATCCTCTCCATCGCCATCTATTATCTCACCCGCCCCACCTTCCGCCATGTGTTGGGCGGCAAGAAGAAGGAGGCCGGACAGCAGGAGGCACCCGTGGAGCAGCTCTCCAAGGAGGAGACCAAGCAGCGCATCGTGGCCTTGTGCCTCGTCTTCGCCCAGAACGGCCTCTCGCTCACCTATTTCGCCGATGAGTTCACCGCCAAGTCGGCTTCGGGCCTGCAGAGCATGGCCTTCGATGTAATCAACCTGGTGCTCATCGTCTTCATCGTCTATGCCGCCTTCTCGCTCTTCCAGAGCAAGACGCAGCGGGGTAGGGTGGTGTCGGCCCTCGTCATCGTGGTGGCCGTGGCGCTGCTCGTGTGGAAGTACCTCAGCCTTGAGGGCGAGGTGGCCATCTCGGCCCCCATCTTCCAGCAGTTCAACCCCTTCTATGTGGTGGCCCTCACCCCGGTGAGCCTCGCCATCTTCGGCAGCCTGGCCGCCAAGGGAAAAGAGCCCTCGGCACCCCGCAAGATTGCCTATGGCATGCTGGTGGCAGCCTCGGCTTTCCTCGTCATGATGTGCGCCTCGCAGGGCCTGCTCACTCCCAATGCGCAGAAGGTGGCCGGCGATGCCGCCACCCTCGTGTCGCCCAACTGGCTCATCGGCACCTACCTCATCCTCACCTTCGGCGAGCTGTTGCTCTCGCCCATGGGCATCTCCTTCGTGTCGAAGGTGGCGCCGCCCAAGTACAAGGGTCTCATGATGGGTGGATGGTTTGTTTCCACCGCCATCGGCAACAAGCTGGTGGGTGTGGGCGGCTATCTCTGGGGCGACTTGCCGCTCATCGCCGTGTGGGGCGTCTTCATCGGTGTCTGCGTGGTGGCCGCCGTCTTCATGTTCGCCATGATGAAGCGCCTGGAGCGCGTTTGCTGATACCATCTCCCTCCGGCTTCTCACCCAGAAACCGGAGATGTGAAATAGTCTGATAACGGGCGAAAGTGGAAGTCTTTTCCCAACTTTCGCCCGTTATCGCTGTTTTTTCTCTGACAGAAATTATCGTAATTATCGTAATTTCCTATTGACATACATGCGCCTCTATAAAGAATTATGGTAATTACGGAAATTTCGTTCTTTAATCATCTCTTCTTGGCCTAATCCATCCCATCCGCCAGTCGGCTCCTACCTACCATTTACTATTATTTGAATCTTAATTTTTAATCTTTAATATTTCATCTTTATTTTCTTCACCTGTCTGCTGTCGGGCCCTATCATGATTTCGAAGTCGCCGGGCTCGAGCACATGCTCCATCCTGTTCATATCGAAGATGCCGTCGCGCAGGGCCGGGCGGTAAAACTTCAGCAGGTCGTCGGTGATGTCGAACACCACCTCGCGGCTCTCGCCCGGTTTCAGGTGGATGCGCTCGAATCCTTTCAGCTCCTTCACCGGGCGCGAGATGCTGGCCACCACATCGTGTATGTAGAGCTGCACCACCTCGTCGCCCTCGCGCTGGCCCGTATTGGTCACCGTCACCGCGGCGCGGCGGCCCTCCAGGCGTATGTCGCTGTAGTCGAAGGTGGTATAGCTCAGTCCGAAGCCGAAGGGGTAGAGCGGGTCGTTGCGCACGTCGAGATAGTTGCTCGAGAATTTGGCGAAGTCCTTCGCTCCCTCACCCACGGGCCGTCCGGTGGGCAGCTGGTTGTAGAAGAGCGGCTCCTGGCCGGTGGTCTGCGGCATCGATACGGTGAGCTTGCCGCTCGGGCACCGGTCGCCGAAGAGCACATCGCAGATGGCGTCGGCTGCCTCGCTGCCGCCGAACCACACATTGAGGATGGCGGGCAGATGGGCCGCCTCCCAGGTGAGCACTGTGGGGCGTCCGCTGAAGTTGAGCAGCACGATGGGCTTGCCCAGCTTGAGCAGTTCCTCCAGCAGCTCCTTCTGCGCGTCGAATATCTCCAGTTGGCTTCGGCTGGCGCACTCGCCGCTCATCTCGGCCGACTCGCCCAAGGCGCACACTATCACGTCGGCATCGCGCGCCGTGCGCAGCGCCTCGTCCAGCAGTTGTCGCCCATCTCGGAAGGGAGTGGGCCGGTAAGCGCCTCCCGCCCGCTGCACCAGCGAGTCGTTGCAGAAGTTGCACCCCTGGGCGCACACCACCGTGGCCTTTCCCTCCACAGCGCGCTCCATCGCCTCTTTGAGGGTGGCGATGCGGCTGTCGGAGGCCGACACCGACCAGGTGCCGGTCATGTTGAGTCGGTTGTCGGCCATGGGGCCTATCAGGGCTATCTTGCCCTCCTTCTTCAGGGGCAGCAGATGGCCCTCGTTTTTCAGCAGCACGAAGGTCTCGGCGGCCAGGGCGCGGGCGGCGGCCCTGTGCTCGGCGGTATATACATCAGTCTTCAGACGCTTGGGCTTCAGATACCGGTAGGGGTCGTGGAAGAGGCCCAGTTTCCATTTGGCCTCCAGCACACGGCGGCACGCCTGGTCTATGTCGTGCATCGTCACCTTTCCCTCCTGCAGCGAGCGGGCCAGCGTGCCCGTAAAGCCCTCGGAGCACATGTCCATGTCGGTGCCGGCCTTCAGCGCCATCACCGAGGCCTGCTGCAGGTCGCCCAGGCCGTGGCGTGTTATCTCGCCTATCGATCCGTAGTCGGTCACCACGAATCCGTCCCATCCCCATTCCTTGCGCAGCACCTCGTCGAGCAGCCAGCGGTTGGCAGTGGCGGGCAGGTAGTCCACCACGTTGAAGGAGGTCATCACCGAGCCCGCTCCGGCTTTCACGGCTGCCTCATAGGCTGTGAAGTATTGGTTGTACATCCTGATGCGGCTCATGTCTACAGTGTTGTAGTCGCGTCCTGCCTCAGCTCCGCCGTAGAGGGCGTAGTGCTTCACGCAGGCCATCACGTTCTCCTCGCTGTAGTCGCCCTGGTAGCCGCGCACCATCGCCTCGGCTATGCGGGCCTGCAGGTAGGGGTCCTCGCCGCCGCCCTCGGCTATGCGGCCCCAGCGGGCGTCGAGGGCGATGTCTACCATGGGGCTGAAGGTCCAGCAGATGCCGTTGGCGCTGGCCTCCTTGGCGGCGATGCGCGCGCCCTGCTCTATGGCGGCCAGGTCCCAACTGCACGACTGTGCCAGCGGGATAGGGAACTCCGTCTGATAGCCGTGTATCACGTCGAGGCCGAAGATGGCCGGAATGCCGAGCCGGCTCTCTTTCACCGCCGTCTCCTGCACGCGGCGTATGTTGTCGACACCTTTCATGTTGAGCAGGGCGCCTATCTTGCCTTGTGCCACGAGGCTCAGCAGGGGGCTCTCCTTCTTGGCGCCGGTGGTCACGTCGCCGCCGGGCAGCAGGTTCAGCTGTCCTATCTTCTCCTCTACGGTCATGCGGGCCATCAGTTCGCTCACAAACTGGTCCATGTCGCCCGGCGTGGTTTTCTCAAGGATTTCTGCCACTACGGTCTTCTTTCCCTTGGTG
>ONMI01000016.1 GCA_900318915.1 uncultured Prevotellaceae bacterium | reverse complement strand
TCAACCATCAATTTGTGACCTGAAACGTTTGAATCAAGGAAAACGCATGAATAACAGAACTTTGAGCTATGTCTCATCCTGCAAAATGAGCTATAGGTCGGATTTTATTTTTCTGCAGGCTCCCACTTGCAGCGGACGGGCGACACAATGGCGCCTTCCTTCTTCAGAGCAGCGAAAGCCTTGTCCACTTCCTTGCGGTCGGCACCCAGTGCCTTGGTCACATCGCCTGCCGAGACGGGCTTGCCGGCCTCGCGCATGGCCTGTAATACTTGCTCTTTCATAATTGTTATCTTTAGGGATTAATCCTGGGTGAAAAGCCAGTTCTGCTGACCTATCTTCTCTATCAGCTCCAGAGCGCCCTGGCTCCAGTAGAGATCCTCTTCCTCGTCCTTCAGATAGGCAATCATGATCTCATAGGTGGTGGGGTCGTTGATGAGACCTTCGCAGCACTTATAGAGCAGGTCGACACCAGCCTTCTCGATATCGAGGTCGGCCAAAAGCACACAAGATGATGCACCCTTTTTTGCATAAGCGCCTAAAACTTTTTTTGGACAGGCATGCAAGAATTGTTACTTTTGCGATTTATAAGGGTAAATGCTAAAAAAAAATTATGAAACGAATTCATTCCCTTTTCATAGGTCTCACCTTGATGGCCCCGATTCTGTTCCTGCAAAGTTGCCTGAGCGACGACGACTATGACGACGACTATCTGGCCATTTGCCCAATTGACCAACCCAATGCACTGGTAACCGTAAAGCCGAATGCCGACAACACAGGCTTCATCATGCAGCTCAACGACAGCACCACCCTCTGGCCCGTCAATTTGCGGCAGTCGCCCTTCGGCACCAAGGAAGTAAGGGCACTGGTCAACTACCGCCAAGCCACGCCGTCGGATATTGAGAAAGGCAGTGCCACTTCGGGCATGCCCTGTGTCTTCGTCAACTGGATAGACTCCATCCTCACCAAGCCGGTGGTGGAAGGCATGTACAGTGCGGAGGAGAACCTGCAGATATACGGAGACGACCCGCTGGAGATAGTCGACGATTGGACGACGGTGGCCGAAGACGGCTACCTGACGCTGCGCTTCCGCACCCGCTGGGGAGGAAAGGCTGAACACAGAGTGAACCTGGTGCACCGCACAGACGTGAACACCCCCTATTATTTCACCCTCTACCACGATGCCCAAGGCGACACCGAGGGACAAACGGGCGATGCCCTTGTAGCCTTCAAACTGGCCGACTGGATGATGGCACCCAGCGACCAGGACTATGCCACACTGACCCTGGAGTGGAAATCTTACTCCGGCACCAAAACGACGCAGTTCAAATTCCGCCAAAACAAAGGCAACGTGTCGAGCACATCGGAAGGACACTGAGTAGTATCGAGAAGCAACAACCCACGTGCGATTTTTCATCGGCGATAAAGAAGAACGCCTGGCCAGACGTCTGCAGAGCGGCGAAAATGCCGCTCTGAAAGACTTCTATACCCTCTACGCCGACTACCTGGCGGGGGTCTGCGCCCGCTACATCGCCGATGATGAAGACCTGAAAGACGTGTTTCAGGATGCGATGGTGAACATCATCTCACACATCCGCGACTTCCAATACCGCGGCGCGGGATCTCTGCAGGCATGGGCCACAAAGACAGCAGTGAACCAGTCATTACGGTTCCTCCGCAAAAAACACCATACAGAGTTCACCCCTTTAGACCGGGACGTGGCCGATGAAGTGGAAGAAGACGAAGACCCCAGCATTAGCGACCTTCCGCCGGAAGTGTTACACCAGATGATACGCGAGCTGCCCGCTGGCTACCGCTCCGTGTTCAACCTCTATGTCTTTGAAAACAAGAGCCATCAGGAGATAGCACAGCTGCTCGGCATCAAGACAGGTACCTCCTGTTCTCAGTTCAGCAGAGCCAAGAACCTGCTTGCGAAAAAGATTAAAGCCTACTACCAATCAAAACAGCCACCACGATGAAAGAAAAGACAAGAAAGGAAATGCAGCAGAAGCTGGCCGACTACCGGCGGCCAGCTCCCGACATCTCGTGGACGGAGTTGGAGAAGGCTTTGCCCGCTCCAAAGGCAAGGCCTGCCGCTATATGGGGCCGGCTGACAGCAACCGCAGCAGCCGTAGTGCTTGCGGCGGGGTTAGGGTGGATGCTCATGAGATCAGAACAACAAGCAGGCGAGCAACAGACGGCACAGACCGACACCGGTTCCCAACCCGCCACGACATCCGTCGCAGCCAACCACCCAACAACAGGCGAGCCATCCGAAACGGCGAAGAAAGAGCCGAACGAAATGGTAACGGATGAACCCGCAGAACCTGTTGTCGCCCAGTATGAAGATTATACCGACAGGACAAGACAGGGCACCTACGGCAAGCAGTCAACGGGAAGTCTCCGGAAGACAGTGGCAGAAAACAATGTTCCATCATCGGCAGGCGACGCAACGTCCTCACCGGAACAAGCCTCTGACAGTGCAGTGACAGCCCAAGAGTATGACACCGAAAAAGAAACGGACAAACCAGAAGAGAAACCCTCTTCACCCCAAAAGGACACGCACCGACCTACCAACAATTATCCTGCCGGCATAGAACAGTCGCCCACCCTATACGCCGCCACAGCGACCGACAGCCGGCTCTCGGCACAGGCCTACCTCTCAAACCCTATGACCGGCATCAGCAGCTTCAGTTCCACCACGCCGGTCATGAACAATGCCAGTCCTATGGGACCCTATGACAGCAGCCTGATGTACAACGAATTTGACCCATCCTCCTTCAACCAGTTCACACCGATTGAGGAGCATTACAACCATCACCAGCCCCTGCGCATCGGTCTGTCGCTGCGCTATCAACTCAGCAGACGGTGGAGCATAGAGGCCGGACTGGCCTACACACGCCTCACCGCCGACCTTACACGCATCTCCAACGGCGTAAGCTACGACATGAAGCAAGAACTCAATTATGTGGGTGTGCCCGTCAATGTGGGCTACCTACTTTGGAGCAACAGCCACTTCCAGGTCTACGCCTCGGCCGGAGCCACCCTGGAGAAAATGGTGAAAGGCAACCGCACCAACGCTGACTACAAAGAAAAAGTAAGCATCCGCCCGCTGCAGTTCTCCCTCAACGGAGCTGCAGGAGCGGAATACAGGTTCACCCCCGCTTTCAGCATCTATGCCGAACCGGGCGTGGCCTACCACTTCGACAACCACAGCAGCGTATCCACCTTCTACCAAGAGAAACCATTCAGCTTCAACCTGAACTTGGGAATGAGGTTCCAAATCAACAAGAGCGAGTAGCGGCAGTACCGCTACTTCTGAACTTTTCCTGTGCCGTTGCAGGAGCCACAGGTGTAACGGCCGTCGATGGTCATGCCCTTACCCCGACAGACTGGACAAATGCCCTTCTTCTTGAGTTCATCTCGTTCCTTGGCAGCCTGCTTGTCGGCCTTGGAGACATTGTTGATACCCTCCAAGCCCTGCTTCACAGCGTCCACTTCTGTCTCGACTGCAGAAGAGATGATGTCGCTCATCAACTCTTTGCAGGAGACAAGCAGCAAAAGTGCCACCACAGCACAAATTATTTTTCCAGTCATTAACCTATTCTTTACACTACAACTCCTCCCGGCAGAGCACTGCTCAAATGGGCTCGCACAGACGGGATACGGCTTATTCTTATGCAAAATTAATAGCTACAGGAGGAGAAACCAAGACTTTGACAACATTTCTACGGGAGGAATAGTGGCAATTCGCCTGAAAATGCTATTTTTGCATTATCCTAACGATTTCTAATCTAAAAAACAGTCAAAAAAATGTATAGCAATCCAGCCGAATGTCTCTACTGCACCAACAATGAGACCCTGCACAACCTGATGATACAGTTTGCCGAACTGCGTGTGTCGCGCGCCTTCCTCTTCAAGGAGCAGACCTACCGCGGACGCTGCCTCGTGGCCTACAACGGACATGTGAACGACCTCAACGAGCTCACCGACGAGGAGCGCAACGCTTTCATGGCCGATGTGGCACAGGTGACGCGGGCCATGCAGAAAGCCTTCAATCCCGAGAAAATAAACTATGGTGCCTACAGCGACAAACTGAGCCATCTGCACTTCCACCTGGCACCGAAATATGTCGACGGTCCCGACTACGGCGGCACCTTCCAGATGAACCCGGGCAAGGTATATCTCTCCGACGAGGAATACCAGCAGCTCATCGACACCATCAAGCAGTATCTGTAGGCAAGCGGTCAGAAGGTGACATAAGGGGCAAGGCGCTCCAGCAGATGCTGGGGAAACTCCGGCAGCAACGACAGGTCGTCGAGACTGTGGAGGTCGCCCTTCAGTCGGCGGTAGTCGGCAATGGCCTTGGCCTGATAAAAGTTTACATACGGATGACGCCTCAGCTCGGCCACAGAAAGCCGGTTGAGGTTGAGTTTGCGCACCATTCCCGCCGACACACTGACATACTCTAACGCCTCGACTGGGAATCCCTCAATTTCCAACAACTGTTCGGCTGAATAGAAGCCTCCCAGACGTTCGCGGTAGCGAATGACGGAACGGGCATAGTAACTGCCTATACCGGGGATTTTCTTCAGTTGGGTGGTGTCGGCCCGGTTCACGTCGATATGCTCGCCGGCCTTGAGCTTTACCGGATAGCGAAGCGTGTCGCGCGGATAGTCCTCACGCTCCCGCCGCTCCTTTTCCTGCATGCCTCTATCCGAGGGCGCATGGCCATACCCCGGGCCACCCGCAGGACGGCGGTCTCCATAGACCTCGGCTGCCGGACGGTAGTCGGGTGATATTTGTATATAAGGCTCCAGCTCTTTGTATTGTCCGGCTGTGAGACCGTAGACCCTTGCAAAGTCCGTCTTCACCCTGAACACGCCACCCTTGGCACGGTAGCGGTAGATGTTGCGCACCTGCCAGGGTTGCAGGCCCAGGCGCAGCAGTTGGCTACTGTCGGCCGTGTTCGGGTCGAAAGCAAAACGCTCATGCGGCTTCTTCTCCACAGCATAGTAGTCTTCATCGGGCTGTTTCTCATAGTCGGCACCGCTCCAGGCTCCCAGACTGTCGGCAGGTGTCGGAACGCTGTCAGTGTCGGTGTGCCGCTCGCCTACCAGAAAAATCAGTCCGAACGCCACAACCGCCACCGTGAGCGCCACCAGCAAGACCTGCCGGTCGGACTTCTGAAAATAGAAAAATTCTTTCCACGACATGGCTTGAGAGGTGTATCAGATGACGCCCAACTGATGCAGGAACACACAGGCGATGCAGACCGGGCACACAAAGCGCACAAAGAACAGGAAAACGGGCAACAGGCGTCCCGACAGGGTTCCCCAGTTGGTGAACTGGTCGCTCACCAATCGGCGGGGCACATACCACCCTACAAAGAGACAAGTGAGGAAAGCCCCAAGAGGCAGGAGGTAATCGGCTGTGAGTGAGTCGCAGAAGTCGAGCACCGTCATGCCCTTCACACGGAGCGCGGGAATAGCCCCCACCGAGAGCGAGCAGAGCACCGCAATGACACAGCATATCAAGGTGACCACCCAGCCCCCCTTCTGACGCGACACTTTCAGTTCCTCATGGAAGAAGGAAGTGCCTATCTCGTGCATGGAGATGGTAGAGGTGAGGGCGGCCAAGGCCAGCAGGGCATAGAAAGCCACCGACACCACATAACCCACCGCGGGAACGCTCTGGAAAGCCTCCTGAAACACATTGGGCAGCGTGATGAAGATGAGCGACGGACCGGAATCGGGATTCACTCCCACTGAGAAAGCTGCGGGAAAAATCATCAGGCCGGCCAGAATGGCTATCAGACTGTCGAGCAGGGATATCTTGACGGCGGAACCCAGCAGATTAGTATCGCGGCCGAAATAAGAGGCATAGGTGCAAAGACACGCTGTGCCGAGGCTCAGCGAGAAGAAGGCCTGGCCAAGCGCCTCCAGGAAGACACCGCCCGAGAGCTTGCCGAAATCGGGCTTCAGCAGAAACTCCACGCCCTTGGACGAACCGGGCAGCATGCAGGCGGCCACGACCAAGAGCACCAGCAGCACCAGCAACAGCGGCATGAGCACCTTGGAAGTGCGCTCTATGCCCTCTCTGACTCCCCTCACCACTACGAAATGGGTGAGCAGAATGAACAGCAAGGCCCAGCCCACCGGAATAAGCGGATGGGAGGAGAAACGGGTGAAATAGTCGGCCACAAAAGCGGCATCACCGTGCAACTGTCCGAGCAGACTGACCATCAGGTACTGCAGGCACCACCCTGCCACCACAGCATAGAACCCGAGTATAATCATGGAGGTGAACACGCCTATATAGCCTATCACCCGCCAAGGGGTTCCTTTGGCCAGCAGGCTGTAGGCGCGTGCCGCATTGGACGAGGCATGACGGCCCACCACAAACTCGGCCACCATGCCGGGCACACCAAGCAAGAACACACACACCAGGTATATCACGATAAACGCCGCACCGCCGTTTTGCCCCGTCATATACGGGAAGCGCCATATATTGCCCAAGCCCACCGCTGAGCCCGCCGTGGCCAGAATGATGCCTAACTTACTGCCGAAAGAACCTCTGTGATGATGTTCACTCATAGTCACAACCGTTTAGATGACACCTAACTGATTGAGGAAGATGAGCAGGATGCTCAGTGGACAGACATAGCGCACCAAAAAGAAGAACACGCCGAAGTAGGTGCCGCGCAGGGTGCCGCCGTTGGTATACTCGTCGCGCAGCAGCGAACGGGGCACAAACCATCCGAGGAAGATGCAGGTGAGGAATCCGCCCACAGGCAGGAATATCTGGCCCGTGATAAAATCGAACCAGTCGAAAAGCGAACGGCCCAGGAACGTCAGACTGCCGCTGCCGCCCAAAGAGAGCGAGCAGAACGTGCCGATGACAATACAGGCGCCCGTGACGAAGGCAGCACCCTTGCCGCGCGACCAATTGAGTTCCTCGTGCAGGAAGGCGGTGCTCACCTCATGCAGGGAGATAAGCGAGGTGAGAGCAGCCAGGGTGAGCAGGGCATAAAAGCCGAACGAGATGACCCGCCCCAGCACAGGCAAGTCGGCAAAGGCCTGCTGAAACACATTGGGCAGGGTGATGAACACCAACGAAGCACCCGAATCGGGACTGATGCCCACCGAAAAGGCTGCCGGGAATATCATCAGGCCAGCCAGAATGGCCACCAGACAGTCGACCACACAGACCTGCGCGGCCGACTTGGTGAGATGGGTCTCACGGCTGAAATAAGAAGCGAAGGTGCACACACAGCCCATGGCCAAACTGAGCGAATAGAAAGCCTGACCCAAAGCGCCCAGGAAGACATCGCTGTTGAGTTTGGAAAAGTCAGGATAGAAGAGGAAAGAGATGCCCTTTGAACCGCCCGGCAGCAGGCAGGAGGCCACCACAATAACCAGCAGCAGGATAAAGAGCAGAGGCATGAGCAGCTTGGATGCTTTCTCAATGCCGTCGCGCACGCCCCGCACAATGACAAAATGGGTGATGAGCAGCACTACCACCGTCCAGACGACCGGTCGCCACGGCGAACTGGAAAAATCGCTGAAATACTGCTCCACATAGGCGGCGTCGCCACTCAGTTCGCCCACCACAGAGCCGTAGACATACTGCACGCACCAACCGGAAACCACGCAGTAATAACCGGTGATGAGAAAACCGGTGATCACGGAGAGCAGTCCCACGAACTTCCATCCGCTACCCCCCGACACCTTGTCGTAGGCACGGAAGGTATTGGAGGCCCCCCGACGGCCAATGATAAACTCGCCTATCATGCAGGGAATGCCCAGGAACAACACACAGGCCAGGTAAAGGATGATGAATACGGCTCCGCCATTCTCGCCCGTCATATAGGGGAAACGCCACACGTTGCCCAAGCCTACGGCCGAACCGGCGGTTGCCAGCACTACACCTATCTTACTGCCAAAATTGGCTCTTTCTTTCTGCGACATATAAAAATACAATTTTCAAAATCACGAAGACAGAAAGGCCGAAACCTAACTTTTCTGTACAACTAAGCGCAAAAATATAAAAATATCCTTATTTTTGCACCCTAAAAACAGAAAAAATGAAATATATTGTCCACTTAGCCACCCAATACACCCTCTCGCTGCTACTCATCGCCGTGATATGGGTGCTATGCTTCTGCACACCGCCCCATACACCGCTCGACCATGTAAGTTTCATTGACAAATGGACCCATGTGGTGATGTATATGGGCACCTGCACCGTCATCTGGATACAATACGTGAGGCAGCACAAACGGATGGAGTGGCCCAAAGTCCTGACACTGGCCTGGCTGGCCCCCATCCTGATGAGCGGTGTGATAGAACTGTTGCAGGCCTACTGCACCGGGGGGCGCAGAAGCGGCGAATGGGCCGATTTCGCCGCCAATGCCACCGGTGCCACACTGGCACTTCTTATCGGTATTCTTCTGGCAAAGAAGTGCGCCAAATGAAAAAAGGATACTTGCGGAGGTGTGAATTGTAGAACCGGCGGTCGCCTGTGACCTCCATGCCCAAAAAATCGGGACACTCATAGACTTCGTCCTCGCTCTGCAACTCCACCTCGGCCATCACAAGGCCCTCGTTGTCGCCATGAAACTCGTCCACCTCGAACACATGCTTCCCCACAGGCACCAGATAGCGGGTCTTGTCTATCTGGCCAGGGCCGCACAGTTCCATTAAGTGGTTGGCCTCATCGAGTGAGATTTCCTTCTCAAACTCATAACGCGACATACCGCCATTGGCCGAGGGACCTTTGATGGTGAGATAGCCCTTGTCGTCACGGATACGGATGCGCACGGTGGCACCCTCTGCACGGATGTAGCCCTGACGAATGTGGCTCGACGAGGCAGCAAGGTGTTTGAAGCCGATCTGCTTGTGCACAAGAAACTTGCGCTCTATCTCCATTCCGCTGCTCATCGTCTTAGGCCATTGTGGTGGTCACATAGATAACGTAGCACAAAGCCAGCAGTATCAAGGCGATAAAGATGCCCTTCACCACATTGGAGGCCTGCTTGGCCTGTTCCTTCTCTTTCTTTGCTATACGATTGGCTTTTTTCTCGTTCATAACTTATTATTTTATTAAGGTTTGACTTATTCTTCTTCATTGACCGGGAACTCCATCAGATAGGCCTTGATAAACCCGTCGATCTTGCCGTCCATCACACCGTCCACATCGGTGGTCTGATAGTTGGTGCGGTGGTCTTTCACACGTCGGTCGTCAAAGACATAGCTGCGTATCTGGCTGCCCCACTCTATCTTCTTCTTGCCGGCCTCTATCTTGGCCTGGGCTTCCAGGCGCTTCTTCATGGCGCGGTCGTAGAGCTGCGACTTGAGCAGACGCATAGCGTTCTTACGGTTCTCCAACTGCTTGCGGCTCTCGGTGTTCTCAATCAGGATTTCCTCCTCCTCGCCGGTATCGGGGTCTACATACTGGTATCGCAGGCGTACGCCCGTCTCCACCTTGTTCACATTCTGACCGCCGGCGCCACCGCTGCGGAACAGGTCCCACGACACCTTCGACGGGTCTACGAACACCTCGATGGTGTCATCGACCAAGGGCGAGACAAACACGCTGGCGAAACTCGTCATGCGCTTGCCCTGGGCATTGAAAGGCGACACGCGCACCAGACGGTGCACACCGCTCTCGCTCTTGAGATAGCCATAGGCGTACTCGCCACCCTCTATCTCCATGGTGACGCTCTTGATGCCGGCCTCGTCGCCGTCCTGCAGGTTACTGATGGTCACCTTGTGACCATGGGCCTCGGCCCAGCGCATGTACATACGCATGAGCATCTGCGCCCAGTCCTGACTCTCGGTACCGCCGGCACCGCTGTTTATCTTGAGCACACAGTCCATGGGGTCTTCCTTCTGGCGGAGCATATTCTTCAGCTCAAGGTCCTCAATGGCCTTGAGCGCCTTGGCATAGTCGGCATCCACCTCTTCCTCCGTCACCATGTCGTCGTGGTAAAAGTCGAAGGCCAGTTGAAGTTCATCGGCCAGGTCGCGCACCTCTTTGTAACCGGTGAGCCACTTGCCGATACCCTTCACTTTCTTCATCTGCTCCTGCGCACGTACAGGGTCGTCCCAGAAGTCGGGCGCCTGTGTGCGGAGGTCTTCCTCCTCATATTCTATTTTCTTCTTGTCAATGTCGAGATAGCGGTGGAGCGCTTCCACCCGTTCAAGCACATCTTTCAGCTGGTCGCTCGTAATCATACTTCTTCCTTATACATTTCGTCTATCACATCGGCATAGTTCTTGTTGATGACAGGCCGACGCAGTTTCAATGTGTTGGTCAGCTCACCCTTGTTCATGCTGAACAGTTCGGGAAGAAGGGTGAACTTCTTTATCTTCTCATAGCTGGCCAGACCCTGTTGGAGCGTTTCTATACGGTCGGCCATCATCCTGTTCACGCGTTTGTCGGCACACAACTCGGCCCTGTCGGCATAGGTGATGCCGTATTCCTTGGCATAGTCTTCCAGAAGATCGAAGGCGGGAATGATAAGCGCCGACACAAACTTGCGTTCGTCGGCTATGATGGCTATCTGCTCGATAAACTTGTCGACCAGCATCTTCGACTCAATCATCTGCGGAGCGATGTACTTGCCGTTGGAGGTCTTGAACAGGTCTTTGATACGCTCGGTGAGGAAGAGCTCTCCGTCGCGCATATAGCCGGCATCGCCGGTGTGGAAGAAACCGTCCTCATCAAAGCTGGCAGCCGTGAGCGCCTCCCGCTTATAGTAGCCCCGTGTAATGGTGGGACCCTTGAGCAATATCTCGTTGTTTTCGCCTATCTTCACCTCTACACCCGACAGCGGACGTCCTACCGACCCCACGGTGTAGGGTTTGCCCAGACGGTCGTGCGACACTGTGGCCAGACTCTCCGTCAGGCCATAGCCCACCATCATGTTGATACCGATGGAGTGGATGAACTCCTCGACCTCGGGCGACACCGTAGCACCGGCAGTAGGGAAGAAATGAGCCCGCTCAAGACCCAGCTGCTTGCGTACCTTGCTGAACACGGTCTTGTTGTAGAACGAGTAACTCATGGACAATGTGAGCGGCGGACGGCGTCCCTTGCTCAGATATTCGATATTGTACTTATGGCCCACCTTGAGCGCCGTATTGAAGAGGAGGCGCTGGGCACCGCTCGAATTGTCGATTTTGGCCTGCACGCCGGCATACACTTTCTCCCAGAAACGGGGCACGCTGCTCATGCAGGTGGGGTGCGTCTCGCGCATCGACTGCTGTATCTCCTTGGGGTAGGTGTTGATGATAAGCTGTGCGCCCATAGTGAGGGCGAGGATGGCCCATCCACGCTCGAAGATATGGGTGTAGGGCAGGAAGTTCATCACCAGGTCGTCTTCACCCACCGGTACGCTCTCACCGTTGGAGCGCATGGCGGCATGATATTGCCCGTAGGTCAGGATGACACCCTTGCTGTCGCCGGTGGTGCCGCTGGTGTAGAGGATATTGCAGATATCCTCCTCATTGGCCTCGGCATAGCGCTGCTCCACCTCCGGCTGGCGCGGCAGATTCTCTCCCAGCTTCAGGAAGTCGTCGAAATAGATGGAGTTGCTGTCGTGCGGACTGATGCGCACACTGTTGTCGAAGATGATGATGCGCTCCAGGGTAGGACAGTGCGAGAACACACGCGTGGCCTTGTCGTACTGTTCCTGCTCCCCCACGAAAAGGATGCGTATCTGAGCATCGACTATCATAAACTGTATCTGCTCCTCACTGCTCGTGGCATAGAAGGGCACAGTGACCGCCCGCACGCCGAAAGCGCCGAAGTCAGTATACAGGTAGTGCACGGCATTCTGACTGAAAATGCCGATGTTCTCCTGCACTTTCACACCAAGATTCAGCAGGGCGTTGGAAACGAACTTCACTTGCTGTGAGAAATAGTTCCATGTTACCGACTGCCACTTCAAGCTACCGAACTCACGGTAGGTAAGTGCCGGCTTGCTGCCATACTTCTTAGCCTGCTCATGAATGAGAACAGATAAATGACTCAATGTCTGCATAATCTTCCGCTTTAATTATGCAAAAATACTGAATTTCTCTGAAAAAGCAAGAAAAAACACGAAATTCTTGAATTATTGCCTAACTTTGCAGTATCATGATGAACGACAACACACTCAAAGCCATCGAATTACTGCGCCGACTGGTGGAAACGCCCTCGGTGAGCCGCCAGGAAGACAATGCGGCCAACCTCATGGCCCACACCATGACCAGGTGCGGGTTCCAACCCGTGCGGCTGAAGAACAATGTGTGGACCACAGCACCCGGTTTCTCGCCCCATCGCCCCACCCTGCTGCTCAATGCCCATCTCGACACAGTGAAGCCCGTGGCCTCATGGAGCCGCGATCCCTATGTCTGCACCATAGAGGGCGACCGGCTGTATGGTCTGGGGAGCAATGACTGCGGGGGCGGACTGGTGTCGCTCTGGCAGACTTTTACCGTGCTGGCTCAGCGGCCGCAGCCTTACAACCTGCTCTTCCTGGCGTCGGCCGAGGAAGAGGTGTCGGGTGCCGACGGCATACGCGCCGTGCTGCCCGCTCTGCCTCCCGTGCAGCTGGCCATCGTGGGGGAACCCACCGGCATGCAGCCGGCGGTAGCGGAGAGGGGACTGATGGTGCTCGACCTCACCGCCCACGGCCAGTCGGGCCATGCGGCCCGAGGCGAGGGGGTGAACGCGCTCTACATTGCCAACGACGACATCAACTTTCTGCGGCAGTACCGCTTTGAGCGGATCAGCGAGTTTCTGGGTCCCACCATGGTGAATGTGACCATGATTCAGGCGGGCACACAGCACAATGTGGTGCCCGACGTATGCACCATGGTGGCCGATGTGCGCACCAATGAGCTCTACGACAATGAAGAGGTGCTGCACTTTCTGCAGGGCCGCCTGAAGAGCGAGGTGAAGGCCAGGTCGGTGCATCTCCGCTCCTCGAGAATAGCACTCACCCACCCCGTGATAGCCCGGCTCACTGCCGAGGGCATGCACCCCTTCGGTTCTCCCACGCTGAGCGACCAGGCGCTGATGCCCTTCGCCTCATTCAAATGGGGACCGGGCGAGTCGAGTCGTTCGCACACAGCCGACGAGTTCATCACCCTGAGCGAGATAGAAAATGCCGTCGACACATACTTGCGCATGCTCGACGGCACTCCTATCACTTAGGGGGCGCAGGCCCTGTCCTAAAAAGATTCTACTTACTTTACTAACGGCCAAGCCATACCTCAGGGTTGAGTTTGGCCGTTTCCTTACGCAGCTGGAACTGCAGGATGTTGTCCTGACCGACGGTGCCCAGCACCTGGCGCGTGGTGACCTTCTGGCCTTTCTTCACATGCACCGACTTGAGGTTGCAGTACACGGAGATATACTCACCATGGCGCACCATCACCACCAGCTGACCGCCCCAGTTGAACACGGCACTCACCTCACCGTCGAAAATGGAGCGGGCGCTCGAGCCCGGCTGACCGAGGATGTTGATGCCCTTGTTGTCGAGCTTCACATTCTTCAGACCCTCCACATTGTACTGTCCGAAATGGCTCACAATCTTGTAGCTGCCAGTGATGGGCATGGGCAGACGGCCACGGTTGTTCTCAAAACTGCCGCTTATCTTACGGTCCATGTCGGAGAGCGTCTCCATGCGTTCTTCCTCGCGTTCCACCTCGGCCATCTCACGGGCATGACGCTGAGCCTCGGCCGATGCCTTGCGCTCGGCGGCCAACCGGTTGGCCTCAGCCTCACGAGCGGCCTGCTCAGCGGCGGCCTGTTCGGCAGCAGCCTTGCGGGCAGCAGCATCGGCGGCGGCACGGCGCTCAGCGGCGGCACGCGCGGCAGCCTGCTCGGCGGCGGCACGGCGCTCGGCAGCACGGCGCTCCTCAGCGGCGGCGGCACGGGCTTTCTCCTCTTCGGCGGCACGCGAGGCGGCCTCGGCGCGCTGCTGTTCCTCGGCGGCCTTTCGGGCAGCGGCCTCGGCTGCGGCACGGCGCTCGGCTGCAGCACGGCGTTCAGCCTCGGCAGCAGCCTTCATCTCGGCTTCCCTGGCCTTGGCCTCCGCTATACGGCGTGCGTTCTCGCGGGCAGCGGCCTCGGCTGCGGCTTTCTTCCGTGCCAGTTCCTCTGCCCGTTTCTTCGCAGCGGCGGCCTCGGCCTTGCGTTGGGCCTCGGCGGCGGCACGGGCCCTCGCCTTCTCAATCTCCACGGCTATCAAGCGGTCTATCTCGGCATTGAGCTGGGCGTTTTTGCGCTCCTGCTCAGAGATGATGGTCTGTATGGTGCGCTGCTCTTTCTGCAGGTCGTTCACCATCTGCTGCTGTTCTTCCTGTTTCTGTCTGAGTTCCTGCTGGGCAGCCTTTCCTTTGCTGAGCAGCTGACTTTTGTTGCCCTTCACGTTCTCGAGCTGCGAGTTCTTATGGTTCAGCTCGCCCTGCTTGATTTTTATCTGCTCGCCCTGGGCACGCTCATACGAGGCATACTCACGCACAAACCGCATACGGCGGTAGGCCTGTGCCAGGCTTTTGGCGCTGAAGATAAACATGAGACGGTCTTGTATGGCTCTGTGCTTGGCCATGTAGCGCATCGACTGTACATATTTCTCCTTGCGCTCGTCGAGCTGCTGCTGCAAGTTGCCGAGCTGCGACTGGAGCATGCGGATGTCACCGTTCAGGTTCTGTATCTCGCTCTCATAGTCGTCGATGTCTTTCTGCTTGGCGGTAATCTCTCCATTGATGGACAGCAGGTTCTTGAGGCGTTCCTCAACATCGGCCTTGTTGGCCCGCAACTTGTTCTGCTGGTCCTTGATGTCTTTCTGCACCTGCGAGCGCTCGCTCTCCAATCCGCGTATCTGGGCGTTGGTATAGGTTTGCTTTCCCTTCTTCTTGCCCGAGCGGTTGCCGCCGCCCTTGTGCTGGGTGGTCTGCGCCTTCGTGCCCGACCGTTTTGTCCCCTTGCTCTGGGCATCGGCCGACACGGCAGTGAGCATCACCATCAAAATCAGCAATATATATCTTCTCATCATATTTTGGTTATTAAATCGAGTACTTCGTCAACGGTTACTTTCTTATACTTGGAGGGCACGCTGGTACGCGTCTCCCACTTGGTGTCGTTCTTCATGGTACCTAGGGTGAGCTGCACGGTGATGTCCTTCTTGCCACCTTTGAACTTGACCGTGTGGCTGGCGGGGAACTGGTCCTTGCAGAAGGTCTGGAACTGGTCGTAGGTCCACTTGAACTGCGATGTGCCGTGGCTGCCGCTGCGGTAGGCAAGCACCGACTCGCGGATGAGGCCGCTTGCGGTGTCGGCCCACCACGAATAGTCCATCTTGCCCTGTGAGTACTGCAGTTTCCATATAGCGGACGATGGCTGCGTCACGCTGACCGTTTCGAGGCTCTTTCCGCCCACTACGTAGAGCTGGTTCCAGAAAAGCGCCTGCAGGGAGTAGAAGTCGATGCCGTTGTCCCTGAGGAAGCCCACATCGGTGTAAGCCCCCCTGACATACCGCTTGTGCAGACGGTCCATGAACAGCACCGAGTCTTTGCTGAACTCCACCCGGCCCACTTCGGCCAGTCCGAGCGGTACGAGCTGTATGCGTATCACCTCGTCACGCCGCATGCTGAGCTTTCCGCTCACGGTGATGTCGCGGCTTCCGCTCTGCAGGCGGAAATCGATATTGGCCACCAGGTTCGTACTCGGCACCTTGTTCTTACTTACCTTGCTGACGCAGGCATCGTGCAGAGCTTTCGCCGCTGAGTTGTCGGCGGCAGCAGACTGTGTGGCCGAGGTGGTGCCGTCGGCAGTTTTCTCGGTAAGCGGGCGCTTGGCGCCACACGCTGCCATCACGGCCACCAGTGTCATGGCACCGAACAGCCGGAAACTATCATGATATTTCTTACTCCACATATTTTCGTAATTTTATCTTTCTTTGCAACAACAGATTGCCCCCATCTTTTTCCAATGCCTGCTGCCAGTATTCCACGGCTCGGTCGGTCTCGCCGCACATGGCATAGATATCACCCGCATGCTCAATAATGACGGCACTGAGCGTGCTGTCGTTGCGTAGGGCCTGGTCTATATAAATACGGGCTTCTTCATAACGGCCCTGCCGGAACAAGATCCAGGCATAGGTGTCGAGGTAAGTGGAATTGGCCGGTTCGGCCTTGATGGTGCGGTAGCTCATCTTCTCGGCGCGGCTCAGGTCGGTGTCGCCAAGGCTGAGATAGTAGGCATAATTGTTCAGGCAACCGATGTTGTCGGCTTTCCACTGCAGGCAACTGTCGTAGGCGGCGAAAGCCTCCACGTCGAGATGCTTGGTATGGAGGATGTCGCCCATGATGGCGTAGAAGTCGGACACGATGTCGGGGTTGCTTTCGCTGTTTATCTGACTCACGCCTCTTCTGAATGCCTCGAGGGCCTCATCGAGATGGTCCATCTGAAAATGCGAAAGGCCCAGATAGTAGTAAAAAATCATCTCGTCGGGATTGTAGTCGGCACCGCGCTGGCAAATCTCGGCCGAACGGGCAAAGTCTTGCTGGCGGATGGCCAACTGGAGAGTCTCCAGGCGGGAAGCCTTGTCGGCCGGGTCGATGGCGAGCACCCGTTCCCAGGCCTCCATCTGCGCATCTTCGGGCATTTTCTTCAGTTTCATATACACGGCCCGCCAACTGGCCATCTCGGCATCCTCCTGAGGCTGTGCAAGTATTTTGTCGAACAGGTTGAGCACCTTGATGCTGTCGCCTCCCTGCTGCTCGTTCTCCATGACCACCTGACTGATGAGGCGGCGCTTGGTCTCAGAAGGAGTCTTGGTGCTTACAAGGAGTTCCTCGGTCTTCACCCGCGCCAGCGAATCCTGCTGCTGCGACTTATAATAGTCGAGCAGCGACTCCATGGCAGCATAATTGTCGGGTTCCTTCTTCAGCACGGCATTGTATTCAGCCAGGGCCTCCTTCGGTTTGCCGTTCTTCAGCAGCCAGTTGCCCATCATCACCCGGTAGTTGTAGTCGCTGGGATGTTTCTGCGCCAGCTGCCGCAACTCGCGGAATTCTTCTTTCTTACGTCCCTGAAGGGAGTACATCTGCATCTTGGCCAGTGAGATATCCTCAGAGCTGCCCTCTATGTTCTCCAGACGGTTGAGTGTCTCTATGACCTTGGGGTAGTTTTTCTGCTGCTGATAGAGGCGGCCCAGAATGTGCAGCACATCTGAACGCGAGGGATGTGCCTCGGAGAGCGACTCATAGAGACCGACGGCCTGCTCATAGTCCTGCAGTTTAAGATAGGTCTGCCCCAGGCGCTCGGCATAGGCATCGTTCTCAGGGTCGAGGGCCACAGCACGGCGCATGTGGTCCAGCATCAGGCTGTCCTGCCCCAGGGCTGCATCATAATTGGACAAGGTGAAATACGCCTCTGCGGCATCAGGATTGATCTCAAGACAGTGAAGCAACAGGTCATAGGCGGCCGCATAGTCTTCCTTCTCCTGCATGCAGATGGCCTGCAGGTAGAAATAGTCATAGCGCTTCTGGTCGTTGTCGCTCAGCGGTGTGACCGATACAGCAGCGACCGGCTTCTTGACCGGTTTCTTGCGGGCATGGCACGGCACGACTGCCAGCAAAGAGGCGGCAGCCGTCAAGACCATCAAAACATACCTGTGCAGTGTCATTTCGGGGGAAGCGGATTCTTACTGTTGTCTATTTCACTCCCGTATGTCCATAACCGCCTTCGCCGCGCTCGGTGATGTCGAGACTGTCGGCAGGTACAAGGGTCACCTGCTCGTAACGGGCCACTATGAGCTGGGCTATGCGCTCACCGTCGTTCACGACAAAAGGCTCCTGACCGAGATTCACCAAGAGCACCATCACCTCGCCACGGTAATCCGCGTCGATGGTACCGGGACTGTTGAGCACGGTGATGCCATGACGGAGAGCCAGACCGCTCCGCGGTCGCACCTGTGCCTCGAAACCGGCGGGCAGGGCTATATGGAGCCCTGTGGGGATGAGGTGCCGCTGCATGGGCTGGAGGGTGACAGGAGCATCGAGATTAGCCCTGAGGTCGAGTCCGGCGCTCTGCGGTGTGGCATATTGGGGCAAGGGCTGATGTCCCTTGTTTACAACAAATATTTCGGTCATATTGTCGCTGGTTTATTGATACGGGACTGCAAAATTAACGATTTCTGCCCACATATCTTTACTTTTAAGATGTAAAATGAATTAAATTAGTCAAATTTAGTTTACTTTTGCGCATCGTTACATAAAGAAGGAAAAATGGATTGGAAAAAACTGATATCCAACAAGCGGCTGGGGCAGGAGGCCAGACAGAGCCAGCGGCATGACGGCAGGTCCGAGTTCAAACGCGACTACGACAGGATTATTTTCTCGGCCCCGTTCCGCCGGATGCAGAACAAGACACAGGTGTTTCCGCTTCCGGGGAGCATCTTCGTGCACAACCGCCTGACACACAGCCTGGAGGTGGCCAGTGTGGGAAAATCGCTGGGCGACGGTGTGATGGCCGAACTGCTCAAGCGCCACCCAGAGTTGAGGGATTCTTTCTTTGAAGAGATCGGCACCATCGTGTCGTCGGCCTGTCTGGCCCACGACATGGGCAATCCTCCATTCGGTCACTCGGGCGAGAAGGCCATTCAGGCCTACTTTACCGACGGCGGGGGTGCATTCCTGAAGGGGATGGTCAGTTCGCGCCTGTGGAGCGATGTGATACACTTCGAAGGCAATGCCAACGCCTTCCGCCTCCTTGCCCACCAGTTCAAGGGCCGTCGCGAGGGAGGATTCGTCATGACCTACACCACGCTGGCTTCTATTGTGAAATATCCCTTTTCTTCGGAAAGTGCCGGTCCTCACGGGAAATTCGGCTTTTTCTATCCAGAGGAACCACTCTATAGCCGCATAGCCGATGAGCTGGGACTGCTGCGACTGGAACCCGAGGGCGAACCGGCCAGATATGCCCGCCACCCGCTGGTGTATCTCGTTGAGGCAGCCGATGACATCTGCTATGAGATCATGGATATCGAAGACGCGCACAAGCTGCGTATCCTGAGCTATGACGAGACCCGCCAACTGCTGCTGGGCTTTTTCGACGAGGAGACCCGCACGGCCATCTGCAAACGGATGGAGACGGAAGGAGTGGACGACGTCAACGAACAGGTGGTATACATGCGCTCGTGCGCCATCGGCACGCTGACCAACGCCTGCACACAGGTGTTTATCGACCATGAGGAAGAGATTCTGGCAGGCACCTTCCAAGGCAGCCTAATCAAACACACACCCGCTGCGATATTGAACGCCTACAAGAGATGCACCGAGACATCTTGTAAAAAGATTTACAACAGCAAACCTGTTCTGGACGTGGAGTTGTCTGGTTACAGAATCATCCAAACGCTCATGGAGCAAATGGTCAATGCGGTGGTGTATCCCGAGCGGTTCTACTCGCGCCAGCTCATTCAGCGGGTGAGTAGCCAATATGACATCAGTTCCGACAATCTGGACGACCGGATTATGGCCGTGGTCGACTACATCAGCGGTATGACCGACGTCTATGCACTTGATATCTATCAGAAAATCAACGGAATATCCCTTCCTATAGTCTAACAGAAGGAATTCCTACTCCCAAATGGCAGTCAGTTCGTGAAGCATGGTCACGCTCTCTCCGCAAGAGCCCGTATGCTGGATATGGATGCCGCCAAACTTGTTTTCAGCCACTTCGGCCGAAAGATGCACCTCACGCTGCAGAGCGGTATCGTCCGAAGAAGGCATAGGCGATGTGGTTGTCACATCGGCTGTAAGAATATTTCCCGCCATCTGCAAGTCGATAACACATCCTGTACGATAGCAGAGGGCACTTACAGGCGCCGTAAGCGCACGCACCTCTCCACCGTCGTAGGCCACCAGAAAGAAATCTACAGCATTGGCGTATTTCACCGTGCGGATGATGCGTAGCCCATAGCCGGTAAGGGTGCGGGTGTCGAATTTCAGGCACACATCCATATACTGTGCGGTGGCGCTTCCAAAACCCTGGCCGGCCGTCTTGGCCGGGTCTACCCGCAGCACAAGCCTCATGTCGCCTTTGTGGGCGACAGACGGTGTATAGCGTAAGCGGGCTCCCTTCTGCGCCTGCATCAAGCCACGGCCCACAGCACCATTGTAGCCCTCGCCGTATACCCACATCGGCTTCCGGCGGTCCACACTCCACTCGTAAGGTGCCGTGTCGGCGGGTTTATAGCCGTCTACCGTCCAGAACCCGGGCTTCACTTCGGGCTGCCAGCGACAGGGGAAATCGGCGAAATCGGTATGCAGCGTCTTCTGGCGGGGCAAGCCTTTCTTCTTAATCCGGTCCGGATAGACGAGCGTGTCGGGGGCAGCGGCTGCACTGCGCACATTCTTGAGTGTGAGAACCGCCATCAGCCAATGGCCGGCATCCGACTGCGACAGGGTGTAGGAATGGCTGCGCAACTCACGGCCTGAGCTCACAAGCACCGCTCCCCGAGGGTCAGACGAGGGACATCTGTACCAATCCACCCAGGAGTCGTCGGTCTTGCCCTGCAGGTCGGCATCATAGACCACACGGGCCACACCGCCATCGACGATGATGGAAGCCGGATTTCTGAGCACGGGCGGCGGCAGCGGACGGCCTTTCAGCGTCAGTTCGGCAGCCCCGCATAGTCCGTCGGCTGTTGTGGCCCATACCAGGCACGACGCCGGTTGGTCTCCGTCATACAGGCTTACGACCTCACAGCTCCCATCAGAGAGCGGACGGAGCCGCACCACCTCCCGGTAGGGTTCCTCCACCTGCCAGGTGAGCAGCACGTCGCGCAGGCTGACGGGATAGCCGCCGTGCAGGGTGAAGGAGGGAGCCAGCACCACAGAAGCGCCGCCTGTGACGAGTGTGTCGGAACAAGGAGTGAGGCGAAGCGAGGCAGCGCACTGTTCGGCAGGCAACGCGACATCGTCCCCGGGATTCCAGCCATCATCGCCCGTAAGCAGCGGAGCCGTGCGGTAGGCATCACCATCACAGAAAAGACGCAGCAGCCCTTTGCCCTCCAGCTGCACCGTGTTCTCCGGATGCTTTTCCCCCACGACATAGGGGCGGCCGTTCAGAGTGACACCTTTCTGGTAACAGCGGGTCCACCGGTGCGGATAGGGCGTCCATTCGAGCGAGGCGCCCTCAGGAGCCTGTATGCGGCAGTCAATCAAGGTGAGGGGGCCGTCGGCCTTGCAGAAATACGACTCTGGCGATCCGCCCAACAGACGGAAATCGCAGTCGATGAAGACCGCCCCCGAAGGATGCGTGGTATAGAAAGGTTTCTGCCCGTAGAAATCGAAGTCGCAGTGCAGATATACACCATTGCCGGTAAGGGCATCGTCGGTACACTCCATGTGGCAGCGGTCGAAAAGGATGCGTCGTGCCCCGTTGAGAGGGTTCATGTTCAGACGACTGATGAACCGCACGTTGCGGGCCACCGCCTTGTCGCCGTGGCAGTAGGCCACATGGGCCTGGGTGATGGCACTGCTGCGCTTTTTGCGGCTCAGCTGTGGATGGAGGGGATAGTCCAGGTCTACATTGCAGTAGTTGCCCATGGTGAGATTGCTCACTTCCAGTCCGTCGCCCCAGAAGTCGAACATGGTGAAATTGCCGTCAGCGCCCTGGGTCTGACCGCGCTGCGAAGCCAGTACCACCTCCTCGGGCCGACTGGTCAATCCTATCAAGTGAAGGTATTGGCACCGCACCGTCATACCGAAAGGTCCCCTTCCCTCTACCGGTGCCGCCACCCGTTCATCGTCGGGGTCGTCAATCCAATACACATAGGGTGCGATGTAGACCGTCATGGGGTCGGCTTCGGTACCGTCGGAAAGATGGTTGTTTATCTCCTGGAAGGTGCGGTAGACAAAAGGATGCGCCTGGCCAGGAGGCAAAGTACCGTCGAGAAGCAGATGCGTCCCGTCGAGCGGATAACGATGGCCTTGCCAAACAAAAAAGCCGTTGCCCACCTCTATATCGTGGACAGCGGCATAGGTTGTGGAGCAGAAGCCCGCCCATATCACAAGGCAATGGACAAGGAAAAGCGCTCCTGCCAATTTTCTCTTCAAAGACATCATACCGGCAAAGGGACTTTGTGTCCGGACAGACCGATTACTTGTCCGGACGGTTGAGGGAAATCACCTTGTTGGCACCCGATGTGAGGCGCATGGCTTCAGGGTGCTCAGCAATAAAAGTCTCAATATGGCGGATGCGTTTCTCCTCCAAAATCTCGTCGACGGCAATCAGGATGCCCGTTTCCTCCACATCGCCGAAGCCATCATTGATGGCAGTGCCGAACATACGCATGGTAGGGCTCAGACCCATATAGGCGTTCACCAAGGGCGGGATATTGAAGCCCATCTTGCGTATCTCGCGGTTCAGGATACGGTAGTCTTCCTTGAAACTCGACTTATTGAACAATTGTGCCAACTCGGCTGGGTCGGATTCCAGTTTCAGAGGATGGAACGGAATGATGAGGTTGTCCTTGTCGCTGAAATGCTTGTTGAGAAAATAGAGAATCATGTCCCTACCCTTGCGCACATAGGAGGGATACATGGTCATCTTGCCGAAAAAATACTTCACATTGGGCATTATAACGGTCAGGGCGCCCAAACCGTCCCAAAGATTGTCGAGGGCGAAAAGGCTCTTCGAGCCCATCTTACTGCTCTGGTAGGGCAGTGTGACATAGGAGCGGGCCAGTTCCACCGTCTGTGGGAGATAATCCTTGATGAAGCGCTCTGAGAAACGGAACAGATGGCTGGTAGCCAAAATAGGCTGGCCGTCAGCATCGAAGTCCACCTCAGAACCCAGCTTATAGCGGTATCCACCCAAGATCTCCTCTTCCTCAGGATTCCACACCAGGAGCTGCTTGTAGCAATTGTCCATGAGGTCGAACTCATCGAGATCGAGTTCCTTGCCCGTACCTCCGCCCGCAGCACGAAACACCTCCTCACGCTGCCGTCCAATCTCACGAACCACATTGGGAGAGTCGTGGATGTCGACTATGTAGATTTCGTTGTGGCTCTTGTTGGTCATACGGAGCTGCTTGTCGGGGGTCAGCTCCTTCTTCAGCAATTCCTTGTCAACAGGTGGTATAATAGGTTTTTGAGTCATAGCAATAATGATGTCGTTTTATATATGTGGCCTGAAGCCCTATAGTTCGTATACTTTGTCTTGCACCCACTGTGCCCAAGCTGCGGGCGACTTCGACTTGTCGAAGGTTTGCCAAGGTATCGGTTTGCCGATAGTGACGGTAAACTTACCGTGCACATTCTTATACATCTCATCCACAAGAAACAGCATAGCAATATTAAACTTAATGCCAGCCTTCTTGCAGAAATTGGCAAGTTTGTAAAAGAAATTCGAATTCTGTCCACTGAAATGGATGGGCACCACATCGCGCTGAGCCTCCACACTTTTCGAGATGAAGGTTTTTTTCCAGGGGATGTCGCGTATCACCCCATTGGTCATCCTGGAACAAAGTCCGGCCGGGAACATCAGCATGTGGTGGTCGCTCTTGAAACCGGCTTCTACCATGGCCGGGAAATTGCGGCTCTGCCGTCCTGTCTTATTGATGGGAATACAGAGCGGAGCAAGGCCAGGAAGATTCATGAGCAAGTCGTTGACCAAGTAGCGGAAATTACCGTCGTAATGACGGCCGATGATGGACCCGAGGGCCACCCCGTCGATACCGCCGAGAGGATGGTTGCTCACAAAAGTATACAAGCGGCCGTCGTCCTTCGAAGGAAGATTCTCGCTACCTTCCACCACCAGTGTCATGTCAAGATATTTCACACAAGCATCCAACCATTCCACGCCAGTTTTATCACGACTCTCCCAAAGAAAATCGTTCACCTCGTCCTGATGAATGATTTTCTTCAGCCATGACTTCAGCAAACCGGGAACGTATTTTGCACGCGCTCCCATCTTGTCGGCAAGCACCTTGTCCAGGTCAATTGTTTTCTCCGAAATCTCTCTCATGGATAAAAGCTACTATTAAACTGCAAATATAGTTATTTTTTTTCAAAACATTAACTTTTTCCCGAAAAAAAAGAAAAAAGACGCAGGTAAACGGCATACAAGGCCCGACACTGTCCTCCTTCAAGACCATCCACTCGGGAAGACATCGTCATCATCTCCATGACAGGGAAAGAACCGACAAACGAATCGGTCATTTCAGATACTTTCAACAAGCTGAAACTGAGAAAACAACGACTCAAAAACGAGTCGCTCCGTTAAAATTTGCTAATTTATTATTTTCCCCCAATTTAGGGTGGGGCAAAGTGGGGCGAAGTGGAGGAAAATTCGTATTTTTGTGGTCGAATTCACTACCAATGTAAGAAGCATGCTGTTCTTAGGAAACATAGAAGCGAAAATCGACATGAAAGGACGGGCATTTCTGCCTGCCCCCTTTCGCAAGACACTTCAGGCACATGGTGATGACAGTCTGGTGCTACGTCCGGATGTCTACCAATCGTGCCTGGCGCTTTACCCTAAGTCGGTATGGAGCGAGCACCTGGCATCGCTAAAGGCACGGCTGAACAAATGGAATCCCCAGCACCAGCTGATACTGAGGAAGTTTATGGAAGACGTGGAAGAAGTGAATCTCGATGCTAGCGGCCGCTTACTTATCCCTAAGAAAAAACTTGAAGACGCCGGCATAACGGCCGACATCAAGTTTTTGGGAATGGGCGACTACATTGAGATATGGAAGAACGACGGAGAAACGTTTATGGACCAGGAGTCATTCCGCAAGGCGATGGAAGAACTCATGAACGATCCCGCAGAACCAACTCCCTTATAACGCACAGACATTTATGACAAATGCTCAGACATACCATATCCCCGTTCTAAGGACGGAGAGCATCGACGGGCTCAATATCCGACCCAACGGCGTATACGCCGACGTCACCTTCGGAGGCGGCGGCCATAGCCAGGAGATTGTGCGCCGGCTCGGTGAGGGAGGGAGGCTCTTCGGATTCGACCAAGACTCCGACGCGATGAACAACCTGCTCACCAGCGACGCCGGTTGGTTGGCAAACGACCCACGCTTTGTATTCATACGAAGCAACTTCAGGTACATAAGCAACTGGATGCGCTATTATGGTGTAAGCGGACTCGACGGCATCATGGCCGACCTCGGTGTCTCGTCGCATCATCTCGATGAAGAGTCGAGAGGTTTCTCCCTACGGTTCGAGGCTCCCCTCGACATGAGGATGAACAAGAACGCCGCCACCACCGCCGCCGACATCGTGAATCTTTACAGCGAAAGTCAACTGGCCGACATCTTCTACCTGTATGGAGAGCTGAAGAACGCCCGGCGCATCGCTTCGGCCATCGTGAGGAGAAGAGGCATCAGCCCCATCCTCACCACCGGCAATCTGCAGGAGTCGGTGACCGGTCTCTTCCACAAAGAAAGGGAGAAGAAAGACATGGCACGCTTGTTTCAGGCCCTTCGCATCGAGGTGAACCAGGAGATGAGAGCGCTGGGCGATCTCCTGAAAAGTTCGGTGGAGCTTCTCAAACCGGGCGGCCGTCTGGTGGTCATCACCTACCACAGTCTGGAGGACCGGCTCGTGAAGAACCTCATCCGGTCGGGCAACATCGAGGGGAAGGTGACACAGGACTTCTACGGACGCACGCAGGTGCCGCTCGAAGCCGTGAACACCAAGGTGATACTCCCGTCGGAAGAAGAAATAGCGGCCAACCCAAGAAGCAGAAGTGCAAAACTACGAATTGCCAAGAAGAAATGAAAAAAGAAGACCCTACATACAATCCTGAAGAAGAGGTCGATGCCCTGACACAGGACGACACCTATAGCGACGAGGAACCGGCAGAAGCCGAACCCGCCAAGGAGGAGCCTGCGGGCATATCGCTGAAAGAATACATCAAGGAGGAGAGCCGAGAAGACGAGCGCCCGCAGGGTACAAAGCTCTCACTTAGGAAAATTCTGGGCGGCGACATCCTCTACACACAAGCCATACGGAAACAAATATGGCTCATGCTGCTCATCATAGGTTTCTTCGTGCTCTACATATCCAATAGATACAGTTGTCAGAAAGACGAGGTGGAGATAGCACGGCTTACAAAACTGCTGAAAAACTCACAATACAAGGCACTGGCCATTTCGAGCGAACTCACCGAGCATTGCCGGGAGAGCCATGTGCTGGATATGCTCAAAGAAAACAACGACAGCCTGCTGCACACAGCCGACCAGCCACCTTATATTATAATCGTAAACGGAAATGAGTAAATACAACCGGAAGAAAATACTCCCACGATACAGAGGCGTCATCATCTTCATGACACTTCTGGGTATCGCCGTCATGGTGAAAGCGCTCTACATCATGACAGCCAAGCGAGAGTTTTGGAACAAGGTCCTTACTCAAATGGGCACCGACAAGCAAGACACCATCTGGCCCACGAGAGGCGACATACTGAGTGATGACGGACAGCTCATGGCCAGCTCGATGCCAAGATACAAGGTATACATGGACTTCCAGACGGGAGGTGAGGAGAAAGACTCGCTGCTGATGGTGAAACTCGACAGCATCTGCGAGGGGCTGCACAACATCTTCCCCGAGATAGAAGAAGAATACTTCAGACAGCATATCCTGGAAGGCAGGAAAAAAGGCAGCCGCCACTGGCTCCTCGTGCCGCAGCGCATAGACCACAATGCCTACAAGAGAGTGGAAGCGCTGCCGGTGTTCAATTTGAGCCCCTACAAGGGAGGATTCCACAACGAGTCGTTCCTCAACTCCAGAGAAAGGCCCTTCGGGTCACTCGCCAAGCGCGTCATCGGCGACCTGCACGGCGAGATGGACTCGCCACGCTTCGGACTTGAAATGTCGTTCGACAGCGTGCTCAGAGGCACCCCCGGCCTCAGGCACATTAAGAGGGTGAGCCGCACCAACCTCAGTGTGGTGGACGAAAATCCCGTCAACGGCGACGACATCGTGACCACCATCAACATGAGGATGCAGGACATCGCCGAGGCCGCCGTGGTGAAAGAGCTGAAACTCATAAACGGCGAGACGGGCGTGGCCATCGTCATGGAGGTGGAGACAGGCGACATCAAGGCCATGGTGAACATGGAGCGGATGGCCAACGGCGAATACGGCGAGATTATGAGCCATGCCATCTCCGACCTCCTGGAGCCCGGCTCTGTATTCAAGACCGCATCGCTCATGGTGGCTCTCGACGACGGTAAGGTAGACACCACCGCCATGGTTGACACAGGCAACGGCATCTACCACATGCACACCCGCGACATGAAGGACCACAACTGGCGGAAAGGCGGCTACGGCAGAATTTCCGTGCCACGCATACTCCAGGTGAGCTCGAACATCGGTGTGAGTCGCATTATCGACGAGAACTACGGCAAGAACCCGGAACAGTTTGTCGACGGCATCTACCGGCTGGGACTGGCCGACGACCTTCGTCTTCCTCTGCCCGGCTATGCAAAGCCCATCATACGCAAACCCCGACGCTCGAGCAACGGGAAACTCATCGACTGGCCCCTGACCAAACTGCCGTGGATGAGCATCGGCTACGAGACACAGATACCGCCCATCTCCATGGTCACCTTCTACAACGCCATCGCCAACAACGGCAGGATGATGAGACCGCGCATCGTAAAGGCTGTGATGAGAGACGGCAAAGTGATACGCGAATATCCCACCGAGGTGATGCGCGAGCAGATATGCAAGCCCACCACCCTGTCGAAAATAAGGACCATGCTCGAACAGGTGGTAAGCATCGGACTGGGAAAACAAGCCGGATCACAGTCGTTCATGGTGGCAGGTAAGACAGGAACGGCCCAAGTGTCAAAAGGAAGGATGGGATACACCGCAGGCACGGTAGACTATCTCCTGAGCTTCGCAGGATACTTCCCTGCCGAGAAGCCCAAGTACACCTGTATCGTGTGCATCAGGAAGTCCGGGCTCCCCGCATCGGGCGGCGGCATGAGCGGCGTTGTGTTCCACGACATTGCCGAGGGCATCATGGCCCACTATCTGAAAGTGGACGCCTCGCAAGCCTGCGACACCACCGAGACGCTCTCACCCAGGGTGAAGAAAGGCGACCTCAAGGCGGCCGACTTCGTGCTCACCAATCTGGGCTACCGCTCCTCCGCCCCGGCACCCACAAGCATGGCCGACGGTACCGACAGCTGGGGAACCATCTCCTTCAAGGAGAACATTTTCATGTTCAACACCAACAAGGCCTCCAAAGACGTCATGCCCGATGTGACAGGCGCCGGCGCCAGAGACGCGGTGTATCAGCTGGAGAAGCTTGGCCTGAGGACACGCCTCGAGGGCAGAGGCAAGGTGGCGGCGCAAAGCATACCCGCCGGGAACAAGATACACAGGGGCCAGACCTGTGTACTGACACTGAAATAGAACAGAACATCACAAACAACAATACTACATCAAGATGAATCTAAGCACACTGATAAGAAGCATCCATGTGACAGCCGTGGCCGGAGACTTGGAAAAGGAGATAACCGGCATACAGATAGACTCCAGGCTGATTGGCGAAGGACAGCTGTTCGTGGCCATCAGAGGCACACAGGTGGACGGTCACAAATACATAGGGAAGGCTATCGAGAAAGGAGCCACCGCCATTCTGTGCGAGGAAATGCCCGAGCCCACCGACGGGGTGACCTATATCGTGGTCAGCTCGACCGAGGACATCGTAGGCAAAGTGGCCACTACTTTCTATGGCAATCCGTCGAAGAAGCTGAAACTCGTGGGTGTGACCGGCACCAACGGGAAAACTACCATCGCCACCTTATTATATAATATGTTCAGGGAAATGGGCCACAAATGCGGCTTGCTCTCCACTGTGTGCAACTACATAGAGGGCGAGGCCATACCCACCGAACATACCACTCCCGACCCTATCGCACTGAACCAACTGCTTGCCAGAATGGTGGATGCCGGATGTGAATATGCCTTTATGGAGTGCAGCAGCCATGCCATTCACCAGAAAAGGATAGGCGGTCTCACCTTCGCCGGCGGCATCTTCACCAACCTCACCAGAGACCATCTCGACTATCATAAGACATTCGAGAACTACCGCGACGCAAAAAAACAGTTCTTCGACTCACTGCCCAAGACGGCCTTCGCCGTCATCAACGCCGACGACAAGAACGGCATGGTGATGGTGCAGAACACCAAAGCCTGCGTGAAGACCTACTCGACAAAGACCATGGCCGACTTCAAGGCGAGAATACTCGAGTGCCATTTCGAAGGCATGTATCTTGACATCGACGGAAGAGAAGTGGGCGTGCAATTTATCGGGAAATTCAATGCCAGCAATCTCCTGGCCGTCTACGGCACCGCCGTGATGCTGGGCAAGGACCCCGAACAGATACTGGTGGTGCTGAGCAAGCTGAAAAGCGTGAGCGGACGGCTGCAGCCCATACAGTCGCCCCTCGGATACACAGCCATTGTCGACTATGCCCACACCCCCGACGCCCTGGAGAACGTGCTCAACGCCATCCACGAGGTGCTCAACGGCAAGACCGGGCGTGTAATCACCGTATGCGGCGCCGGCGGCAACAGAGACAAGGGCAAGCGGCCGCTCATGGCCAAAGAGGCGGTGAAACAGAGCGACCAGGTCATCATCACCAGCGACAATCCGCGGTTTGAGAACCCCGACGACATCATCAACGACATGATGGCCGGTGTAGCCGCTAACCAGCAGCACAAGGTGCTCCGGATAACCAACCGTCTGGAGGCCATCAAGACAGCCTGCGCCCTTGCCAAGAAGGGCGACGTGATCCTGGTGGCGGGAAAGGGTCATGAGAACTACCAGGAGATAAACGGGGTGAAACATCACTTCGACGACAGGGAAGTTCTATCCTCCATATTCGAGGCACAGCAATCATAACAACACATACTATTTATCAGACAAGATCACATTAGGTTATGCTGTATTATTTTTTCAGATTTCTCGAGCAGTTTGGTATACCCGGCTCACATATATGGAACTACATTTCCTTCAGGTCGCTGCTGGCACTCATCCTCTCACTGCTCATCTCAGCATGGTTTGGCGAGGCATTTATCAAATTCCTAAAAAAGAAGCAAATCACTGAGACACAACGAGACAGCAAGATAGACCCCTTCGGCGTGAAGAAAATAGGAGTGCCTTCCATGGGCGGCATCATCATCATCGTATCCATTCTGGTGCCGGTGCTGCTCCTGGGGCGCATGCGCAACATCTACCTCATCCTGATGATTATCTCCACCATCTGGCTGGGGGTGCTGGGAGGACTCGACGACTACATCAAGATATTCAGACACAACAAAGAGGGCTTGAAGGGCAAGTTCAAGATAGTGGGACAAGTGGGACTGGGACTCATCGTAGGACTGGTGCTCTGGTCGAGCCCCGATGTGAAGATTCACGAAAACGTGAACACCGAGAAGCAGGGCAAGACACTCATCACACACAAGACGGAGGCGGAGAAATCGCTCAAGACCACCATCCCTTTCATCAAGACCCACAATCTTGACTATTCGGAGATAGCCAGTCCGCTGGGCGACAAGAAAGAGGCCGCTGGTTGGGTTATCTTCGTGCTGATGACCATCCTTGTGGTGACCGCCGTATCCAACGGTGCCAATCTCAACGACGGTATGGACGGCATGTGCGCAGGCAACTCGGCCATCATAGGCGTGGCGCTGGGCATCCTGGCCTATGTGAGCAGTCACATTGAGTTTGCATCCTACCTCAATATCATGTATATACCTGGCACACAGGAACTTGTGGTCTTCATGTGCGCCTTCATCGGGGCCCTGGTGGGCTTCCTCTGGTACAACGCCTATCCTGCCCAGGTGTTCATGGGCGACACCGGCTCACTGACCATCGGCGGCATCATAGCCGTGTGCGCCGTCATCATCCACAAGGAACTGCTTCTGCCCATACTCTGCGGCATCTTCTTCGTGGAGAGTCTGAGTGTGATTCTGCAGGTGTGGTACTTCAAGCTGGGCAAGCGCAAGAACAAGAGACAGCGCATCTTCAAACGCACTCCCATCCATGACAACTTCCGCATAGAAGACAAGGACCTGGATCCAGACTGCACCTATGTGTTCAAAAAACCCAAAGGAGTGGTTCATGAGTCGAAAATAACATTGCGTTTCTGGATTGTCACCATCATCCTGGCAACCCTCACCATCATAACACTGAAAATAAGATAAAGACATGAAGAGAATAGTGATACTGGGCGCAGCAGAAAGCGGCGCCGGTGCAGCCGTCCTGGCGAAGAAAGAGGGTTTCGACGTGTTCGTGTCCGACATGTCGGCCATTAAGGACAAGTACAAGGCTCTGTTGGAGAGCCACGACATAGCATGGGAGGAAGGACATCACACCGAGGAGAAGATACTCAATGCCGACGAGATTGTGAAGAGCCCTGGCATACCCGACAATGCGCCCATCATTCAGAAAGCAAAAGCCGGCGGCATCAACATCATCAGCGAGATAGAATTCGCCGGCCGCTATACCCACTCGAAAATGGTATGCATCACCGGTTCCAACGGCAAGACGACCACCACATCGCTGATATACCACATCTTCAAGCAGGCCGGCTATGACGTAGGACTGGCCGGCAATATCGGCAAGAGCCTCGCGCTCCAGGTGGCCGAAGATCCGCACGAATACTACATCATTGAGCTCAGCTCGTTTCAGCTCGACAACATGTACGACTTCCGTGCCGACATCGCCATCTTGCTAAACATCACGCCCGACCATCTGGACCGCTACGACGGTTGCATGCAGAACTATGTAGACGCCAAGATGCGCATTCTGCAAAACCAGACCAGCGAAGACAGTTTCATCTATTGGAACGATGACCCCGTAATCAAGAAAGAACTTGACAAATATGACATCAAGGCCATCCAGTATCCCTTCTCGCTGCTCAAGGAAAACGGGTCCATCGGCTATATCGAAGAGGGCAAATACGTGTTGGAGAAACCCACTCCTTTCAACATGGAGCAGGAAGAGCTTTCGCTCACCGGCAAGCACAACATATACAACTCGTTGGCCGCCGGCCTGGCCGCCAACATCTCCGGCATCAAGAAAGAGTGCATACGCCGCTGTCTGAGCGACTTCCCCGGTGTGGAGCACCGTCTTGAGAAGGTGTGCACCGTAAGGGGTGTGAACTATGTGAACGACTCCAAGGCCACCAACGTGGACGCCTGCTGGTATGCCCTCGAGAGCATGACCACCCCCACCATCCTCATCATAGGCGGCAAGGACAAGGGCAACGACTATGAGCCCATACGCGAACTGGTAAGAAAAAAATGCACAGGCCTTGTGTATCTCGGTGCCGACAACACCAAGCTGCACAACTTCTTCGACGGCATGGGCATACCCACCCGCGACACACACAGCATGGCCGAGTGTGTGAAAGCCTGCTATGAGATGGCCCAGCCCGGCGACACCGTGCTGCTGAGTCCCTGTTGCGCCAGCTTCGACCTGTTCAAGAACATGGAAGACAGAGGCGAGCAGTTCAAGACACTTGTAAGAAATCTTTAAACATGCCATAGAAGACGGGATGTAAGACATGAAATTCAAAATCAGCAATATTTTCAAAGGCGACAAGGGAGTATGGATGGTGTTCTTCCTCCTTGTGTGCATCAGCGTACTAGAGGTGTTCAGCTCCACCAGCACACTCACCTACAAGACCGGCAACTACTGGGCACCCATCATCAGGCACGTGGGATTCCTGTTGGTGGGACTGGTGCTCATGGTGTTCACCATGCACTTGAACTACCGCTCATTCAAGTCGTTCTACTACATTGTCTTCCCCGGCTCCATCCTCTTGCTCATCTATGTGCTCTTCCTGGGTGAGAAAACCAATGAGGCATCAAGGTGGATCTCCATCTTCGGATTCCAGTTTCAACCCTCTGAATTCGCCAAGGGAGCCATGGTGCTGGCCGTAGCAAAAGTGATGAGCGCCATGCGCACGGAAACAGAGGAGAGCCCTTCGCCCCGCACGCTGAAATATGTACTCATAGCCAGTGCGCCCATCATCCTGTTGATCGGCGTGGAGAACTTCTCCACCGGCGGACTGTTGCTGTTGGTGGTGCTCGCCATGGCCTTCGTAGGAGGAGTGCCCATGAAGCAGATAGGAAAAGTCTTGGGCGCGCTCGCCATCGTTGCCGCACTCGGACTCTGCGTTATTATGGCCATGCCCAATGACGAGAAAAAGGAAAACGACAAGCAGAACCTCACCGAGGTGGCAGCCAACCAACCGGCTCCCGACGACGAAAAGGAGGGGAAAGGAGGTGTCAGCAAGATCTTCCACCGCGCCTCCACCTGGAAAAGCCGAATACTCGATTTCGTCAACGGCAGTGAGGACGACCCCGACAAATACAAGATCAACGACCTGAACCGTCAGGTGAGCTATGCCAATATCGCCATTGTGAAATCGGACATCGTGGGTAAACTGCCGGGCAACTCATGGGCACGCGACTATCTGCCGCAAGCCTACTCGGACTTCATCTTCGCCATCATCCTCGAGGAACTGGGTGTTTTCGGAGGCATCGGCATCATCTTCCTCTACCTCGTGCTGCTCTACAGGGCAGGTATTGTGGCGCAGGAATGCGAACACTACTTCCCCGCTCTCCTGGCCATGGGACTCGCCATACTCATGGTGGCGCAGGCCATGTTCAACATGATGGTGGCCGTGGGCCTGGCTCCCGTCACCGGGCAACCCCTACCCTTCATCAGCCGAGGCGGCTCATCCACGCTGGCCAACTGCATCTATGTGGGCGTCATCCTGAGCATCAGTATCTCGGCGCCCAAACGCAACAGGACCGAAACGGCCGTAAAACGACATGTCTGAGAAGCACAAACCAATCTAAATCAATTAATTGTGCCTTAGGACAATAAAATAGGCCGGAAATTAGAATAAAAGAAAAAAAAATCGTATTTTTGTAGCATTAATTACATACATGGACAATCCATTGAGAATTATCATCAGCGGTGGCGGCACGGGAGGACACATCTTCCCGGCCATTTCTATTGCCAATGCCATAAAAGAGTTGGAGCCCACAGCCGAAATACTCTTTGTGGGAGCCGAGGGCAGAATGGAAATGCAGCGCGTGCCCGACGCCGGTTACAAAATCGTGGGACTGCCTATCTGCGGATTCGACAGGAAACACCTGCTCAAGAATATTACCGTGCTTTTCAAGATATGGAAGAGCCAGAGAATGGCCAAGCGTATCATACGCCAGTTCCGCCCCATGGCCGCCGTAGGCGTGGGAGGCTACGCCAGTGGCCCCACTCTCAACCAGTGTGCCGCCATGGGCATTCCCTGCCTGATACAGGAGCAAAACTCCTATGCCGGGGTGACCAACAAGCTCCTGGCGAAGAAGGTGGAGAAAATCTGTGTGGCCTATGAGGGAATGGAACGCTTCTTCCCCGCAGAGAAAATCATCCTGACAGGGAACCCCGTAAGAAACGACGTGGTGAATGCCACCATCGCTCCTGAACAGGCAAGAAAACAGTTCGGCCTCGAGCCCGACAAAAAAACCATACTTCTCGTAGGCGGCAGCCTGGGAGCAAGAACCATCAATGAGAGCATACTGCAGCACCTGGACATCGTAGAGCAGTCGGGCGTGCAGTTCATATGGCAGACCGGCAAGTACTACCACGCCAGCATAAAGGAACAGCTCAAAAGCCACAAACCGCTGCCCATGCTCCATGTGACCGACTTCATCTCCGACATGGGAGCCGCCTACAACGCAGCCGACCTGGTGATAAGCCGTGCCGGAGCCAGCAGCATCTCGGAATTCTGCCTCATGGGCAAACCGGTAATATTGGTACCCTCGCCCAACGTGGCCGAAGACCACCAGACCAAAAACGCCATGGCGCTGGTTGACAAGGGAGCCGCACTGTGCGTGAAAGACGCTGAAGCTCCCGCCACCCTGTTGCAGCTGGCCGTGGAGACCGTGACCGACGAGGCCCGCCTCAAGTCACTGGGCAGCCACTGCAAGGAGATGGGCCTGCCCCACTCCGCCGCCACGATAGCCGCCGAGGTGATGAAGATAGCCAACAGACACAAGAACAAGTAACTGAAAACGAACATGAACCTGAACGATATAAAGGCAGTCTATTTTATCGGCGTGGGCGGCATCGGCATGAGCGCCATCGCACGATTCTTCCTCTACAAGCAAGTATTTGTGGCAGGATACGACAAGACAGCCACTCCGCTCACCCTCAAACTGGAGGAGGAAGGCGCCGAGATACACTACGAAGACGACACACAGCGCATACCAGAACCGTGCCGGGACCCCAAATCGACCCTGGTGATATACACCCCGGCCGTGCCGGCCACACACCAAGAGCTGAACTGGTTCAGAGAGGGCGGTTTCGAAGTGCAGAAACGCGCCCAAGTGCTCGGCACGCTGACCCGCTCGCACCGCGGACTCTGCGTGGCAGGCACACACGGCAAGACCACTACCTCGTCGATGTGCGCCCACATCATGCACAACAGCCACCTGGGCTGCAACGCCTTTCTGGGAGGCATTCTGAAAAACTACGGCACCAACTATCTCCTGAGCGACAGCGACTATGTGGTGATAGAGGCCGATGAGTATGACCGTTCGTTCCACTGGCTGCGCCC
>ONMI01000073.1 GCA_900318915.1 uncultured Prevotellaceae bacterium | reverse complement strand
CAGATGGTGTCGCTGTTCATTTCGTTTTTGCCCATGTGTTGGCGAGAATAACTATTACTAATATGATAAGTAGAAAAATTCCTGTGGCTGTCAATTCTGCTACAATATTTTTTCCTATAACTGGCATGCATAAACAGAGCACAGTGCTGGAAAGACACGTTATCGCCACCAAAATCCGAAGTCGCTTGATGTTTATTTGCTGGCGCTCTTCCTCACTGGCTGTATTGTAGCCCGCAATGAGTTTATCGCCCTTGCCCATCAGGATGATGACGCCAAGGACGATAAACGCAATACCGATAATGATGCTTTTAATCATATGCGGTCAAGCACTTTTTCTATAAGGGTGTCGATGGAGTTCTTGTATTCAGTGTTCATCTTTTGGGCATAGCGGTTGGCGATAACCATGCAACAGGTCATCGCACGATGGCCAAGCAGAGAGGCCATACCGGCCAGCGCACTCGACTCCATCTCAAAATTGCAAATCTTCAGACCGTCATACTCGAAACTCTCTATCTTCTCATTCTGCTGGGGATCGGATATATCGGCACGGAGCACACGACCTTGAGGTCCGTAGAAACCACCGCAACTGATGGTGTAGCCGCGAACCATGTCGTCTTGGGCTATTTGGTTGATTAGGTCTGCATCGGCCACTGCTACGTAGGGAGCACCCTTTATGGGGTCCCAGTGCATGTGTTGCTTGAAAGCTTCTTCCAATTGTAGGTCGCACACCTGATTACGGCCGGCGTAGTAGTTCAGCAGGCCGTCGAAACCGATGCTCTTCACGCTGGCAACGAAACAGCCTGTGGGAGTGAAGGGCTGCAGACCGCCGCAGGTGCCTATGCGCACCATGGTCAGCGTGCGGTGCTCGTCGCGCTCCTCGCGGGTCGAATAGTCTATGTTGGCAAGGGTGTCGAGCTCGTTGGCTACTATGTCGATGTTGTCACAGCCTATGCCATGGCTTTGGCAAGTAATGCGCTTGCCTTTGTAGGTGCCGGTTATAGTATGAAATTCACGGCTCTGAACTTCACACTCACGCGAGTCAAAGTGGGCTGCCACTGTATCCACACGGGCCGGGTCGCCCACAAGCACTACCTTGTCGGCCAGTTGCTCTGGCTTGAGATGCAGATGAAAACAGGAGCCGTCTCCATTGATGATGAGCTCTGATTCTGGAAAAATCTTCTTCATATCTTGCGGTTTTTGTTGAACAAAGGTCTGTAAATTTCGAAAATACAAATATAGTGATTTTTCAGCCTCGTTATTTACGCGGAAACCGATTTAATATTCTTTAACAAATCGAAGGGTGATAATCCAAAACTATTCTTCTACCAGTTTTCCTGCATCTTCTAAAGCTCGCCACAGACAGGGGCGGGCTTCCTGATTGTGGGCTTCTATCTCCTTGAAAAGCTTGGCGGCATAATCGCGGCTGGAGTCGTGCTCGTAGGGGCACTGCTTCCGCTGGGGTTCATAGCCTCTCAGCGCTGCCAGGCGTCTGATGTCGTCTTCTTGCACCATACAGAGGGGGCGGATGATGCTCAGTGGCATCTTCCGCAGACGAAGTCGGGCGGGCATGGTGGCGAAACTTCCTTGAAAGAAGGTGCTCATCAGGGCTGTATGGAGCAGGTCGTCTTGATGGTGCCCGAGTGCTATCTTGTTGCAACCCAACTCCTGGGCCAGGTTGAAGAGCTCTTTCCTGCGGTACCAGGAACACAGGAAACAGGGCGTCTTCCGGGTGTCGGTGCTGGAGTCGAAGCGGGTGGTGTGCAGATGAAGAGGCACTCCGAGGCTGTGAGCAAATTTCTCCAGATAGCTGGTGTCGGTCTCATAGTGGATGTTTTCCATCCGCACATGAAGGGCTTCCACCATGAACACAGGATGGGCTATTCTGCTGCGTATAGCCAGCATCTCCAGCAGACAAAGGGAGTCCTTGCCGCCGGAGAGGCCTACCAGAATCTTGTCGCCGTCGGATATAAGGCGGTATGTGGCCATCGCCTTCACCATGCGGTGCATGATGCGCTGCTCCAGCAGTTGCTCCTCGCTCTTCCTTGGCATGGCAAGACGGCTATTTCATAAACACCAGGTACACAGCGCAAATGATGAAGAGGAAGGCCAGGATATGGTTCCAGTGCAGACTCTGACCCTGAAACATGATATTGGCAATGACGGCAAATACGCCGAGGCTGATGCACTCTTGTATCACTTTCAGCTGAACCAGATTGAAGGGACCGCCGTTGCCTTCGAAACCGAGGCGGTTGGCGGGCACTTGACAACAGTATTCGAAAAAGGCGATGCCCCAGGAAAAGGCTATCACACCAAGCAGGGGCCAGTCGCGGCTGACCCCTGTCTCTTGTAGTTTCAAATGCCCATACCATGCCAGTGTCATAAACACGTTGCTGGTGATGAGCAGGATGATGGTATAAAGTCCGTTCATTTCTTTGTTGATAATTGTTCGTGCATGTGGGCGGCTGCTGAACGGCCGTCGCCCATGGCCAGAATAACAGTGGCACCACCGCGTACAATGTCGCCGCCGGCAAAGAGGTCGGGGCGAGACGATTGCATCATCTCGTTCACGGCTATCGTGTTCTTGCGGCCCAGCTCCAAGCCTTCCACACTCTTGGGTACCAGGGGGTTGGGCGAAACACCGATGGCCACAATCACTTGGTCCACATCGAGGGTCACTTTCTCGCCGGTTGGCTCCGGACGGCGGCGGCCGCTGGCGTCGGGCTCGCCCAGACGCATCACTTCCAGTACGGCTTGCTTCACAGCACCGTTCTCATCGCCGATATACTCCACGGGGTTGTGAAGGGTCAGGAAGTCGATACCTTCTTCCTTGGCATGTTTCACTTCTTCCAGACGGGCAGGCATCTCGGCTTCAGAACGGCGGTACACCAGGGTCACCTGGGCGCCCAGACGCTTGGCGGTGCGACAGGAGTCCATGGCGGTGTTGCCGCCGCCTACCACCATCACTCTCCGGCCCAGATTGATCGGGGTGTCGGAGGTGGGATCGGCAGCATCCATCAGGTTCACACGGGTCAGATATTCGTTCGACGACATAATGTTAATCAGATTCTCACCGGGTATGTCCATGAAGTTGGGCAGACCGGCACCTGATGCAACAAAAATGCCCTTGAAACCGTCGGCCTCCAACTGTTGCACACTGATGGTCTTGCCCACAATGCAGTCGGTGATGAAGTGCACACCCATCTTGCGCAGATTATCTATCTCTACGTCTACAATGCGGTTGGGCAGACGGAATTCGGGAATGCCGTACTTCAACACACCGCCCACTTCGTGAAGGGCTTCAAATACATATACTTCATATCCAAGCTTCACCATGTCGCCTGCAAAACTCAGACCGGCGGGGCCGGAGCCTACTACGGCCACCTTGATGCCGTTGCTCGGAGCAATCTCGGGAATACTCATCTGACCGCTCTCGCGCTCGAAGTCGGCGGCGAAACGCTCCAGGTAACCGATGGCTACAGCGGGTTCGTTCATCTTCAGGTGGATGCATTTGCTCTCGCATTGCTTCTCCTGCGGACAGACGCGGCCGCATACGGCAGGCAGGGCCGAGGTGTTCTTCAGCACCTTGGCGGCGGCCAAGAACTGACCGCGCTCTATGTTCTTGATAAACGAGGGTATGTTCACACCCACAGGGCATCCTTCCACACAGGTGGGCTTGGCACAGTCCAGACAACGCTTGGCCTCGGTCATGGCCATCTCTTTCGTCAGGCCTTGGTTCACTTCTTCCTTACGAGTGTGTGAACGGTATTCGGCATCGAGCTCGGGCATCACCACGCGCTCTATGGCGGTGCGCTCCTTGGGCTTCATGCTCGCTCTGAGCTCTTTGCGCCATTCGGCGTTGCGGTCGGTCAGTATCTCGATGGTGTCGTTGGTGGGGTTGTCATCCATCACAATGTCGGTCGTCTCCACTACGGCTTCTTGATTTACCTGGGCCAAGTGCTCGGCAAAATGGGCCATGTCGTCTTGCTCCACACGCTTGAAGGTGCCCATGCGCTTGAACATCTCATCCCAGTCTACATCGAAACCGTTGAACTCGGGACCGTCGATACACACAAAACGGGTCTTGCCGCCGATGGTCAGTCGGCAGGCACCGCACATGCCGGTGCCGTCTACCATGATGGTGTTGAGCGACACATCGGTGGGTATCTCGTATTTCTTGGTGAGCAGACAGCAGAATTTCATCATGATGGCCGGACCAATGGCAAACACTTTGTCTATGTGCTCCTGATGAATGAGCTTCTCAATGCCTACCGTCACCACGCCTTTCTCGCCGTAGCTGCCGTCGTCGGTCATGATGAGGGTCTCGTCGCTGTGGGCGCGTACCTCGTCCTCCAGGATGATGAGGTCCTTGCTGCGGCCGGCCAGTACACTGAGCACACGGTTGCCGGCAGCCTTCAGGGCTTTGATGATGGGGAGCATGGGGGCCACACCCACACCGCCGCCGGCACAAATCACGGTGCCGAATTTCTCAATGTGGGTGGGGTTGCCGAGCGGACCTACCACATCGGTCACATAGTCGCCTACATTCAGGTCGCACAACTTGGTGGAGCTGAGTCCCACCTTCTGAACCACAAGGGTAATCGTGCCGCGCTGGGTGTCGGAGTCGGCTATCGTCAGGGGAATCCGTTCTCCCTTCGCACCTACTCTTACTATCACAAAATGGCCGGCCTTGCGGCTCCTGGCTATGAGCGGTGCTTCTACCTCGAAGAGGTACACCTTCTCAGAGAACTGTTCTTTCCTGACAATCTTGTTCATGATGTTATTGTTTTGTTGTTCAGTGGTCGTATGGATGGCTTAGTGCTTGCCGTCTATCAGCTCAAAACCGCAGTAGGGCACAAGGCACTTCGGCACACGGATGCCCTCAGGGGTCTGGTTGTTCTCCAAAATGGAGGCCACAATGCGCGGCAGGGCAAGGGCCGAACCGTTCAGCGTGTGGCAGAGCTCGGTCTTCTTGTCAGAAGAGCGGCGGTAACGGCACTTCAGACGGTTGGCCTGATAGGTGTCGAAATTGGATACCGACGATACCTCCAGCCAACGCTGCTGGGCCTCGGAATATACCTCGAAATCGTAGCAGATGGCGCTGGTGAAACTCTGGTCGCCGCCGCAGAGCAACAGAATGCGGTAGGGAAGCTCCAGTTTCTTCAGCAGGCCTTCCACATGCTCCAGCATCTCCTTGTGGCTCTCCTTCGAGTGCTCGGGGGTGTCTATGCGCACAATCTCTATCTTCGAGAATTCATGCAGACGGTTCAGACCGCGCACGTCCTTGCCGTAGGAGCCGGCCTCGCGGCGGAAACATTCGGTGTAGGCGCAGTTCTTGATGGGAAGGTCTTTCTCATCGAGTATCACGTCGCGGTATATGTTGGTCACGGGCACCTCAGCCGTGGGAATGAGATAGAAATCGTCTACCTCGCAGTGGTACATCTGACCTTCCTTGTCGGGCAACTGACCGGTACCGTAGCCGGAGGCGGCGTTCACCACGGTGGGGGGCATCAGCTCGGTATAGCCGGATTTCCTTGCCTCATCGAGGAAGAAATTGATAAGGGCACGCTGCAGACGGGCGCCCTGGCCGATGTACACCGGAAAACCGGCACCGGTGATTTTTACACCGAGGTCGAAGTCTATCAGATTGTATTTCTTGGCGAGCTCCCAATGGGGTAGCTTGGCCTCGCCGTTCGTGGGGTTGCAGGTCCAGTTGCCCACGGTGTCAGTGCCGTCGCACTCCTTCAGGTTGCTCTTCACCACGTGGTTGTCCTCGGCGGCCTTGCCTTCGGGCACCTCGTCGTAGGGTATGTTGGGTATCTGGCAGAGCAGGGTGGTCAGGTCGTGCTCGGCATTGGCTTTGTCTTGCTCAAGCTGCTTGTTGGTCTCCTTGAGCTGGGCCACAGTGGCTTTCACCTGCTCGGCTTCGTCGCGCTGGCCTTGCTTCATGAGCTTGCCTATTTCGGCGGCCAACTTTTTGGCTTCCGAAAGGTTGGTGTCAAGACGCTGCTGGGTCTCACGACGAAGTTTGTCGATAGACAGCACACGGTCTATCGCTTCACGGGCACCGGCAAAATTCTTTTTCTCCAACCCTTTTACCACTCTTTCTGTCTCTTCTCTAATAAGCTGAATTGTAAGCATATTGTTCGTTTTTTGTTCGTTGTTCCTTCTTTTTATCAATTCAATCGGCAAAGTTACTTCTTTTTGACGTACTTTCCTAATATTCGGAGCAAAAACAGTCGTTTTTTCAATAAAAAATCCCGACCTCTCAACGAGAATCGGGATGTGTTTGTTTGGAATACGTTTGTTTTGTTGTTATGCCTCAGCTTCAGGTATTACGGACACAACACTCTTGTCTCTCTTACCCTTGTGGAAGTTTACCACACCGTCTACGAGAGCATAAAGTGTGTCGTCCTTACCGATACCTACGTTGTTGCCGGGATTGTGCTTAGTGCCGCGCTGGCGAACAATAATGTTGCCGGCTACACACTTCTGACCACCCCAAATCTTAACGCCTAATCTTTGCGAAGCTGACTCGCGGCCGTTCTTAGAACTACCAACACCTTTTTTATGTGCCATTTCTAATCCTCCTAAATTTTAACCAATGATTGATTTAATCTCCAAGCGCGTGTACTGGCTACGGTGGCCGTTCAGCTTACGATAGCCCTTGCGGCGCTTCTTCTTGAACACCAGCACTTTGTCGCCCTTCACCAGGGGATCAAGCACCTCACATACTACTTTGGCACCCTCTACTGTCGGAGTACCTACGGTCACGGCACCCTCGTTGTCAACGAGAAGCACCTTCTCAAACTCAACAGACTGGCCGGCGGCAACGTCGTTCATGCGGTTCACAAACAACTTCATGCCTGCTTCTGCCTTAAACTGCTGACCGTTGATGTCTACAATTGCGTACATTTAATTTTTTATTGTAATAACGGGTTTTTCCGCAAGGCGCACAACATTATTGTGGCTTTTTCGAGCCTCCACGGACTAAATCGGCTGCAAAATTACTGAATATTTCTTATTATTTCATATTCACTTTACTTCGGAAGTAGCGAATTATGAATATTTAACATTCCAGATGGGCCCAGTAACTATTATAGTTTCGGCTTAAGAGACACTTGTAATAACTTGACCATTCCACTTTAACATACTCATATGAAACGTCCCACCTAATGCATTTTCTGATAAAGTGCCAGATAATAACCATATTGAGTCATTTATTAGTTCGACTCTAAAAGGTAATTCCTTTTCTACCATCTCTTCACCAAATACATTGAAGAGAATAAACTCATATTATTGTAATTTTTCTGTTGAATCAAATCTGTCCTTGTAATTCTCTGTTCTTTATCTTTAATCTTGTCATTGTTTTCTTATCCGTATTTCTCCCCGACGTTCAATTTTCAAACTCTTTAGAGGTAATTCAACAAAACTATGGTAATCTTCTTGGGATAAATTGTAAAAAACAATTCTAATTTCATTGTCAACATACAGATAGTGATTCTTATCTTCTTTAATCTTTATCTCTTTAAAATCCCCAAAAGGTGACAAATAACTGTCGACGGAATCCTTTGAGATTTGCCTAAATCCGTTCGTGTGTACTCTTTTCCAATCTTGAATATCTTGAAAGATTGCAATCCCCCTTGACTTCGTAAAAAAGAAACATCTATTTATATCTAAATTTAAATAATATTTTATTAGTCTTTTGGGAGGAAAACAAATTTGGTAATTGGCAGGGATACGCTCTTCTTCATCCATAATCCCCTTAATATTGGAAAAAAAGTGGTATATACAATAATCATTCATTGGTTTAATAGATTCTTGTATAACATTACGATATACAACAGAAGGCATACTCTTATAAGAACTACATCCTACAAAACATAGTATTATTGCGGATATATATATATATCTTCTCATTATCTTTTATTTTTTACGGCTCTTTTGTGTAGCAGTGTAACGGAGAAATTGATTTGTTTTTGAGTCGTCTTATGACGCTGAAGCCAACTGCTGAAATTTTGGACAGTTGCCTGACCCCAGCACCCTGATATCGCTTCTACATCGAGTCGAGCAAGATGAAGGCTGCCCAATAGTAGGGGTCAGAGTAGGTCTTCTTATGCTGATTCTTCTTGGCGCGTTTGGCGCGGGCACCAACTCCTCTGCGCTTTCGGCTCACATTTTCCATTTCTGTCTCCCGCAGCTGTTCCTGTGCCTTGGTCAGCGAATTGTGCTTGCTCATGCCCGACATCAGATTGTTGTAAAAGTAGGTCATCAGCAGGCGGGTGGCTTTGTCGTCTACCTTCCACAGACTCATCAGCATGGTGGTGGCCCCGGCTTTCTTGAATCCTCTCTGAAGTCCGAAAACACCGTCGCCGGTCACCTTGCCGAGACCGGTTTGGCAGGCGGAGAGAACCAACAGGTCCAGTCCGCGAAGGTCAAGCAGTGATATCTCTTTGGCGGTCAAGACACCGTCATCATGGCGATAGCTCATTCTGTGTCCGGTCAGGGCCTGGTTGGCACCGCTGAACAAAAGGCCCGAACGGGTCAGCGCTTTGTCGGCATCATCCAGATTGTTGTACATCGATAGAAATTGAAGCCGCCCCTGCATGTCATGGGCGTTCACTTCCTTGTCAGTCCAATAAAAGCCGTGGGTGGCTATGTGCATGTCGGTGGGTACATGGCCCGACAGATTCTTCAGCGTCTTTTCTGTGGCTTCAGCGCCGAGATAGATCTCACTGGGAATCTGATGGCCCAGTAGGGTGGCATAGATTTCCTCTGCTTCAGTCTTTGTGCCGGGCAGATATTTGGCGGCATGCACATAGCTGCTGTCCCATTGCTCGGTCTCGTCTTCTTCGCTGGTAGTGGCTTCTGGGGCGTTGTCGTAGATCATCCCTCCGAAAATGGCGGCTGTGTATTGCCGGGGACGTTTCTTCTCTTTCGACAAGACTATTTCGCGGGTCGAAGACAGACGATAGAGCTGCCAGTTGTCTGACATATAACGGCCTTTGTCTTTCCAATGGGGCAGATTTTCGATTCCAAGGTTGTACAACTCGCCAACAGGGGCAAAATACACTCTCTTTGCCTTGCTGAGATAGTCTTTCAGCGGCTTCCACACGATTTCCGAAAGCCGGGTGGTGGTGTAGAGTTCTTTCTTCGGTATCTCATTAAGTTCTTCGTCATCCATCAGTGGAATGAAAAGGGGCGACTTCTGCTGGGCCGACAATAAGAGGGCTCCATATTGACCGCGGCCTTGGCGAGAGGGGTAGTAGATGAATTCTATGGCCAGTTCGTCGGGACGAAGCTCGCGCTGTATGCGGGGCCACTCGATACGGAGCTGCTTTGTATAGTTGCCGTAGGTCTTCGAACGGCGTACCAGACGGCGTTCCTGCTTGGTGATGACCTGCTCCAGCGAGTCGGTGTTCATGCTGCGGTCGCTTTTGGCGCATTCATATTGACGTATCAGCATCGACCGGTTCTCCTGCAATGTGCGGTAGGCTTCCACCGCGGCTGTGTCACCGCTTTCCATAAGCAGATTGGTCATCTCCAATTCGCTGTTCAGCAGCAGGCCCTTGGCCAACAGCACACTGTTGTAGGCACTCGAGAGCATGCCGGGGGTTGGGGTCTTGCCGGCCAACTGCAGCAAGGTGTTGGTGAACCATGGCTTCACTTTCTTCCAATACAAGTCGCGCTCGTTCGAGGTGAGGTCGGCAAAAGTGGTCAGAATCACATCTGTGTATTTGCGGGTGGCCTTGCTGGCATAGTAGGCGGCAGAGTCGGCTTGTTCGTCGGCAGAGAAATAGACGGCTTGTTTACACAGCGACTGGGCATAGGAGGGATGCTCCTCACCCAGTATCTGGTATTGAAGGGATAATGCTCGGCTCCCGGTTTCCACCGCTTTTGCATAGTCGCCCTGGGCATAATAGTAACCGGCTAGGTTGGCGAGCGATTCGGCACAGTCGGGGTGCTGAATACCAAATACGCTCTCCCTGATCTCAAAGGCTTCTCTGCCCAGCGAAAGTGCTTTCTTAAGGTCGCCGGTGTGCAGGTAGTAGTCGGCCAGGTTGCTCAGGGCGGTGGCGTATTCGCTGTGGTGTCGACCGTATATATTCTCCCGCAGCTGAAGCGCTTCCGTACCAAGACGGATGGCCTCACCAAACTCATTCTGAAAATAATGGTATTTGGCTAGGTTGTTCAGACTTTGTGCATAGTCGGGATGCTGCTTGCCAAGCACTTGCTCGCGTATGTGGAGCGCGTCTTCTCCTATCTCAATGGCATGGGCATAGTTGCCCATCCTCGAATAGTAGCCGGCCAGATTGCTTAAACTTTGTGCATAGTCGGCATTTTGTGTGCCTGTCAACTTTGATTTCAGCTCTACGGCTTTCCGTCCGAGCCGTATCGATTCAATATGGTTGCCCAGGTAGGAATGGTATCTGGCCAGATTGTTCAGACTGTGGGCATAGTCGATATGTTCTTTACCAAGTACTCTTTCCCTTATTTCAAGGGCTTCTGTGCCCAAACGGAGGGCTTCATGATAGTCACCCGAGCGGGAATAGTAGCCAGCCTGGTCGGAAAGCATCTGGGCATAAACCGGACTCTCCTTGCCCTGGGTCTTCTCGGTGATGGCGAGGGCGGTCTTACCCCAGTGGATGGCTTCTGACAGACGTCCTGTATAAGAAAGGTATTTCGATAGGCGGTTGGCGGTGTGGGCATATCGGTCGGTCGACGTTCCCTCGCTCGTGGAAAGCAGCTCAAGACTCTCACGCGACAGACGAACCGCTTCTTCATGGCGGCCCAATTCTGAACAGGCGGCAGCAGCCTTGTCAAGCGAGTCTGCACGCTGAAGGGTGGCGGAATCTTGGGCGGTGCACCACAACGTACATAGCACATAGGTGCACAGTAGCAGGAAACGATGGGTCATCTTATCTTATTTTGAGTCCAAGCCCCACTTGTCGATGAGGTCGTTTGATATGTATTCGGCCGGAGCCTTCAGGGTGGTTATCACCCAGCTCTGGGCCAACTCATCCCATTTCTGCCGACTCACCACTTGCCAGGTCTGGTCAAGAATGCCCATCTCCTTACCTTTCTTGGCCAACTCCTTGCGATGTTTGTAGTCTTCTTTCCAGCGGGCACGGTAGCTGTCGGTCACATCACAGCTTTCCTTGATGTTCACACTCAGTCTGTACTCGCCAGTGCCCCAACAGTCCTTGAAGTTGTCGCGTTCATCGCGGAATCCCATGTAGGAGCGGGGCACAATGAAACTCTCACCCATCACCTGATAGCGAGATGGCTCATCGTTCTTCCTGACATAGCGGAAGAACCCCTTGTCGTCGAGCGTACTGGGTTCTACGGGTATGTTGATGGTGAAATGACCCAGTTCCTGGTTCTTTTGCAGCTGCACCACTTCATTCATCCATGATGAGGTGATGCTGATGTCGAGCGACAAGGTGAAATTCTTGCGGTCGGCAAAAGAGAATGGTATGTCCAGCTGGGTGTTGGGCAGATTCGAGTGCTCGGGATTGATAATCAGCGTGTCGAGCACCAACTCAAATTTTGAGTGGTTGATAATGCGGTAGAGCTTCGTGCGGTCTATATGGCACGAAACATAGAACATGGTGTCGGGACCTTCCATGCGTAGACAGCCTATACCGTCAAAACGCATTCCTTTGGGGTCCATGGCTCCATCGAATGAGGTGTCATCGTAGAAATCGCTCATCTCTGATACGGATTGTATCAGGGTCTGGTATACATTCTCTTTCTTCACGGCTTCTTCCCATTCTTTCTTCAAGCGGGAGTTGCGTGTCACCAAGGCGCCGATAGCATTTACACCAAGGTCGAAAAAGGATGTGACATAGCCTGATGCTATTCCTCGCATGGAGTTTCCGGTGGCCTGCACTATATCGCCCAAAAAACCGCGCGAGGCGTCGCGCTCGGTGTTGAGCTTGCTTATCTCATTGGCCAGCGCATCGCTCGTATACACAATGGTTTTGTATTCTACCTTTTCTTGGGCATGAATCGGTAGGGCTAGCAGAATGATAACAGCGCAAATCAAATTTCTCAATAGGTTGTTCATACTCTTGCGGGTTTTATGGTGTCGTCTTTTCATTCACAAATGCAAATATAATACTTTTATTTTAATAATATTGATGTGTTATCACTTTTTTGCCGCATTTCACACTAATCTGCTCTGTACATTCGCACAAAAAAAGCGATTACCTTCTCAGGCGACCGCGTTTTTCTCCGCGAACATTCTTGTGCATCTACACACAAAAAAAGCGATTACCTTCTCAGGCGACCGCGTTTTTCTCCGCGAACATTCTTGTGCATCTACACACAAAAAAAGCGTGACCTGTACTGATTTTGGTTGACAGTTTTGTTTGTTAAAAACTAAAGAGGTTTACACTTCATTTTCTTTATTCCTAATGCAGGTTGTCAGTTGTGAT
>ONMI01000075.1 GCA_900318915.1 uncultured Prevotellaceae bacterium | reverse complement strand
TCCTTGAAACCGCCCACGGCGCCCTCGCTCACACTCGTCACCGATACCGTCCAGCCTTTAGAGTCGCAGAACTTCTTGTACATCTGATACAGGTCGCCGGCAAAGAGGCAGGCTTCGTCGCCACCGGTGCCGGCGCGTATCTCCATCTGCACATTCTTGGCGTCTTCGGGGTCCTTGGGTACCAGAGCCAACTTGATCTCTTCTTCCAGCTGGGGCTGAAGACGCTCGTTCTCGCTCAGCTCCTCGCGAGCCATCTCGCGCATGTCGGGGTCACTCTCGTTGGCTATGATGTCTTTGGCCTCGCGTATGGTCGTCAGGCAGGCTATGTAGCGCTTCCGCGCGTCCATGATGTCGCTCAGCTCTTTATACTCTCGGGTGAGTTTCACAAATCGTTCCTGGTCGGCTATCACTGAGGGGTCGGTGATGAGGGTCGAAATCTCCTCAAAACGGGCCTCAAGACCGTCAAGCTTCTCAAGAATGCTGTTGGTTTCTGCCATAGTGGTGTCTTCTTTTGCTTATTTTTTGTTCGTTTTTCTCGCTCTGTATTAATACTCAAACTCGCCGTACTCCGAACGGATGGTGAGATGCTTGTGGTCGCTCGGCTCAATATGGCCCACTATCTGGGCGTCGATGTTGAAACGGCGGCTTATCTCTATCACACGGTCGGCCGTGCTGGGATCTACGTAAATTTCCATACGGTGACCCATGTTGAACACACGGTACATCTCGCTCCAATCGGTATGGCTCTGCTCCTGAATCAGACGGAACAGCGGCGGAAGGGGGAAGAGATGGTCTTTCACCACATGGCAGTCGTCACCCACAAAGTGGAGCACCTTGGTCTGGGCACCACCCGTGCAGTGTACCATGCCGTGTATCTCGGGGCGAAGCTCGTCGAGCAGCACCTTGATCACAGGGGCGTAGGTGCGGGTGGGGGAGAGCACCAGCTCGCCGGCAGTCAGACCGGTGCCGGCCACCTCGTCCTCCAGACGGCACTGCCCGCTGTACACCAGCTCTTCCGGCACCGCGGCGTCGTAGCTCTCGGGATACTTGTCGGCCAGGTATTTGGCGAACACGTCGTGGCGGGCGCTGGTCAGACCGTTGCTGCCCATGCCGCCGTTGTAACGGCTCTCATAAGTCGCCTGGCCGCACGACGAAAGACCTACTATCACGTCGCCGGGACGGATATTGGCGTTGTCTATCACATCGCTGCGCTTCATGCGGCAGGTCACCGTAGAGTCTACGATGATGGTACGGACCAGATCGCCCACATCGGCGGTCTCGCCGCCCGTGGAGTAGATGCCGATGCCCATGTCGCGCATCTGCTGCAGCAACTCGTCGGTGCCGTTGATGATGGCGCTGATTACCTCGCCCGGCACCAACATCTTGTTCCTGCCTATCGTGCTCGAAACCAGTATGTTGTCTACGGCTCCCACGCACAGCAGGTCGTCGGTGTTCATCACAAGGGCATCCTGAGCAATGCCTTTCCACACACGCAGGTCGCCGGTCTCTTTCCAATAGAGGTAGGCCAGCGACGACTTCGTGCCGGCGCCGTCGGCGTGCATGATGTTGCAGTAGGCGGGGTCGCCGCCTAAAATGTCGGGAATAATCTTGCAGAATGCACGGGGGTAAAGACCCTTGTCGATATTCTTGATGGCGTTGTGCACATCTTCCTTCGCTGCCGAAACGCCGCGAAGCATATAGCGGTTCTTCTCGTTCATATTCTTTCTTTGGGGCTTGGTGTGGATTATTGATGCCAGAAATCCCAACTGGCAAAGGCTTGCAGAAGTAGCATCTCAAGGCCGTTCTTCACCGTGGCGCCATGAGCGGCGCCCTGCAGCATGAATTGGGTCTCGTCGGGATTGTATATCAGGTCGTAGAGCAGATTGTGACTGTCCATCGCCTCGTAGGGCAGGTCGGGACACTCGTTCGAGTGGGGATACATGCCGCAAGGGGTGCAGTTCACTATCACGTTGTACTCGTGGATGTCATCGGCCGTTATCTTGCCGTACTGGATGGTGTGCGGACGCTCGTAGCGGCTCACGAAAACGGTCTCCAGACCCAGCGAGCGGAGTCCGAAGTCTATGGCTTTCGACGAACCGCCCGTGCCCAGTATCAGGGCTTTCTTGTGGAAGGGCTCCAATAGCGGCTCTATGCTCTTGGTGAAGCCTATCACGTCGCTGTTGTAACCGTAAAGCAGGGTCTTGCTGCCCTTGCGAACCAAACGTATCACGTTCACAGCACCGATGGCACGGGCCTCCGGACTCACAAAGTCGAGAAAACTCATCACCTTCTGCTTGTAGGGGATGGTCACGTTCAGACCCACCAACTCGGGGTTGGAGGCCAACACCTCAGGTAGGCGGTCTATACTCGGTATCTCAAAGTTGTAGTAGTGGGCGTAGATGCCTTCGTTGGCAAACTTCTCGTTGAAGTAGTTGCTCGAGAAGGAGTGACCCAGCGGATAGCCTATAAGTCCGTATTTGTCCATTTTGTGTTTTTATTTGATTGCCAAGTACATGGTGCAGATGCCGAAAGTCAGACGCTTGAACGTGGCGTCGCTGAAACCGGCGCGCTTGAAAACGCCTACCATCGTCTCGCCCTGAGGAAAGGCTTCTATAGTGGCGGTGAGATAACTGTAGGCGCGGGAGTCGTGAGAAATCAGACGCCCGTAAAGGGGCAGAAAGGTGTGGCTGTAGATGCTGAACAGCTGCTTCATCGGAAACGTCACCGGATGGCTCAGCTCCAGAATGCTGGCCTGACCGCCGGGGCGCAGCACACGGCACATCTCGCGCAGTCCTTGCTCAAGGTCGGAGAAATTGCGGATGCCGAAAGCGGAGGTCACGGCGTCGAACGTGTTGTCGCCGAACGACAGGTGAAGACAGTCCTCGCGCTGAAAATGGATGGTGGACGACAGACCCTCGGCACTTACCTTGCGGCGGCCCACCTCCATCATGCCTTCCGATATGTCGGCACCAGTCACTGAGCGGGGGTGGAGCATCCTGGCGGTCAGAATGGCAAAGTCACCGGTGCCGGTGGCTATGTCGAGCACCGTCTCGGGATGAAGGGCTTCCAACTGTCGCACGGCACGCTTGCGCCAACCCTTGTCGATGTTCCACGACAGACGGTGGTTCAGCTTGTCGTACGAAGGGGCGATGTGGTCGAACATGCTCTCCACCTGCTCCGACTTCTCACCCGATGCGCTATAGGGATTGATCTTCTCCTGCTCGTACATCTCGAATCAGCGGCTCGCTAAGTAGGCCTTCACGTTCTTCTCAATACGGGACGAGAGATCCTCGCCCTCGGCCTTCACAAAGGTCTCGCCGGTGATGTGCTCGTAGAGCTCTATGTAACGCTCGCTCACACTCTCGGCATAGGAGTCGGTTATCTCGGGAAGCACCTGCCCGGGCTCGTTCATGAAACCGTGGTTGATGAGCCACTGGCGCACAAACTCCTTCGAGAGCTGGCGCTGGGGCTTGCCGGCCTTCAGATTCTCCTCATAACCGTCGGCGTAGAAGTAGCGGCTGCTGTCGGGGGTGTGTATCTCGTCTATCAGGTATACCTTGCCGTCACGAAGACCAAACTCGTATTTCGTGTCTACCAGTATCAGACCGCGGCGGGCGGCTATCTCCTGACCGCGGGCAAAGAGGGCGCGGGTGTAGCGCTCCATCGTCTCATAGTGCTCGGCACTCACAATGCCCTGGGCGATAATCTCTTCTTTCGAGATGTTCAGGTCGTGACCCTCGTCGGCTTTCGTCGTCGGGGTGATGATGGGCTCGGGGAAACGCTCGTTCTCTTTCATGCCCTCGGGCAGACGCACTCCGCACAGCTCGCGGCAGCCTTCCTTGTAGGCGCGCCAGGCCGAACCGGTCAGTATAGAGCGGATAATCATCTCCACCCTGAAACCCTCGCACTTCAAACCTACCGTCACCATGGGGTCGGGGCAGGCCAGCTTCCAGTTGGGGCAGATGTCGCTCGTGTCGTCCAGAAACTTCGAGGCTATCTGGTTCAGTACCTGGCCTTTGAAGGGAATGCCCTTGGGCAACACTACATCGAAGGCGGAGATACGGTCGGTGGCCACCATCACTATCAGGTCGTCGCCGATATTGTAAACGTCTCTTACTTTGCCGTGGTATACACTGGCTTGTCCGGGAAAATGAAAATCAGTTTGCGTTAATGCTTTCATCGTTGTTCTATGGTGTTTGTTGTGTTTCCTCGTAGGGCTTCCTCACGCTCCCTGTCGCCGCGCTCGTAGGCTTTCACAATGCGCGTCACCAACTTGTGACGGACTATGTCGCTCTCGTCCATCTCCACAAAGCCGATGCCCTCGATGCCTTTCAGCAGGCGGAGGGCTTCGCGCAGACCGCTCTGGTTGCCGCGGGGCAGGTCTATCTGGGTCAGGTCGCCCGTGATAATCATCTTCGTGTTCCAACCCATACGGGTCAGAAACATGCGTATCTGAGCCGTCGTCGTGTTCTGGGCCTCGTCCAGTATCACAATGGCGTCGTTAAGTGTACGGCCGCGCATAAAGGCCAGCGGGGCTATCTGTATCACGTTCTTCTCCATCATGTCCTGCAGCTTCACCGCAGGGAGCATGTCTTCAAGTGCATCGTAAAGGGGCTGAAGATAGGGGTCTATCTTGTCGCGCATGTCGCCGGGCAGGAAACCTAACTTCTCGCCGGCTTCAACGGCCGGACGGCAGAGGATTATCTTGCGGGCGGTCTTCTCCTTCAGGGCTTTCACGGCAAGGGCGATGCCGAGATAGGTCTTGCCGGTGCCGGCAGGACCGGTGGCGAATACCATGTCGTTCTGACTGAACGAGTTGATCAGCTCCTGCTGATGACTGCTGCGGGCGCGGATGGCACGACCCGACGTGCTGTACACCAGTACGTCTTTCGAGGCCTCGGCCTGGGGCTTGCGGCCCTGGACAATGTTCACAATGTCTTCTTCTGAAAGCCGGTTGTACGTCGAGATATGGCGGCATAGGGCGTCAACGCTCTCGGCGAATCGCTGGAGCTCTTCGTCATCGCCCAATACCTTGACCACATTGTCGCGGGCTAATATGCGCAACTTGGGGTAAAGAGATTTTACCAACTGGAGGTGAGAATTATTCACCCCGTAAAACATTACGGGGTCTATGTCCTCCAGAACAATATGTCTTTCTGTCAATTCGCGAAGTGTTATTTTTGTGCAAAATTACAAAAACCTTTCGATATTACGGCACTTTTTAATATCTTTGTGTCCGAAAATCTTTTTTTAGGATGAAAATTACAAAGAATGGTTACCTGCAGGGCTTCGGTGTCACCGTATTGATACTGGCGCTCGTCAGATGCATTTTCCCGTCCGTGTCGCGCTCGCAACTCAGTGATGCGGATGATAAGATACAGCAAAGTGTAAATATTTCTGATTCCGTCGGGGCGGATTCTGCCGCCTCTCTTCCTCCTTCCGGCGATAATAATGCCGCCGCCGCGGCGGTCGTACAGCCTGTGGCGCAGGAGGGACCGGGACACCCGGTCGTGGGGGTGCTCAGCTACAAGGAGGCGTTCCCCGACTCCAATTATGTGCACATGGAGTTCGCAGAGAAATTCGGCATACAGCCCATCACCGGAAGGGAGGCGCTCGAGAGGGAGAAAGACCGCCTGGTCTATATTGGCGGATGCCCCTTCTTCACCATCGACCCGCTCCGGCAGAGCGTGCCGTATCTGGTGCCAAGGGCTTCGCTGCTCCTCTACGATATCGGACGCAACTTCATGGACAGCCTGCAGGTCAAGCACCTGCCGCTGCACAAGATTATCGTCACCAGTGTGCTGAGAAGCCGCGACGACCTGCAGTCGCTCAGCCAGCGCAATGTGAACGCCTCGGAAAACAGCTGCCATCTCTACGGCACCACCTTCGATATCAGCTACAACCGCTATAAGGTGGTGGCCGACCCCGACGGATCACCGGTGGCCGAGACCAGAAGCGATACGCTGAAGTATGTGCTCTGCGAGGTGCTGCGCGACCTCCGACAGGTGGAGCGATGCGCGGTGAAGTACGAGGTGAAGCAGGGGTGCTTCCACATCACCACACGTTAACGTCCAACCTCTTTCTTGCCATGTTCAACACACTTCTTTCCTCGTTCCGTAGATGGAACAGTATGCCATGCATTCCTGGGCGGAACCGCATGGTCTGCCTTCTGGCGGCAGCTGCACTCTATGTGCTGCCGGCTGCGGCGGCCGATTTCAATATTCGTGACTTTGGCGCAAGGCCCGATACGGCTGTGCTCTCCACGCAGGCCTTGCAAAAGGCTATTGATGCTTGCGCGGCGGCAGGAGGGGGAAGGGTGCTGGTGCCGGCGGGACAGTATAAAATAGGCACGGTGGTGCTCCGCTCGCATGTCAACCTGCATTTGGAGCTGGGGGCCACGCTCTATGGCAGCACACGGCTGGCCGACTATACGCCGCAGCGCTCTTCCTATGTGTCGCTGCGCACACAGCGCGAGACGGTTCAGCTCATCTATGCCGACAGCGTATGCGATGTGGTGATCGATGGTTTCGGGACCATTGACGGAAGGGGAAGGGCGTTTCCAAAGCTTTCGTGGAATGATGAGGGCATCACGAGGCCGCACCTGCTGCGGTTCATCCAGTGCTCGGATATCGTGGTGAGGGATGTCACACTGCGCAACTCGGGCTGCTGGATGCAGCACTACTTGGCGTGCGACCGCCTGCGTATCGACGGGATAAAGGTCTTCAACCGCAACAACTACAACAACGATGCGCTTGATATCGACGGATGCCACGATGTGGTGGTCAAAGGAATGATGGCCGACAGCGACGACGATGCCATCACGCTCAAAAGCACGTCGCCGCGACTTTGCGAGAATGTAACCATCACCGGTTGTGTCGTGTCGAGCCACTGCAACGCCATAAAACTGGGCACGGAGACCAATGGCGGCTTCCGAAACATCAATATTTCGGGCATCGTGGTGAAACCGAGTCCCGCCCAGGAGGAGAAATTCTTCGGACAGTGGATAGGGTCGTCGGCCATCTCGCTCGAAATCGTCGACGGTGGGGTGCTGGAGAATGTGTCGGTGTCGGATATCACCGTCACAGGCACCGAGGCGCCGGTCTTCGTCCGTCTGGGCAACAGGGCGCGGGGCTATTTCGAGGGACAGACCGTCTCACAGGTGGGCTGCATACGGGGTGTGACCATACGCAATGTGCTCATACAGGGAGCGGGGGCCATGGGCTGCTCCGTTACCGGACTGCCGGGACATCCGGTGCGCGACGTGCTCATCTCCGACGTGCGCATAGTACACAAGGGTGGGGTGGCGGAAAGCGAATTGGAGACCATCTCTCAAAATGTGGCCGATGAGAAGGAAAAGGAGTATCCAGAGGCTACTATGTGGGGCAACCTGCCGGCCAAGGGCTTCTTTGTGCGACATGCCCGCAACGTGAAACTGCAAAATGTCGCAGTGGTCACCGAACTGCCCGACGCACGCCCCGATTTCGTCTATGTCGACACTGAATAGCACCCGTCAAATCTCTACTGATTCGGAAAGAAAAAGAGTCATGAGGAACACAAATGTCCCTTTAACTTCCTTTTAACTTCCTTTTAACTTCCCTTTAACTTCCCTTTTATTCCCTTCTCATATGGAAAAACTGCTTCTTCCCTTGTTCCTGGCCGTGGCCGGGGGCGCTCTGGCGCAAAACGCTCCGCTCCAGTGGGGCGACCAGGGCAACGGTACGTATATCAATCCTATCATCAATGCCGACTTCTCCGACCCCGATGTCATCAGGGTCGACAGCATGTATTATATGGTGGCGTCCGACTTCCATTTCATGGGCATGCAGGTGCTGGAGTCGGGCGATATGGTCAACTGGCGCTATGTGGCGCAGATTTATGACCATTTCGACGAGCCGGGATGGGAGGAAAACGCTCATTATGCGGGCGGCTCGTGGGCACCGGCCATCCGCTATCATGAGGGACGCTTCTATGTGTTTTTCTGCACACCTGATGAGGGACTCTTCATGAGCTCGGCTCCAAAACCGGAGGGACCATGGCAGCCGCTCCACCTGGTGAAGAGGGTGCCCAAATGGGAGGATCCGTGCCCGCTCTGGGACGACGACGGACAGGCTTACCTGGGGCGGAGCCAGCATGGTGCGGGACCCATCATCGTGCACAAGATGTCGCCCGACGGCAGGCAGCTCCTCGACGAGGGAGTCACCGTCTATACCGGACCGGTGGCCGAGGGTACCAAGTGGCTCAAAAGGGATGGCTATTACTATCTCATCATTCCCGAGGGGGGAGTGGGGCAGGGATGGCAGACGGTGCTCCGCTCAAAAAATGTGTATGGGCCGTATGAGAAAAAGGTGGTGCTCGAGCAGGGATCCACCGATATCAACGGACCGCACCAGGGCGCGCTCGTCGATACGCCGCAGGGGCAGTGGTGGTTCTACCACTTCCAGGAGACACCGGTGCTGGGCAGGGTGGTCCATCTGCAACCGGCCCGATGGGTCGACGGATGGCCGCTCATGGGGGTGGATATCGACGGCAACGGCATCGGCGAACCGGTCAGGGTGTGGACCGCGCCCTGCAAGGATTCGAAACCGACGCTCCTGCCTACCGACGACGACTTCTCCGCTGCACGCCTGGGCTTGCAGTGGCAGTGGAACCATAATCCTGACAACAGCCGCTGGAGCCTCTCCGAGAACAGGGGTTTCCTTACCCTGACGGCGGCTCCTGCCGAGAGCTTGTATAAGTGCAGGAATATGCTCACACAGAAGATGATGGGATATGTGAGTGAAAGCATTACTTTAGTGTCGCTCAAGGGCAATGCCAAGGCAGGCCTGTGCTGCATAGGCCGACAGTTCCGTGCCGTGGGATTGTGCCCGGAGGGGGTCTTCGTAGAGACTGACGGCAAGACGCAGATAGTGAGAAAAGGGCGGTTCGGAAAACTCTATCTCAAGGTGGAAAACAACTGCACCGACAATCTGCACCGCTTCTTCTACAGCACCGACGGAAAGCATTTCCATCCCGCCGGAGAGGCTTTCGCCATGAGGGCGGGATTCTGGAAGGGCATCCGAACAGGGCTCTTCTGCTATGGCGACGGCGGAAAAGCGCTGTTCGATTTCTATACGCAGCATCCGCTCAGATAGAGCGGGCGTAACCTCTACTCGCCGGGCAAAGGCCAGTTGGGCGAGGGCACACGAGCGGCTTTCATCTCGCGGTCGAATTCTTCTACCATCTCAGGATATTGGTCGGCCAGATTGTGGCTCTCCGTGGGGTCTTCCTTCAGATTGTACAGCTCAAGGGGGGCATCACGCTTTATCGTCACGCACTTCCAGTCGCCTCGCCGGGCGGCACGCTGCACACCGGGAAACTCCCAGTACAGCAGCCGGTGGTCGGTGTCCATCTTCTTGCCGTAGAAAAGGGGCAGGATGCTGATGCCGTCGGTGTGCTGGGGCAGATGGGCGGTGGCCTGGGCCAGGGCGGCGAAGGTGGGCATCATGTCGGGGAAGTAGATGATGTCGTCGAGCGTCTGAACGGGCACACGGTTGGGCTGGTTCACAATCAGGGGCACGCGGATGCCGCCTTCATAGAGCTGACCCTTCCGGCCGCGGAATCCGGCGTTGCAGTTGAAAAGCTTCAGTGGGGCCTGCACGGCGGCGCCGTTGTCCGAGGCGAATATCACCAGGGTGTTCTCACGCAGGTGCAGACGGTCCAGCTCGGCCAGCAACCGGCCTATGGCGGCATCCATGTGGGTGATGAGGGCGGCGTAGCGCTTGGTGTTCATGTCCCAGTCTTCATCGTCATACCACACGGTGTTGTCTATGATGTAGGGCTCGTGGGGGGCGTCGAAGGCAAGGTAGAGGAAGAAGGGATTCTTCTTGTTGCGGTTGATGAACTTGATGGCGTCTTCAGTAGAGAGGTCGGTGTTGTGCTTCACATGCTGGTCGTGGGCGTTCTCCTCAATATGGATCAGACGGTCGTTGTCGAAACGGTAGTACGGATAGTAATAGGGCGAGTTGGAGTGAACCGTCGAGATGGTCCAACCGTAGAACTCGTCGAAACCGCGGTGGTTGGGCGATGAACCGGGGTCGTAGCCGTCCAGATGCCACTTGTTCACCAGGCAGGTGCGGTAGCCGGCGGCACTCAGCACAGTGGCTATCGTGGTGTCTTCGGCCAAAAGGTTCACACGGCGTATGTAGGTGGTGTCGCCCCGGGGATTCACCTTGATGCCTTGAATACCGCCGGCCTTGCACTGGTTGTCGCGGATGCGGGTGTGGCCGGTGTTCTTGCCCGTCATCAGCGAACAGCGTGAGGGCGAACTGATGCCGCTGCCGGCGTAGCACTGCGTGAAACGGGTGCCCGTGGCGGCCAACTGGTCGATGTTGGGGGTCTTCACATACTCACTGCCGTAGCAGCTCAGGTCGCCGTAGCCCATGTCGTCGGCCAGAATGAAAATGATGTTGGGGCGGTCGGGGGTGGCCTTCGGCTTCTCACCGCCGGCTTCGGCGGCGTGGGGCACCAGCACCCCGGCGGCCATCAGACCGCTGTATCGTATCAGTTTTTTCATCTTTGTCTGCTTTTGGCTGCAAATATACGAAAATACAGTCATTCGGCAAAATCTATTCATACTTATGACCGATTTGGGTTCTGTCACGCTCTTTCAGTGAAATTGGTATTTATTCCGTTTGTTTGTCTATATGGGAGTCGAATCCTTTTGCCTACCTTTGCAGCAGTATTTTTACAACTATTTTTATGATGGGTTATCTAAGATTTTTCTTCCTGGCCTTGACGGCCATGTTTTTCGGGGCCTGCTCGGCCGATTCCGACCCCGTGGCCGAAGTGCCGGCGGTCGAAAATGGTGATTATTCCGCTGCCGAGGGCAACACCCTCGTGGTCTATTACAGCTATACGGGCAACTGCCGCGATATCGTTCAGTCGCTCAATGCTGTTCTCTCTGCCGATGTGCTCGAAATCACACCTGCTGAGAAGGGACTGAAGTATGAGGCCAACAACTATGCGCTGGGCACCCAACTGCTCAATGCCATAAAGGCCGACCCCGACAATGCCGACAGCTATCCGGGCATCGATCCTGTTGATGTCGACATGAACCGGTATGACAACATTATCATCGTCACACCGCTCTGGTGGAGCCAGATGGCGGCCATCATGCAGACATTCCTCTTCCATTATGGACCGCAGATGGCGGGCAAGCAGGTGGCGCTCATCGTGTCGAGCGCTTCCAGTGGCATTAGCGGTGTGGTGGCCGATGCCAAACGGCTCGTGCCGGAGGCATCATGGATGGGCGACGCACTGTGGATAAACAACAGCAACCGAAGCAAGACGGCCTCGCTGCTCAGCGAATGGATGGCCACACTCAACTTAAAAATGGAATCTATGAAAATGAATATCACTATCGATGGACAGACACGCAGCGTGACACTTGTCGACAATGCTGCCACACAAACGCTCGTACAGGCGCTTAAAGAGGCGCCCATCACCTTTGAGGTCGACGACTACGGCGGATTTGAGAAGGTGGGCGACCTGGGACGCTCGCTGCCCACTGCCAATGAGCAGATAACTACTGAGCCTGGCGATGTAATCCTCTACAGCGGCGACCAGATTGTGCTCTTCTACGGCAGCAACTCATGGAGCTACACGCGCCTGGGACATATTGATAATGCCACGGAAGAACAGCTCAAGTCGTTCCTCAAAGCGGGCAAGGGGACTGTCAGTGTCACCCTCTCCGTCGGCAATGCCTCGGCAGTCAGCGCTGTGCAAAAAAGCGATGATAGCGTAGCCGGAACCGAGTATTCCGTCACGGGCGCACGCGTATCTCTTTCCCACAAAGGGGTCTATATCCGAAACGGGAAAAAGTTCGTCAAATAGATCTCTACCCTTTTCCCTATCCTTTCGCAGGCGCTAAGTCGGCCGGTCCTTCTGTGATGGGTTCTTCCGTCGCAAGAGGACCGGTCGTTGGCTTTACTGCATACTTTCGCATCAAGCGGAACTGGTGGCGATAAACAATACAGGCCATTCCAAGAAAAATAAATGACAACTAATCGTGTATTGTCTCTTTCTTGGCAGTGCGTTTGCTGATGAAAAAGGCGACGGCTACCGTGAGTAAACCTATGGAGGTGAAGAATGGTAGGATATTAAGCAATTCTGACAATCC
>ONMI01000118.1 GCA_900318915.1 uncultured Prevotellaceae bacterium | reverse complement strand
GTTTTCCGCAGCGCCAGGAGGTATTTGCGGGCCACCTCGTAACTGCCGTTGATAAGGTTGGTCTGTGCCAGCCGTTTGTAGCAACGGGCACTTTTCTGGAAGTCGAGTATAGCCTCCTGTGCCTCGAATACCGTGCGCTGCGCCACATTGATCATGCCCAACTGGTAGAAGGCCTCGGCGGTGGGCAACGGACTGGTGGCGTCGGTATCCACATCGGGTAAAAGACCGGCGGTGCCGTTCTGGTGGTATTCGAACATGTGGTCGGTGAGCAGGCCACGCATGGCAAGGGCAAGGTTCTGCACTGTGACGCCTATCTGGTTGTTGGGCTTTTCGGCGCTGATGGTGTCGAGTATGCGATTCCATTGCTGGTGACACGCCATGAAGTCGTAGTGCATCACCTTTTCTGCCTTGAAATTGCTTTTGTTCCAGACAAGCCAACCCATGCCCAGCGCCACCACCAGGAAAGAGGCGGCGGGCCAGGCAATGCTTCCGACCGAGAGGGTACGGCCGCCCTTCTTGGCGTTGCCGCGCTTACTCGCAACAGGTTTTTTCGCTGTGGCCTTGTGCGGGAAAAAAGTCCGTACGGCGAGCGTAAGGACGAAGACCGACAGCACCGCTGTCCAAAGCATCACAGGGCATACGGTGGGGTAGCGGTAGTAATGTATGCCATACCACAGGCTGCCCTGCGGAACGGCCAGATAAAATGACAGCAGGAAGGGCACTGCGGCCAGGAGTAGGAACACACCGTAATACCAAGGAGACTGTTTGGGACGGGGTGCTTGCAGCAGAAAGAACAGCACACAGACGGGGCCCGCTATCCAGTAGAGCAGCGGAACGGCGGCCACGAGCAGGATAGCGCGCCACCGGCCGCGTGGCAGCAGGTCGAAGCACCAGGAGGCGAGGAGCATGAGCACCACTGCCCACACACCGCCCAGCAGCGCATGCTCGTCGAGCAGGAAGAGCCAGAGCAGGAACGAAGGCACATACGTCAGTCCGTAGAGCCGCCCCCAGGAGGTGAGCCTCAGTGTGAGGAGCTGCACCGCCGAAAGCAGCAGCGCGATGATGAGTGCCCCCACCCAGGCAAAGAGGAAGAACTGTGTGCAGAAACGTCCCAGCAGGTCGGCCACGCCGCCGGGCATCCTTACGATGTTCCACACATAAGAACCGTCGAAGAGGAAAAGCTGATACTGCTCCTGATAATGCAGATGATGCGGATAGGCCAGTCCGAAAAAGAGGAGGACGGCCACACCGAAAAGGAGCGTATAGAGGAGGTGCAAATGCTTCATATAGACAAATCTAATTATCAGAAAAATACCCGGCTGAACTCGTCGACGCTGATGCCTACAGGCTCAACCATGAACTCCGGGCGGTTATAACTCTTCAGGCGAAATGTGTTCTGTTCGGGGTCTTCCTGCGGCAGGAGGAAGGCCTTTCCCACTTTCCCGTTGTTGAAATAGGCTATGTAGACACGGCTGAAGTTGCCGTCCACCCTGCGGCTGGCACACATGATCCAGTGGCCGTTGCTCGACCAGGTGGGATAGCTCTCGGCAAAGCCCTCGCAGTTGAGCGGGGTTAAGTCGAGGGGTTGGGAGGTCTTCCCGGACGGGTCGGTGTCTGCCTGACGGTCGAGCGGCAGACAGACGATATCGGCATCGTGGTGCCAGATGTGGAAACAGCCGTACCGGCCCTCGGCAAAGAGCAGGTAGCGGCCGTCGGGGCTGATGCGCGGCAGGGTGACGCTCTTGTCGGCCGATGCCGCATCAACCACGAGCTCCTCCTCGCCGAAGCCGTGCGAGGCCAGATCGAAGGGTCGGCGGTAGAGGTTGTATTGCACTTTCTGGAAGGTGGCGCTGATGTCCTCGCCGCGCAATTCGTCGGGCAGGGGAACCGACTTGCAGTAGTAGAGGTAGCGGCCGTCGGGCGACCAGGTGGGGAACACCTCCAAGAGGTCGGGGTCGTTGCTGATGATGCTCACCGAGTCGGTGGCCACATCGTAGAGAATCAGGTCGCTGGCCGTATCGAACACCTCCACTTTGTTGGGGTCGACTGTATGAAACACCTGGTGTGTCAGGTTGGTGGAGAAGGCTATCAGCTTGGCGGTGGGGTGCCATGCCGGATAAACACCGGCTGAGATGGTATTGTCGCGTTTCAGGTCTACTTTTGTCACCTTGCCGTCGTTCACTATCACGGTGCCGCCCCGTGTCACGCGTGCGTGAAACAGCATGTTGTCGGTTTTATAGTTCTGGTAACTGTGGCAGTTGATGCACTGCCCTTTGGTGAGGTTGCGCTGGGCAATCTCCATGTAGTCGTAAACGATGTAGGATGGCTCGATGAGGCGGTACGACAGGTACTCGTCGATAGGCTCCTCGGCCACGCGTATCTCAAACGGGTTGAACGACAGCCATCCGCTCTCCTTCCTTCCCCATACCTCCACCTTGATGCTCTTGCCCTTGGCAGCGTCGAGCAGGACGTGCCACTCGTCCTCAGGTATCTGCACTTTCACCCCGCTGCCGTAGGTCTGCTGCTGGCCGTCGGGGGTGGTGAGGCGCGCCACACAGGCCTCGTACTGGTCGGCCGGCAGCATGAAGTTGAGCGGTGCGATGTTGCAGGGCACCGTGACATTGCAATAGTCGGGGAAGATGTCGGGCAGGCATTGGGCAGTTTTGGCATCGGCGGGCACCTCCGGATGGCCTGCGCACGATACAAAGAGCAGGGCCACCAAAAGCTATGACGTTTCATGGTTCTCTTGGGCTTTATGATATAACGCTCCTGACCGGCACTTTATTGAGCAACTGTTCCGAAGATGTTGTAGTACCAATAGGTGTCGGCCCATTGGGCGCGCATGTTTTTGCCTATCTCCTCCTGATCTTTCAGACCGCTCTTCAGAAGGTTTTCCAGGGTAGCCCAAAACTGTTTGTAGCGGTCGAAGACAGGCTGCTCCACAGGCAGGATGATGCGTTTTTCTTCCGGTGCCTTGTCCATGTACATGATGTAAGCCTCCTGGGCATGCAGCGGAAATTTATCGTTGGGGTGCAGTTTCACATATCTGCGCAGCGACGTCCAGAAACAGCGTGAGTCGCGGCGTATCATGGAGTAGAACAAAGCCTGCTCCGAAACCGCTTTGCTCACGGTGTCGGCAGCGTGGCTGAAATTGTCTACAATAAATTGCTCGCTGTTGTTCTCCACGCCGCCAATCTCATCGGCGAAGGATTTCTGCAGCTCGCTCACCATCGGGCTTTCGGGAGCCGGCTGCCAATGGCCATAGAACAGATTGTGGCGCAGCAGGGTGGTGAACCGCCGGGCCAGCGCCTCTTCGCCGGTGGCTCGGGCACAGCGTGAAATCATCTTCATGTAGAAGGGGGAGAATCCTGTGGCCACGGCATTCTCATAGCACAGGCGGATGGCATAGTTCATCTTGCCGTAATTGTAATACACCAGCGGCGCGGCGATGTTCAGAAGACCTATGTGGAGCGAGTCGGGGTTGTGGATGTCGGTGGCATGGTTGCCAAACTTGAACGAGCGGTCGAGCAGGCCTCCTTCGTTCATCAGGGCAATGTTCTTGAGCATGACCATCGTCAGGGTGGGCTGCTTGTTGGCTTCCGCCACCTGAAGCACCTGCTGCCAGTCGTCGGCAGCGGCATAGTGCATCATGCGCATCTCCTCGGTGTAGTTGCGGTCGTGGAACATGAGCGATGCGGTAAAGCTGATGCCGGCCAGGGCGCACAGCACAGGTACAGCCCGTTTCACCAAGAGGCGGGCCTTGACCACGAATCTGCCGCACAGCGCTATGAGCACCGACACGGCAGCAAGCACCCAGAACGGGAGGGTGAGATGGCTGCCCGAATCGACCGGTGTCACAAAGCAGGGCCACCCTGCCTGCATCACCTCCTCAAGACGCATATGTGGATAGAGTAGGGCATGCCAGAGGTAGGCGGCAGCGAGAGGCAGCACGATGCCCACGAGCTCCCGCCAGCCGGGCTTTGCGGAAAGCGCCAGACAGAGGATGAAAAGCAGGGCATACCAGCCCAGCAGCGGAAAGAGGCCCACGGCCAGCAGATACCAAGCAAGATGCCAATGGCGCGGGGTGCGGCTGGCTGCCCACAGGAGCAGCAGCATGGCGAGATAGGCCACCGACTGCGAGAACCAGTAGCCTCTCACGGAGAAGATATAGATCCAATAGCCCAGGTCTACAACCGATGTGAGCAGGCAGGCCACCGGCAGCAGCATCAGCGCTGCGGCGCTTCCGTGCAGCCGGAATGCCTTGGCGCCCACCAGGAAGATGAGCACCCAGACGGCCGCCAGCACGCCTGCTCCAAGGGCCGGATGGTAGAATAGCTGTGTGAGCCAGGCGCCCACATACTGCATTAGACCGAAGGGCTTGGAAAGGAGGGTATGGAAATAAGTTGCTCCGACGATGAATTCAGAACGCTCGTGTGCCGTATAGAGCACCTCCTGATTGAGGTACAACAGGTATACGGCAAATACAAGGAAAGCCAGCACACCCGCCCCAAGCGAGGCGGCAGCTGCT
>ONMI01000003.1 GCA_900318915.1 uncultured Prevotellaceae bacterium | reverse complement strand
TTTTTTCTATCCCCACCTATATTTATTGATGACCTGCCGGAACACAGGAATGTCGGAGACGGAGGCGAAGAGGAGCATGCAGGCGCGAAACTTGATGGTGTCGTCGCCGAAGATGGCATAAACGGAATGCTCGTTGTGGAGCACCGCCTCGGTAATTTCCACCAAACGGTCTCTCAGTATGGGATGGGCGATGTAGGCATACGCCTCCTCGCGGCCGTTGATGCCGTAGAATCGGGCTATCTCGGTTTGTCCCAGTCCCTGCATTTGTGGAAAGACATACCACATCCAGTGTCCACGCTTGTGGCCGTTTCTCACTTCTTCGAGCGCCTCGGCATAAGTGCCGGTGTTTTCGTAAATTCCACCGCTGTCCTGGGCATGGACAAATCGGAGCAGATTGCGCTGCCTCGCCTCATCTCTCTGATGGTCACACATTTTTCGTATCTTTTTAATTAGTGAGCTTCTTGGATTATTTTTGGCTACAAATATATACAATTATTCATTGAAAGGTAAACACCCGAGCTATTTTTAGGTTCACTTTCATAAAAAAGACGGAAAAAATTTGCGGGGTTGTGGGAAAAGCAGTACCTTTGCACCGCAAAAATTTGCACTGATAAAATAACCATTTAATTCACAACTAGTAAAGATGTATTTAGACAAGGCAAAAAAAGAAGAGATCTTTGGCAAGTACGGAAAGTCCAACTCTGATACTGGTTCCGCTGAGAGCCAGATAGCATTGTTCTCCTACCGTATTGCCCATCTGACGGAGCACCTGAAGAAGAACCACAAAGATCATACTACTGCACGGTCTCTGACCAAGTTGGTAGGAAAACGCCGCGCTCTGCTCAACTATCTCTACGACCGCGACATTGAGCGCTACCGCGCCATCGTGAAGGCCCTCGGCCTGCGTAAATAATCGGGCAGACAAAAACAATGAATCCCCGCATCATGGTTGCACTGTGAGCGGGGATTTACTTTTATCCCTACTTCACACATCACACGCCGGATACCATTAAGACACCCCCCTAAAAACAAAAAGAACCATGAAAAAGACTTTTCTTCTCCTGCTTCTCTGCCTGCTCGACGTCACCACCAGCGCCCAGGAGCTCTTTGTGGGCAGCTACAACATACGCTACCACAACCAGCCCGACTCACTGAACGGCAATATATGGTCGAAACGTCTGCAAGTGATGAGCGACCAGATACTTTTTGAGCAGCCCGATATCTTCGGTGCGCAGGAAGTGCTCGTCGACCAGTTGCGCGATTTCGAGCGCACCCTGCCCCAATACGGTCACATCGGCGTGGGCCGCGACGACGGGAAGGAGCAAGGCGAGTATGCCGCCATTTTCTACCACCGCGACCGTGTGAAACTGCTCGACGAGGGCAACTTCTGGCTTTCGGAGCATCCCGAGAAGCCTGGATTGGGATGGGATGCTGCCTGTGTGCGCATCTGCACTTGGGGAAAGTTCAAGCTGTTGCACTCGCGGCTGCGGTTCTACTACTTCAACCTCCACATGGACCATGTGGGCAAAGTTGCACGCCGCGAGGCCGCCAAGCTGGTGGTAAGCAAGATCAAGGAGATAGCCGGCGACGCACCCGTGGTGCTGACGGGCGACTTCAATGTGGACCAGAACGATGAGATATACCGCATCTTCACCCAGTCGGGTGTGCTGGTAGACTCCTATACGGTGGCCGAACACCGGTTTGCCGAGAACGGCACGTTCAACTCGTTCAACACCGACCTCTACACCGAGAGCCGCATTGACCACATCTTCCTTTCACCGCGCTTCAAGGTGGAGCGCTACGGTGTGCTCACCGATGCCTATTGGACTCCAGTGGCCGCCGAAGAGCAGAAAGGGCATGACGCGCCGCAGGAAATCTCTTTCAAGTCGTTCGTGAAGCGAGCCCCGAGCGACCACTACCCCGTGATGGCACACATCAGGTGGATGAAGAAGAAGTAGGCGCAAGCGGACTTTGCCATACCTCGGGAAAGATTTCGCTGAGCGGCTGCATCACAAAGTCGCGCTTCCACATAAGCGGATGGGGTATCTTGAGGTCAGGGTCATCCACCCGGCAGTCATCATAGAGCAAGATGTCGATATCGATGATACGGTCATGATAGACCCCTCCGACCGACTTCTTCTTCCGCCCCATTTCGCGCTCAATGCGCTGGGTGGCGGCAAGCAGATCATGAGGACTGAGTGGCGTGAGGCACATCACAGCGGCATTGGTGAAGAGATGTTCTGAGGCAAATCCCCACGGCTCAGTGACATAAAGAGCTGACCGGCACTCCACGTGCCCGGCCAGCTCTTCTATTTTTTCTATGGCCCTCTCCATATTGGCCGCTCCGTCGCCCAGATTCGACCCTAAGGAGAGGTATGCCTTGTGCAGCGTAGTATCAGTCATCGAGTATGAGCATGGCATCACCGTAGCAGCCGAACTTATAACCATGCTCTTGGGCCAACTGGTAGGCTTTCATGACCAGTTCGTAGCCGCCGAAGGCGCACGACGACATGAGCAGGGTGGACATGGGATGATAGAAATTGCATATCATCGAGTCGGCCAGTCCGAAATCGTACGGCGGGAAGATAAACTTGTTGGTCCATCCCTCATACTCCTTGAGCAGTCCGTCGGTGCCCACGGCCGTCTCCGTGGCCTTGATCACGCTTGTGCCCACGGCACACACATGATGCTTGGCCAGTTTGGCTTCATTGACGATGTCGCAGGCCTCTTTCTCCACAAACATCTGCTCGGAGTCCATCTTGTGCTTGGTCAGGTCCTCCACCTCGATGTCGTGGAAATTGCCTAAGGCACAATGCAGGGTGATAAAGGCGAAATTGATGCCCTTTATCTCCATTCTCTTCATCAGCTCGCGGCTGAAGTGCAAGCCGGAGGCGGGAGCCGTGACGGCGCCCTCGTTCTTGGCGAAGATGCACTGGAAGCGGTCCATGTCGTCTTCGGTGGCGGCACGGCGGTCGACGATATAATGGGGCAGCGGTGCCTCGCCCAGGGCATAGAGTTCTTTCTTGAACTTGTCGTGGGGACAGTCGTAGAGGAAGCGGAGCGTGCGTCCGCGGCTGGTGGTGTTGTCGATTACCTCGGCCACCATGGTTCCACTGTCGTCGAAGAACAGTTTGTTGCCGATGCGTATCTTGCGGGCGGGCTCCACGAGCACATCCCACAGGCGCATCTCCTCATTGAGTTCTCTGAGCAGGAACACTTCAATCTTGGCATCGGTCCGTTCCTTGGTACCGTAGAGACGGGCGGGAAACACCTTCGTGTCGTTGAACACGAACACATCGCCCTCGTCGAAGTGGTCGAGCACATTGCGGAAGTCGAGATACACCTTATTGCCCTCCTCGTCGGTGAGGGGTTCTCCGTTTTCGTCGGTACGGTAGAGGTCAATCTTGTTCGATTTCCTGTGCAGGATCATCAGCCGGCATTCATCGCGGTGATACGACGGTTCGAGCGCGATGTCCTCGTCGGTGAGTTTGAATTTGAATTGCGACAGCTTCATCCGATATTCCTTTCTATTGTTTGTTGTTTTCGTTTTCTATCTGCAGCGAGTCGAGCCATGCGGGCACCTGCTCCAGTGTGAGGCACTGCTCCACCGTCACCTCCCCCACCCTGGTGCGGCGCAGGTCGGTAAGGAATGCTCCGCTTCCCAGAGCCTGTCCGATGTCGCGTGCCAAGGCTCTGATATAGGTGCCTTTTCCGCACACTACCCTGATGCGCAGGGTTTTCCGCTCATCGTCGTAGCGCAGCAGTTCTATCTCGTCGATGCGCAGCATTTTGGGCTTGAGCTGCACGTCATTGCCCTTTCGCATCAGTTTGTAGGCCCGTTTGCCGTCCACTTTGCAGGCGCTGTAGGAGGGCGGCACCTGCGCTATCTCGCCCAAGAAGGTGGGCAGCACCCGCTCCACCAGTTCACGGCTGATATGGCGGGTGGGATAGGTAAAGTCGACAGTGTGTTCACGGTCGAAGCTCGGTGTGGTGGCCCCCAGCTGCAGGTCAGCCACATACTCCTTTGATCCTGCCTGCAGGCGCTCTATCTGCTTGGTGGCCTTGCCGGTGCAGAGTATGAGCACGCCGGTGGCCAGCGGGTCGAGCGTGCCGGCATGTCCGGTCTTGAGCTTTTTCACCCCCAGTTTGCGGCAGAGCAGGTAGCGCACATGGGCCAGTGCCCCGAAGCTTGACATGCCGTAAGGCTTGTCGATATAGATCATTTCACCCTCGCGGAAGTCCATCAGTCGACCATTGCGAGTGAGTGTCCGGTGAGCAGCAGCAGGATGATGATGCCGCCCACGATAATGCGGTAGATACCGAAGGCCTTGAAGCCATATTTGGTGAGGAAGGCCACGAACCATTTCATGGCGAGCAGGGCCACGATGAAGGCCACCACACATCCCAGCACGAGCATGGTGATGTTGTGCGACGAGGCCCATGCGCCCTCTTCCTTGAGCAGGTCGAGCAGGTCGAGCAGGGTGGCGCCGGCCATGGTGGGCACGGCCAGGAAGAAGGAGAACTCGGCAGCGTTCTTACGGCTGAGGCCCTGCGTCATACCGCCCACGATGGTGGCCATGGAGCGCGACACGCCCGGTATGACGGAGATGCACTGATAGAGGCCGATGTTGAAGGCCTTCTTCTCGTTGACCTTGGTCTTCTCACTGCCCTTGTTGAACAGTTTGTCGCAGAAGAGCATGAACACGCCTCCGAGCACCAGCATCACGGCCACCACCTCGACGCTGTCGAGCAGCCAGTCGAGCAGTCCCGACTTCTTGGCCAGCAGTCCTATCACCACGGCGGGCAGCACGCCCACGAAGAGCAGCCAGTAGAAGCGGAACTTGTGTATCAGCTTCTGCCAGGCATTGCTGCCGGCGGGTGCCGGCGTGTGGTCGATGTGGAAGAATTTCTTCCAATAGAGGCACACCACGGAAAGGATGGCCCCAAACTGTATGATGAAGGTGAAGGCATGCACAAAGGGGTCGCCCTGCGGAATGCCCAGCAGGTTCTGCGTGATGATCATGTGTCCGGTAGAGGAAACGGGCAGAAACTCGGTGAGTCCCTCCACCACCGCTATGATGACGGTCTCGAGCCAGGTCATTTGTTCCCCTCCTTCTTGCTGCCGGTTTCTGTAGACTGTTTCTCGTCACGGTTCTTCGGACGGTACACCACGGCATATATCATGGAGATGAAGCCCAGGAAGCACACCACGGGTGCCACCTTGATGCGCCGCACACTGAAGATGTCGGCATTGAACTCCTCGGCGGTGGAACCGGCGCCGCCCATGAGGATGAAACCGATGATGACGATGGCCATGCCTACGGCCAGCAGGATGAAATTGGTACGGCCGAAGGCCAGATTTCTCTTGTCCATATCTGATTATTTTAGATTTTGTAGAGCTCGCCTGCCTTCATGCGGAGGAAGCGGTTGACGGAGAACCAGCTGCACAGCGTGGTGATGACCACGCCGAACACCAGCACGGCCACTGCGGTGACCACCAGCACCTCGGGGGTGATTACCTCTCTCACGTCGGGTTCGTAGTTCATAAGCATGTATACGCCGATGCCCAGCACGATGATGGCGATGATGCCGGCCAGGAGGCCCAGCATGACAGCGCGGCGGATGAAGGGCTTGCGGATGAAATTCCACGAGGCACCCACCAACTTCATGGTGTGGATGCCGAAGCGGCGCGAGTAGATGCCCAGGCGCACGGTGTTGTTGATGAGGGCAAACGACACGAAGAGCAGCAGACCGGCCAGGATAAGGAGCACGAGACTAATCTTGCGGAGCGTCTTGTTCACACTGTCTATCAGGTCCTGCGGATAGGTGATTTCCGTCACTTTGGGCAACTGTTTCAGCTCCTTCGATATCCACTGGAGAGAGTCGTTGTTGGCATACTCGGCGGCCAACTGAAAGTCAATTTCCGAGACGAAGGGGTTGACACCGGCAAACTCGGAGGGGTCGGTGCCCATCGACTCTTTCTGTTCCTCGAGCACCTGCTCCTTGCTGATGTATTCCAGGTTACTGATATAGGGCCGCGCGCTCAGTTTGCCGCAGAGCTGCTGTGCCTCGCTGTCGGTGATGTCCTCGCCCAGCAGCATGGTCACAGTGAGTTTCTCCTTCACATAGGAGGATAGGTTGCGGGCGGTGAACACGGTGAGCACCACCATACCCAAAAGGATGAGCACCATAGAGGTGCTGATACACAAAGTGGCTACCTGCAGCCCCCCTTGGCGGCCGCGGGATTTCTTCTTGTTGTTTGCCATTATCTATGGTTGTTTTTTACTGTAAACGACATTCCATGCGTTTTCGCCGGCTCCATGCTCTTTTTTAGGGGTGCAATGGGGCCGTTCTCCCGAATATGCTTGCAAAGATACGACATTTTGATGTCCATCCCAACACTTTAACGACTATTAACGTCATCGTCCGTCTGTCGCCGTGTTCTGGGGTTTTTCCTCCCCAACTGTCTCGCCCTTTTGTTCCTCTCCGAGGGGTGCCGCTCCGGACGGGGTCACCTCATCGGGCCCCGGCAAGGCCCGGTCCAGGTAGTCTTTGGTCACATAGCGCTCGTAATAGGCTATGATGAGCGTGGTGAGCGGCAGGGCCACGATGAGTCCGATGAAGCCGAGCAGGGTGCCCCACACCGAGATGGAGAGGAGCAGCACAGCCGGGTTGAGCCCCATGGCGTTCCCCATAATCTTGGGGGTGGTCACCATGTCGGTGATAATCTGCACGACGATGAACACCAGCACCGCCGAGCCGAAGATGATCCAGAAGTTCTGTCCGGTGTCGGCCGCCTTGAGCAAGGCCAGGAAAGCGGTGGGTATCAGGGCAAAGGTATGCAGGTAGGGCACCATGTCCATGATGCCGATGAGGATGCCGAGGCCGATGGCCATGGGGAAGTCGATGATGGTGAATCCGATGCAGAACATCACGCCCATGCAGAAGGCCACCATGCCCTGTCCGCGGATATAGTTGTTGAGTGCGGCGGCCGCGTCCTTCATCAGGTCCTGCCAGAAGGGGCGTGCGCTCTTGGGGAAGATGCGCACCCATCCGTTGGAGAGTTTGTCGTAGTCGAGCAGGATGAAGAACATATACAGCAGGGTGATGCACGACGCCACCACGCTGATGACCACATTGGCCGTCTTTCCGATGAAGGCGAACAGCTTGGGCATCGACACCTTCAGGGCCTCGGTGAAGTCAGGGCTGCGGAAGAACTCGCGTATGCGTTCCTGGTTCTCCACCATCCAGTTGCGTATCATCTCGGCGAAGTCGCCGTTCACCGATTTCTGGTTGAGATACTTCACGGTCACCTCGCCCAGGCGCTGAAACTGCTCAATCATGGGCGGCACGATGAAGTAGATGACTGCCGCCACCATGATGGCCACGAAGAGCAGGGCCACGATAATGGACAGCGCCCTCGTAGGCACGTGCATTTTGTGCTCCACGAAGTTGACAAGCGGGTTGAGCAGATAGGCCAGCACCCACCCCACGAAGAAAGGCAGGAGCACAGCGCTCAAGTAGTTCACCAGCCAGAGCACAGCCAGGATGATGAGCACCACCGCAAGGATGCGCACAAAGCGGTCGAAAGTAATTTCCTTATCGATCATAATATTAGGTATGAAAACACTAAATTTTACAGGCGGCTGCCCTACTCGCTTTTTTCGCCCTCGGCCTGGCGGTAGCACTCGCGGCACAGCGGCTCATACTCGTCTTTCTCGCCCAGCAGCACCCGGCGGTCGTTGCTCACCAGACGGTGGCTCAGATAAGCCAGTGCACCGCACTTCACGCAGATGGCATGCACCTTGGTGACATCGTCGGCCACGGCACAGAGGGCCGGCATGGGACCGAAGGGCTCGCCCTTGAAGTCCATGTCGAGACCGGCCACGATGACGCGCACGCCACGGTTGGCCAACTCGTTGCACACGGCCACGAGTCCCTGGTCGAAGAACTGTGCCTCGTCGATGCCCACCACGTCGATGTCGCCGGCCAGCAGGAGCAGTGCCGCCGATGAGTCGACCGGCGTGCTGGGAATGTGCTGCTGGTCGTGGCTCACCACGTCCTCCTCCGAGTAGCGGGTGTCGATAGAGGGTTTGAAAATCTCCACCTTCTGCCGGGCAAACTTGGCGCGTTTCATACGGCGGATGAGTTCTTCGGTCTTGCCGGAGAACATCGACCCGCACACCACTTCTATCCTGCCCCTTCGGCGGGACTCACCAGATATAATATCCATCATGATTCGTACAAGTAGGAATGCAAAAATACGAAGAAAGGCTCATAAAACGAAAAAAATGGTGATTTTTTTGGCAATTATTCCAAATTGCAGTATATTTGCCGAAATTATGGGCATATTATATGTGGTACCCACCCCTGTGGGCAACATGGAGGACATCACGCTGCGCGCCCTACGCCTGCTGAAGGAGGCCGACCTCATCCTTGCCGAGGACACCCGCACGTCGGGCATCCTGCTCAAGCATTATGGCATACAGAACCGGTTGGCGTCGCACCACAAGTTCAACGAGCACGGCACCACCGCCTCGGTGATAGAACGGCTCAAGGCAGGCGCCGACATTGTGCTCATCAGCGATGCAGGCACCCCCGGCATCAGCGACCCGGGATTCTTCCTGGTGCGCGAGGCGGTGGCGGCGGGCATCGAGGTACAGTGTCTGCCGGGCGCCACAGCCTTCGTGCCGGCACTGGTGGTGTCGGGTCTGCCCGACGACCGTTTCTGCTTCGAGGGCTTCCTGCCGCAAAAGAAAGGACGCGCCACCCGCATCGCGTCGCTCCTCCAGGAGACCCGCACCATGATTTTCTACGAGTCGCCCCACCGGTTGGTCAAGACGCTCGAGCAACTGGCCGAGGCTTTCGGGGCCGACCGCCAGGGCGCCGTGGTGCGCGAGATATCGAAGGTGCACGAGGAATGCCGCCGGGGCACCCTTAGCGAGTTGGCCGCCCACTTCACCGCCGAGCCGCCGCGAGGCGAGATTGTGCTGATAGTGGCCGGTGCCGACGAGAAAATGCTGAAAGAGGCTGCCAAGCAAGCCCGCAAACATGCTACATTAGAAACAAACAACTCTCAAACAGAATAATTTATGAAGAAACTTGTGTGGTTCGCATGCCTTCTGTTCGTACTCACTGCATGCGAGAAAGAGAAAAAGACCCCGATGATCGACGTTCAGCTGCAGCAGAACGACTCACTGCAGAAGATGCTCGACCAGAAGAACAACGAGATAAACGACATGATGGCCACCTTCAACGAGATACAGGAGGGATTCCGTCTCATCAGCGAGGCCGAGGGCCGTGTGACCATCGCCAAGGAAGGCGAGGGTGCCGACCGCAAGGCGGTGATACGCAAGGACATGGAGTTTATCCAGGAGACGATGATGCAGAACCGCGACCGCATCGAAAGTCTGCGTCAGAAACTGCGTGAGAGCACCATCAACGGCGAGGAGCTCCGCAAGACCATCGATGGCTTGGTGAAGCAGATGCAGGACCAGGAGAACACCATTAAAGCGCTGCGTGAGGAACTGAACAACAAAGACTTCCACATCAGCGAGTTGGACAAGGCCATCACCGAGCTCAACGACAATGTGAGCGACCTGAAGGAAGAGTCGAACAAGAAGTCGCAGACCATCAGCGATCAGGACAAGCAGATTCACACGGCCTACTATGTGTTCGGCACCAAGAGCGAGCTCAAGGAGCAGAAGATTCTGGAGAAGGGCGAAGTGCTGAGGAGCAACTTCAACAAGAACTACTTCACCAAGATTGACACCCGTGTAGACAAGGAAATCAAGCTCTACTCCAAGTCGGCCAAGATAAAGACCGACCACCCCGCCGACACCTACACCCTGCGTCCCGACGCCAACGGACAGTACATCCTGCGCATCACCAACCCCGACAAATTCTGGAGCACCACCAAGTTCCTCGTCATCCTGGTGAAATAAGGCAGGAGAAAACCCTTTTATCACCCTCTCAGCATACCGCCGGTACACCTTCGGACGAAGGTTTGCCGGCGGCATGCTTTCAATTTGACACATGGTCGCGAAAGGGGTGAAATATTACCGAATTGTTAAAACATGGCCGATAATAGAATAAAAATTACCACTTTTGGATAAAAATTGCAGTTTTTCGTCATTTTCTTTGTTGAATGCCTAAAAAATAATTATTTTTGCATACTGTTATTAAATGTTAGCCTTATTCGAAATACCATAATCAAAAAGAATTAGAAACAAGATTATAAATGAGTGTATTTATGAGAAAGAGACTTAGCTTGATTCTGTCGTGTCTGTTCCTTGGAATAGGAATAGCCATGGCACAACACACTGTGAACGGTGTGGTCATCTCGAGCGAGGACAACGAGCCGATTATCGGTGCCACCGTGAAAATAAAAGGCACGAGCACCGGTGTAGTGACCAACATCGACGGAGAGTTCTCCATCAGCTCCCCCACGGCCAACCCCCAACTGGAGATCACCTATGTGGGTATGACCAAAGTCACAGTAAAAGGAACACAAAACATGAAGGTCACGATGTATCCCGAAGCTTCGCGCGAGCTGTCGGAAGTGGTGGTGACCGGTATTCAGAAAATGGACAAACGCCTCTTCACGGGAGCTACAACCAAGGTGGACGCCGAAAAGGCGAAACTCGACGGTGTGGCCGACGTGACACGTGCCCTTGAGGGACGTGTGGCCGGTGTGTCGATGCAGAACGTGTCGAGCACCTTCGGTACCGCCCCGAAAATCCGCGTGCGTGGTGCCACCTCCATCTACGGCAGCTCCTCGCCGCTGTGGGTGGTCGACGGTGTGATTATGGAGGACGCCGTGTCGGTGTCGGCCGACGACCTTTCCTCGGGTGATGCCGAGACCCTGATTTCCAACGCCATCGCCGGTCTGAACGCCGACGATATCGAGAGTTTCCAGGTGCTCAAAGACGGTAGCGCCACCTCTATTTACGGTGCCCGCGCCATGGCTGGTGTGGTAGTCATCACCACCAAGAAAGGCCGCAGCGGCCACAGCAGCATCAACTACACCGGTGAGTTCACCTACCGCCTCAAGCCTTCCTACAACGAGTACAACATCAGCAACTCGCAGGAGCAGATGGGTATCTACAAGGAAATGGAAGCCAAAGGCTGGTTGGAGTTCTCCGCCCTTGCCAACGGTTCCTCTGCCGGTCTGTACGGACGTATGTACAACCTCATCGACCAGTATGACCCCGAGACCGGTTTCGGTCTGCCCTTCAACGAGGCAGCCATGAACGCCTACCTGCAGCAGGCCGAGTTCCGCAACACCGACTGGTTCGACCTTCTGTTCAACAACAATGTGATGATGGACCACTCGGTGAGCATCTCCACCGGTAGCGACAAGTCGCAGATGTACGCCTCGCTTTCCGCCATGAACGACCCGGGCTGGTACAAGGACAGCAAGGTGCAGCGCTACACCGCCAATATCAACGCCTCGTTCAACCTGTCGAAGCACGTGACGCTGACCATGCGTACCAACAGCTCCTACCGCGACCAGAAGGCTCCCGGTACACTGAATCAGAGCACCGACGTGGTGAGCGGTGCCGTGAACCGTAACTTCGATATCAACCCGTTCAGCTTTGCCATGAACACGGCCCGCACGCTGGACCCCAACATGAAGTACACCCGTAACTACGCCACCTTCAACATCTTCGACGAGTTGCGCAACAACTACATCGATGTGAACGTGATGGACACCAAGTTCCAGGGCGAGCTGTCGTGGAAACCCATCCTGGGTCTTGAGTTCAACGCCCTGGGCAGCTACCGCGTGAACCGCTCCACCCGCGAGCACATCGTGCTGAACCACTCCAACCAGGCCGAGGCCTACCGTGCAGGCGTGGACAACCCGAACATCATGTACAACAACACGTACCTGTATCAGGATCCCGACCAGCCCAACTCGCTGCCTATCTCCATCATGCCCACCGGCGGTATCTACACCATCAACCGCAACAGTGTGAAGCAGCTCGACTTCCGTGGCACCGTTAATTATAATAAGGTGTGGAACGACACCCATATTTTCAACGCCTTTGCTGGTATGGAAGCCAACCGTGCCGACTACGACGCATCGGAGCACATCACCATGGGTGTGGACTATGAGAAGAACCGTATCGTGGAGAAGAACTACTACCGCGAGAAGCAGATGAAGGAAGAAGGCACCACCACCGACTCGTTCGGCCGCTCGTGGAACCGCCGTCTGGCCTACTTCGCCAATATCAACTACTCCTACAAAGGCCGCTACGCCCTGAACCTGACGGGCCGCTACGACGGCTCCAACCAGCTGGGCAAGGCCCGCAGCTCTCGCTGGCTCCCCACCTGGAACGTCTCCGGTTCGTGGAACGCCCATGAGGAGGAGTTCTTCAAGAAGTGGATGATGAAAACAAACGGTGCCTTCTCGCACGCCACCATCCGTCTGAGCTACTCGCTGGTGGGTGAGCAGACCACAGCCACCAACGCCCTGCCCGTGTTCCGCGCCTACAACATCTGGCGTCCTTGGGGCGACGAGCAGGAGACCGCCCTCGGTCTCTATCAGCTCGGCAACTCCGACCTTACCTACGAGAAGAAACATGAGTTCAACGTGGGTGTCGACCTCGGTTTCCTCAACAACCGCATCAACTTTACCAGCGATATCTACTGGCGCGACAACTTCGACCTGATGGGTTACACCAACACCCCGGGTGCCGGCGGTGAGATCCGCAAGTTCGCCAACGTGGCCTCCATGAAATCGAAAGGTGTCGAGGCGACGCTGAGTACCACCAACATCCGCACCAACGACTTCACCTGGCAGACCGACCTCACCTTCGCCTACTGCGACACCGAGATTACGGAGCTGCTGGCCCAGACCCGCGTCATCGACCTGGTGAGCAGCAACGGTTTCGCCCGCGAAGGCTATCCCCACCGTGCCCTGTTCTCCATCCCCTTCATGGGTCTGAACGATGAAGGTATCCCCACCATCCTCAACGAGAACGGCGACGTGACCACCACCGCCATCAACTTCCAGGAGTACGACAAGCTCGACTTCCTGAAGTATGAAGGTCCGTCGGAGCCCACCACCACCGGTGGTATGAACAACATGCTCCGCTGGAAGAACTGGCGTCTGAACATCTTCGTCACCTATTCGTTCGGCAACAAACTCCGTCTGGACCGCGTGTTCAGCGCCGGCTACTCCGACCAGAGCGCCATGCCGAAGGAGTTCAAGAACCGTTGGGTGATTCCCGGCGACGAGAAGATTACCACCATCCCCGCCATCGCCTCTACCCGTCAGCGCTACAACGACTACACCCTGGGCTATGCCTACAACGCATACAACTACTCAACAGCCCGTGTGGCCGACGGTGGTTTCATCCGTCTGAAGGACGTGTCGCTCACCTACGACTTCAACCCCAACTTCCTGCACAAGCTTGGTCTGTCGACCGCTTCGCTGAAGCTCGACGCCACCAACCTGCTGCTGCTCTATGCCGACGACAAGCTCAACGGACAGGATCCTGAGTTCGTCAACGCCGGTGGTGTGGCATCACCCCTCTCGAAACAGTTTACCCTCACCGTGCGCCTCGGTATCTGATGCGTGCCAAACTAACAAGAACAAAACAGATGATTATTTCTATGAAAATGAAAAAGATTCAATATCATTTCGCCATAGCCGCCGCCGCATTCGGACTTACCATGAGCTCGTGCAGTGAGAGTTTTCTGGACAAGCTGCCCGATGAGCGTACGGAAATAGACAGTGAGGACAAGGTGATCGACCTGCTGAAGAGCGCCTATCCCTCGGCCAACTACTCCTGGATAGCCGAGCTGTCGAGCGACAACGTGATTGACAACTCCACCCCCCACTACCCCACCAACCCGAACGACAAGCAGATTCTGGCCCACTACAACTACAGCAGCTACGACCGCTGGGACGACCAGCTCTACAAGTTCGAGCCTGCCACCATGGCCACTTACAGCGACTACGACTCTCCGGGCAGTCTGTGGGGCGGTTACTATGAGGCCATCGCCACGGTAAACCATGCTCTCCAGGCCATCGATGAGATTGAGGCCAAGAGCGGTATGACCAAGAAGCTGAAGGCCGCCAAGGCCGAGGCCCTCCTTATCCGTGCCTACTGCCACTTCTGCCTGGTGAACGTGTTCGCCCAGGCCTACAAGGACGATGCCTCCAACAGCCGCAACATCGGTGTTCCCTACGTGACCGAAGTGGAGAACGTGGTGCACAAAGACTATCCCCGCGGCACCGTGAAGGAAGTCTACGACAAAATCCAGGCCGACCTCGAGGCTGGCCTCGCCGACCTCAACGAAGGCATCTACGACCATCCCAAATGGCACTTCAACATGAATGCCGCCCATGCCTTCGCCGCCCGTTTCTATCTCTACAAGAGAGAGTACAACAAGGTGATTGAACACGCCAACGCCGTGTTGGGCAACACCGAGAGCTCTGTGAAGGACATGCTGCTCGACTTCAAGGGATTCACCGACTGCACCACGCTGAGCGACTACAAGAACGTGTGGCAGAACCCCTCACAGAACAACAACCTGCTGCTCATGACCACCGGCTCGCTGCTCTACCGCCGCTGCTGGGGCTACCGCTACTCCTGCGCCGGACTTGCCGCCCGCGACGTCTACTGCTTCACCACTGCCAACCGCGACTTCTGGTCGGGCTACATGATTACCCCGCTGCTCATCGCCAACGGCGCTGCCCTGAGCTCAAGCACCCAGGACTACGGTTACATCTCATCGAAGATCTTCGAGCAGTTTGAGTACAGCGACAAGATTGCCGGCATCGGTTATCCCCACATCATCCTGCGCGCCTTCACCGCCAACGAGCTGCTGCTCGAGCGTGCCGAGGCCTATATCCTGACCGGTCAGATTGACCTGGGCGCACAAGACCTGTGCTACTACTGGAACCTGCAGATAGACAACTTCTCCGAAGAGGACCGCACCGCCTACTTCGACACCGGCTACATCAAGTACATCACCAAGGAGGCCATCTACAAATACTACAGTGTGCCGCAGGAGAAGGACGGCAATGTGCTTCCCAACTGGGACTTCACCCAGAACATCAGCAGCGACTTCGTGGTGACTCCTGAGGAGGTGCCCTATATGAACTGCCTCGGCTGGTTCCGCCGCATGGAGACCATGTTCGAGGGTCTGCGTTTCTTCGACCTGAAGCGCTGGGGTATGGAATGGTCGCACAAGTGCGGTCTCTACAGCGAAGAGATCTTTTTGACCAAGGACGACCCCAACCGCGCCATCGAGGTGCCCTGGGAGGCCATCTCCGCCGGTATGGAGAGCTCACGTCCCACCGTATCGAGCGAGTCGAACACCAACAAACTATTACTTGATCCCGAACAATTCAGAGTAAAATAAAGGAGGAACTCAACTATGATGAAATCATTCAGAAACATATTGTTCTGTGCCCTGGCACTCACCACTGCCGGTTTCATGTCGTGCAGCGATGACGACGATTTCGGTCCCACCATCTTCGATACCGTCGACCATCCGCTCGACCGCACATCCTACTCCTTCCCGCTCGACACCTTCCTGAAGGCGAACTTCCTCGAGCCCTACAATGTGAAGATGATCTACCGCATGGAAGACATCGGCTCCGACATGCAGAAGAACCTTACGCCGGCCGACTACAACAAGAGCATAGACCTGGCCGTGCTGAGCAAGTATCTGTGGTTCGATGTGTATGAGAAATACGGCACCGCCGAATTCCTGAAGGCCAACAGCCCGCGCATCATCCACGTGATCGGCTCGAAGAACTACAACCCCACCCAGGGTACCGAGACACTCGGTGTGGCCGAGGGCGGTTTGAAGATTACCCTCTACAACACCAACAACCTCGACGCCAGCAACCTCGACGTGATGAACGAGTACTTCTTCAAGACCATGCACCATGAGTTCGGTCATATCCTCGACCAGACCAACCTGCGCCCCACCGCCTTCAACCTTGTGTCGAAGAGCCAGTACGACGCCACCACCTGGACCAGCCTCCCCGACTCAGTGGCAGCCGGCCGTGGATTCGTGTCGCCCTACGCATCGAGCGAGGCCCGCGAAGACTGGGTGGAGGTGCTTGCCAACTATGTGACGATGGACACCCTTCGCTGGGTGCAGCTCCTCGAGTCGGCCAAGTATGAGTGGGAAGACATCGACATGGACTTCGACACCTACAAGAAGCGTGCCGCCGGTGCCGACCGCGACACCGTGGGCTACTACCACGAGGCCGACAACGGCGACGGCAAGGTATACCGCCGTCTGTGCGCCCGGAATGCCGACGACTTTGTGGCCCTCGACGAGAACGGCCAGGTGCAGTGGCTCCACAAGGCCGGTTTCATCGGCCAGGAAGTCATTCTGCAGAAGCTTGCGATGGTGCGCAAATGGATGATGGACAACTGGGGCATCAGCATCGACGACCTTCGCCGCGAAGTGCAGCAGCGCCAGTATCTGACCAATGCCGACGGCACTTTCCAGTACGATTTCATGGGCCGTCTCATCAACCGTCTCGACAAGCCGTCGACCAACAATCCTTCCATCACCGTGATGGATGAGTTGAGAAACTGGGTGAACCAGTACAAGTCACTTCAGCAGTAATCATAAAAACGTAAACTAAGGACATGAAAAAGATATTATCCCTTACCCTGCTATTGGCAGCGGGCATCGGTTTCACCGCCTGTGTGAACGAGGAAGACGACCTGTTCGACAAGACGGCCGCCGAGCGTCTGAACGAAGCCAGCGCCCTCTACTCCTCACGCCTGATGGCGCAGCCCAACGGATGGGCCATGCAGCTCTACCCCACCAACGACAATGAGGCTCCCTACGGCTCGGGCTATCTCGTGCTGTGCCGCTTCAACAAAGACCACTCGGTGGTGGTATCGATGAAGAACCAGTTCACCGACAATGTGTACCGCACCGACACCTCGCTGTGGGAGGTCATCACCGACAACGGCCCTGTGCTGTCGTTCAACAGCCACAACGACTGTCTGCACGCCTTCACCGACCCCGAGGATATCCTCTGGACAGGCAATGCTGACGAGCCGAACAATGAGACCGGCACCGGTGTGGGCGGCGACTACGAGTTCATCATCGTCGATGCTCCCGAGGACGCCTCCTACATGATGCTGAAAGGCAAGAAGCGCGGTACCTACAACCTGTTCACCCCAGTGGAAGAAGGTGTGGAGTATGAAAGCTATCTGGCTGATGTGGAGACCTTCATGAAGACGATGTTCCCCTCAAGCAATCCTACCTTCGACGTGCTGCACACTCCCACCGGCGACTTCAAGATGACGGGTATCGACGACGGTATTCCCAACATCTTCCCCTACGACGGCGATGAGATTATCGACGAGAGCTTCAATGCCTTCCTCATCACCAAACGCGGTGATGACTATTATCTCCGTCTGCGCGACTCGTTCAAGATTGAAAACGGAGAGGAAGAAGCCTCTGAACAGGAGTTTATGTACCATCCCGACCAGGATCTCTTCATCGGCACCGGCGACGACCGTTTCATCATCGACGGCGACGAGCCCAACCGCTTCTTCCGCCAGGCACTCATCGATGAGACCCGCCAGTGGCGCTGGACCGCGAAGAGCGAGATGAGCGCAGCCTATGGCGACTTGATGACCAGACTGTCGGAAGCCTTCAAATCGAAGAAGCTCACCTACGACCGCAACATCTTGAAGTACAACACCAGCAAGGACAAGGTGGTGATGACCGTGAGTTACAAACGCAACACCTCGACCATTAGTCTCGACTATATCTTCGGTTACAGCTTCGACGAGAGCAACAAGCTCACCCTGACTTATGAGGGTCCGAACGACAAGGCCGCCGAGACCATGCTGACCCAGATTCCTGAGATTCAGACCATCGTCGAGGCCATGAACGGCCAGCTCAACGCGAAGCCTTCCGGCACCCGTTTCAATCTAAACACCCTGCGCATCGAGACCAAGGACAGCAATCTCTGGTTCGATATCGTGAAATAATTTTCAAACCGCTGCAGGGCGATACAGCGACCCTGCAGCGGTATCAATAGAAAAGAACAACCATTCAATAACCTCAATTATCAAAACAATTATGAAGAAATCTTTACTTGTGATGGCTGCTTGCATGATGACAGCAGCTGCCTCTGCTCAGATTTCCGTGAAAGACGTGGAAAAGATTCAGCAGAAGAGCCTTCCCACCCTGTTTGACATGAAGTACTTCAAGGTGGCAGATGAGAAGCAGACTCCCGCACGCACCAAGTCGTCGGGTGCCTACTACAAACGTCCGGCAGGTGCCTACTATGGTGGTTTCGGCCTGAACGGCTACGGCTACTATGCCAGCACCATCAACCTCGTTCCCTGGCAGGAAGTTGTGTATGAGAACCAGATTCCCGGCAAGGCTGGTGTATGGCATCAGTACTACTACGACCAGTCTGGCAACAACATGGGCGACATTCTGGTCAATCCCGAGGCAACCGTGGTAGACGGAGACTATACCTGGAGCCAGGATCCCGGCCGTCTGTATTATACTCCTACACTCCGTCTTGGCAGAGACTCCTTCTGCATCGGTGAGGAGAACCTCTATCTGATTTACCACAAACGTCCGCAGTATGCCGGCCGTACCCTTACCGACTCTATCGGTATGAAGAACCCTGCCGATGACCACCAGCGTTATTACTACAACGGTCAGAACTACCGCAACACCGCTGCATGGGGTGCTCTGAGCGACAACATGTTCGGCACCGGTGAGACCGACGTGACAATGCAAGACAATTCTGTAGTCATGTGCCCCTGCTTCCAGGTGGAGCAGGTCATGGAGCGTCCGCTTTCCAACCTCTATGTAGAGAGCGTAGTGGCTTCTGGCTGCTCCTTCAAGCGCCAGCCCATCGCCGAGGGTGACACCCTGAAATGCTACATCACCAATGTGGTGAGAGTGGAGCGTTCTGACGGCACCGTGCAGCTGCGCGCCGGCGACCAGATTTACGAGACCCTGTATGCCGTGGCCGAGGACACTCTGGGCTTCAGCATGGACAATGCCGACACCCGCAACGGCAAGACCATCTACGAGGGTAAGATTCTCTTCTCGAAGAAAGAGGTCGACGAGTTCGGTATCGAGTACAACGTGCCTGTGGTGATTGACCCCAACGACTTCGATGAGTACGGTTTCGCTATTGTCATCGACGGATTTGACAAGAGCACCATCGACTTCGGTGTCTATGGCTGGCAGGTGAACGATGATGTTGACGACGTAGAGCCCGGCCGCTTCAGCGTATACAATCCCGGCACTGGAGATGCCTACACCTTCACTTACAATGGCTGCATCGCCATGCAGGTGGGTGTTCACGCCATGTACGACGCTGTTGAGGTGCTTGAGAACGGTTTGAATGCTCTCCGCATCAGCGACGACGGTCAGACCTGCAGCACCGACGGTGCTGTGGTAGGTTCCGACAACGATATGGGCGGTGCTGCTGTCTATACCGCACAGTCATGGTTCGATGAGGACCTGAACGAGTACTACTACCTCGTTGACGCTCCCGACTGGGTGAGCGGTGTGATGGTTGACGAGTCGATGCGCGACGGCGACAGCCAGGGTCAGTATGTTGGTCTCGACTTCGTGGCCGTGACCTGCGATCCTCTGCCCGCTGGCGTGACCGGCCGTTCTGCCAAGGTGTTCATCGGCGGCCGCGGTGTTGTGTCGAGCGTTCCTCTCTACATTCTCCAGGGCGACGCCACACTGGCCGACGGTATCAACAATGTTGAGACTGCTCCCAATGCCAAGAACCTCCGCGTGTTCAACCTGAACGGTCAGGAAGTAACCAAGGCCACCAAGGGTGTTATCATCCAGAATGGCAAGAAGTTTGTGAACAAATAAACCTCTCTCTCCTATTCATTCATTTATGGCCACATCCGGAGCCTTTCCGGGTGTGGCCTTTTTAAAAACAGGAAAATCGAAAAAATCATACAATTGCCATGAACAACGAACAGCAAGGCAGCAAAGGCTATCTCTTCGGCATCGTGCTGGTGGCCGTGCTCGGTGGTCTGCTCTTCGGTTATGACACCGCCGTGATATCAGGTGCCGAGAAAGGTCTGCAAGCCTTCTTCATGGGTGCCTCCGACTTCACCTACACCGATGCCACCCACGGATTCACCTGCTCGAGCGCCCTCATCGGCTGCATCATCGGCAGTGCCCTGTCGGGATTTCTTGCCACCAACTTAGGCCGCAAGCGCTCACTCATCCTGGCCGGCGTCCTGTTCTTCATCTCCGCCCTGGGCAGCATGAAGCCCGAATTTCTGTTCTTTGAGCCGGGCGTTCCCACCTGGGGACTGCTCATCACCTTCAACATCTACCGTGTGATAGGCGGTATCGGTGTGGGTCTGGCCTCCGCCATCTGCCCCATGTACATCGCCGAGGTGGCTCCCTCCAACATCCGCGGCACCCTGGTGTCGTGGAACCAGTTTGCCATCATCTTCGGTCAGCTGGTGGTCTACTTCGTCAACTTCCTCATCCTGGGCGAGCACACCAACCCCGTGATTGAGTCCATCGGAAAGGGTGTGAATCAGGTGGCCGCCGGCAGCGACCCCTGGACCATCTCCACCGGCTGGCGCTACATGTTCGGTAGCGAGGCCGTTCCCGCCGGTCTCTTCGCCCTGCTCATCTGCCTGGTGCCCGAGACCCCGCGCTATCTGGTGATGATAGGCCAGGACAGCAAGGCCCTTCGCATTCTGAACCGCATCAACGGCTCGGTGCGCGGCAAGGACATTCTGCAGGAGATCAAGGACACCATCACCGAGAAGACCGAGAAGCTGTTCACCTATGGTGTGCTGGTTATCTTCGTGGGCATCATGCTCAGCGTGTTCCAGCAGGCAGTGGGCATCAACGCCGTGCTCTACTACGCACCACGCATCTTCGCCGACATGGGCATGGACAAGCCCATGGTGCAGACCGTGATTATGGGTGTGGTGAACATTCTGTTCACCCTCGTGGCCATCTTCACGGTGGAGAAATGGGGCCGCAAGCCGCTGCTCATCACCGGCAGCATCGGCATGGCCATCGGCGCCTTCGGTGTGGCCCTCACCTTCGGCAATGCCTCCATGAGCATGGTCACCATGCTCAGCATCATGGTCTACAGCGCCTCGTTCATGATGTCGTGGGGACCCATCTGCTGGGTGCTCATCGCCGAGATTTTCCCCAACACCATCCGTGGTGCCGCTGTGGCCATCGCCGTGGCCTTCCAGTGGATATTCAACTGGATTGTGAGTTCCAGCTTCGTGCCCATGTTCAACATGCACCTCACTCCCGGCGACCACTTCGGCCATTGGTTCACCTACGGCCTCTACGGTGTGATCTGCATCATCGCCGCCCTCTTCGTGTGGCGTCTGGTGCCGGAGACCAAGGGCAAGACGCTCGAAGACATGAGCAAGCTCTGGAAGAAAGAGAAATAAGCAGCGAAAAACTGCGACACTTTGTAAAAAGCGGCATTAAATCATGCCGCTTTTTTTGTATTCCGTCTATTTTTCGTAATTTTGCAAAGAATTAGCCTCCTACGAGCATGAATGTGACCGAACTTTTAGGCCAGGCCACCGGCCGCCACTTCTCCATCGAGCTGCTGCCCCCGCTGAAGGGCAACGGCACGGAGGGCATGTTCCGCACCATCGACAAGATGCTCCCCTACGGGCCGCTCTTCATCAACATCACCACCCACCACACGGAGTATGTGTACCGCGAGCTGCCCAACGGCTTGCTGGAGCGGCGCCGCGTGCGCCGCCGTCCCGGCACCATCGCCATTGCCGCCGCTATCCAGCACCGCTTCAACGTGCCGGTGATACCCCATGTGATATGCAGCGGCACCACCATCGAGAACATCGAGTACGAGCTGCTCGACCTGCAGTTCCTGGGCATCAGCAACCTGCTGCTGCTGCGCGGCGACAAGGCCCGCGACGACAAGACCTTCATACCCACGCCGGGCGGCCACACCCACACCACCGACCTGATACAGCAGGTGAACCGCTTCAATGAGGGTTTCTTTGCCGACGGCAGTCCCATCCGCCATCCCGGCACCCCCTTCCACTATGGTGTGGCCTGCTATCCCGAGAAGCACGAGGAGGCTCCCAACCTGGAACAGGACATGCTGCACCTGAAGGAGAAGCAGGACCTGGGCGCCCAGTATGCCGTGACCCAGCTTTTCTACGACAACAAGAAATACTTCGAGTTTGTGCGCAAGGCGCGCGCCATGGGCATCACCATCCCCATCATTCCGGGACTGAAGCCCTTCGCCAAGCTCTCGCAGCTCACGGTGGTGCCCCGCACCTTCCACTGCGACATTCCCGAGGAGCTGGCCGCCGAGGTACTCAAGTGCAAAACTGACGCCGACGCCATGCGGCTGGGCGTGGAATGGACCACGGCACAGTGCCGCGGCCTCTACAGCCAGGGCGTTAAGAACATCCACTTCTACACCGTGTCGGCCGTCGACTCGGTGCAGCAAGTGCTCAAACGACTCATGTAACCACACTGCATGCCATGATACGATTCGCCGATGTGATAGGACAGGAAGACGCCAAGGCGCGGCTGCGCCAGATGGTGGAGGAAGACCGCGTGCCCCATGCGCTGCTCTTCTGCGGCCCGCAGGGCTGCGGCAAGATGGCCATGGCCATGGCTTTCGCCTCCTACCTGCTCTGCACCGACCACCACGACGGCGACAGCTGCGGTACGTGCAGCCAGTGCCGCCTGCTGCACCACTGGGGCCATCCCGACCTGCGCTTCACCTACCCCACCATCAAGCGTCCGAACATGCAGTCGGGCTATCAGCCGGTGAGCGACGACTTCGCCCGCGAGTGGCTGCAGCTGATTGGTGAGGGGCCCTACTTCGACCTTGAGCAGTGGATGGAGGCCATCGGTGTGGACAACCAGCAGGCCATCATCACCGGCGGCGAGAGCGACCTGCTGGTGCAGAAGATGACGCTGCGGGCCAGTCAGGGCGGCTACAAGGTGTGTATCTTCTGGCTGCCCGAGCGGCTCAACGACAAGAGCGGCAACCAGCTGCTCAAGCTCATCGAGGAGCCCCCAGCCAAGACGGTGTTCCTCTTCGTGAGCGAGGCACCCGAGCAGCTGCTCGAGACCATACGCAGCCGCACCCAGCGCTTCGACATGCGCCGTATCGACACCCAGGAGATAGAGAAGGCCCTCGTAGAGCAGCGCGGCATCGACGCCGACTCGGCACGCCGTGTGGCCCGCCTGGCCAACGGCAGTTGGACCGCTGCCCTCAAGGAACTGAAGGCCAACAACGAGAACCGCAAGTTTCTGGAATATTTCATGAGCCTGATGCGCCTGGCCTACCAGCGCAACGTGAAGGAGCTGCGGAAGTGGAGCGACACCATGAGCGGTCTGGGCCGCGAGAAGCAGAAGCGGTTGCTGGCCTACTTCCTCCGCATGGTGCGCGAAAGCTTCATGAGCAACTTCCACCAGCCCGACCTCAACTTCATGACCGCCGACGAGCAGCAGTTCACCTCCAAGTTCGGGCGCTTCATCCATGAGGACAATGTAGAGGAGTTCTACGACCGCCTCTCCCTCGCCATACGCGACATCGGGCAAAACGCCAACGCCAGAATGGTGTTCTTCGAACTGGCACTGCAAACCATCATCCTGCTGCGGCGGTAGACCCGCCCCGGCAGTCCCAACTCACCCAAGAGAAAAAAGACAGACATGGATTACAAAGATATGAAACTCAAGCTGTACACCGGCTGCGACCGCGGACTCTGCCGCCGCGGCATCGGCCGGCAGGACAAACAGCTCAACACCTACGACTGGCTGGCCGACGTGCCGGGCAACACCGACGTGACCGACCTGGTGGAGGTGCAATTCAAGAACACACGCAAGGGCTACTACCACAACGTGAACAAGCTCGACCTGAAGAAGGGCGACATCGTGGCCGTGGAAGCCAGTCCCGGCCACGACATCGGCGTGGTGACCCTGACCGGCGAGCTCGTGATGCTCCAGATCAAGAAAGCCAATATCAAGTCGGCCGACGACATCAAGCGCATCTACCGCATCGCCAAGCAGGTGGACATGGACAAATACTACGAAGCCAAGAGCCGCGAGCACGGCACCATGATACAAAGCCGCCAGATAGCCAAGGACCTCGGTCTGAACATGAAGATAGGCGATGTGGAATACCAGGGCGACGGCAACAAGGCCATCTTCTATTACATCGCCGACGAGCGCGTCGACTTCCGCCAGCTTATCAAGGTGCTGGCCGAGACCTTCCACGTGCGCATCGAGATGAAGCAGATAGGCGCCCGTCAGGAGGCAGGACGCATCGGCGGCACCGGTCCCTGCGGCCGCGAGCTATGCTGCGCCACCTGGATCAAAAACTTCATCAGCGTGAGCACCACGGCGGCCCGTTTCCAGGACATCTCGCCCAACCCGCAGAAGTTGGCCGGTATGTGCGCCAAGCTGAAATGCTGCCTCAACTATGAGGTGGACGACTATATCGAGGCAGGCCGCGAGCTGCCGCCCAAAGACGCTGTGCTGAAGACCAAAGACAGCGAGTATTTCCTCTTCAAGACCGATATTCTGGCCGGTCTTGTGACCTACTCCACCGACAAGCGGATGGCCGCCAACCTGGTCACCATCACGGCCCAGCGCGCCAAAGAAATCATCGAGATGAACAAGGAGGGCGAGTCGCCTGTATCGCTCGTCGAAGACGGCGCCCTGCCTGAGGAGCACAGCACCGACCTGCTGGCCAACGAGCAGATATCGCGCTTCGACAAGGTGAAGAAGAAAAAGAAGAAAAAGAACAAGCCCGCCGCCGACGCGTCGCGCAATGCCGCCCCCACAGGCGGTGAACAGCCGAAGAAAGAGAAAGGGCCGTCCGGCGAGCCCAAGAACCGCCGCGAGGGCAAGGACGGCGAAAACCAGCCGCGCGAGCCCAAGAAAGACAACGCCAAAGCCAAGGAAGGCGGTCAGCAGAAGGCCAAAGACGGTCAGCCCCGTCAACCTAAGGAAGGTGGTCAGCCCCGTCAGGCAAAAGAAGGCGGTCCCCGTCCGCAGGGCAAGCCCTATCGCAAGCCCCGCGGCAAGGGCCCGAAAGAGGGAACGCCCGCTCCTGCTGCCGAATAAGGCCCAATAAGATGAAAAGGAAAAAAACGATATGCCTGCTGTTCAGTGCCGCCCTTTTGGCGGCACTGAGCCTATCGTGCCAGTCGCACATCGCCTACCACGGCTACGGCAGTACCCATGAGGGCGGTTGGTACCGTGGCGATACGGTTGAGCTCTTCATTCCCGCTCTGGAAGAAGGAGGCAACTATGTGGAGCAACTGGAATTCCGCACCAGCACGCGCTATCCCTTCACAGCCCTCCGCCTGGTGGTCGACAAGACCATCTACCACCAGGAGGACGGCAAGACCCACCAGCGCACCCAGAGCGACACCATCACCTGCCGTGTGGCCGATGATGAAGGCCGTCCGCTTGGCGAGGGGCTCGATTTCTACCAATACGACATACCTTTCAAACAGCAGGCTCTATCGGCCGGCGACTCCCTGCATGTGCGCATCACGCACGGCATGCAGCGCACCGCCCTGCGCGGCATCGTAGGTGTGGGCTACCGCTTGATGAAATAGTCGTAGGAAAGCCCTATCACTCCCCCATTAAGTCCTTATTAAGTTTCTTCCGGCATCGATGCGCAGGAAGATAAAGAGCAGAATAGTAAATCCCCACAGCGAGGAGCCGCCGTAGCTGAAGAAAGGCAGCGGAATGCCGATGACCGGGGTGAGTCCCAGCACCATGCCCACATTGATGAAGACATGGAATAGGAAAATGCTCAGCACACAATAACCATACACCCTTCCGAACTTGAAGGGCTGCCGCTCCGCCAAGTGGATGAGCCGCAGAATAAGTCCCAGAAACAGCAGCAGCACCGCCGAGCAGCCCAGAAAACCTTCCTCCTCGCCCACCGTGCAGAAGATGAAGTCGGTGTCCTGTTCCGGCACAAACTTCAGTTTGGTCTGCGTACCGTTGAGGAAACCCTTTCCGCGCAGTCCGCCCGACCCTATGGCTATCTCGCTCTGGTGCACATTGTAGCCGATGCCCTTGGGGTCCTCGGTCACACCGAGCAGCACATTGATGCGGTCGCGCTGATATTCCTTCATCACCGAGTTGAGCACATGGCTGGCCGAATAGAAGAAGATAATGGAACCCAACGAGAAGAGCGCGATAAAGAGATAATTGTTCAGCCGGAGGCTCATGCCCTGAAAGAGGAGGTAACCGATGAGGGCGGCACAGATGATGAGCTGCACCCACACCAGATCGAAAGGTATGACATATTCCGAGAAGAGCAGGAAGGCCAGAGTGGCTCCTGTGGAGTAGCCCAGCATGTTGAGCGCCTTCTTCTTGTTGTTGCAGTAGACATACACCATGGCCGAGCTGAATATCTGTATGAGCAGCAACACCACGAACTTGCCCACGGAGGTGGGCGTATCGAAGAGCGGCACCGACTCATAGCGTATGCCCACCACAAAATAGATGACCATGGCCACACCGGTGAAGAGGATGCTGCCCGGCATGCCTTCGCGGTAGAACATCAGGAAGAAAGAGAGGTAGACCAGTGCCGACCCCGTCTCCTTCTGCAGCACGATGAAGAGCATGGGCACGAGCACGATGCCGCAGGCCATGGCAAAATCCTTCATCCGGTGGATGTTGAAGCCGAAGGTGCTCATAAACTTGCTGATGGCCAGTGCCGTGGCGAATTTGGCAAACTCCGCCGGCTGCACCCTGAGCGGTCCGAGCACAATCCACGACCTGGAGCCCTTAATCTGCACAGGATTGAAGATAGTGGCGAAGAGCAGGAAGAGCAGGAATCCGTAGATGATATAGGAGAAGCGGTCGTAGTAGCGGTCGTCGAGCAGCAGAATGACGAGTCCGAGCATGAGCGAGGAACCAATCCACACTATCTGCATGCCGGAGCGGGTGGAGAGGCTGAAAATGTCGGGCTCCTCATAAGAGTAGCTGGCACCGCACACACTGAGCCATCCAAAGACCAGCAGGGCCACATAGATGCCGATGGTCCACCAGTCGAGCGAGCGCAGCACACCGGGCTGCTTATCTGTCTTTTGTGCCATATTTGAGATGCTGACTTTGAATCCTGGCCGCCTGCCGCTCCGTACCGGCCGACAGTTTGCCGTTGATATACTGTTCCATCATGACCGACCCGATGGGCACGCCGAAGGTGGCGCCGAAACCACCGTTCTCCACATACACGGCGATGGCTATCTTGGGGTCTTCCATCGGTGCGAAGCCCATGAACACAGAGTGGTCGCGTCCGCGGTTCTGCGCCGTACCGGTCTTGCCGCACACGGCATAGTCGCGGCGGTTGGCCGAGTGGCAGGTACCTCCCGTCACGGCCCTCCGCATGCCGCGCACTATCAGGTCGTAGGCCCTGCGCGAAGCCTTGGTGTATTTGCGCTGTGTGTAGAGCGAGTCGAGTTTCTGCCCCTTTATCTCTTTCACCACATGCGGGGTGATGTAGTAGCCCCTGTTGGCGATGGTGGCGCCCAGGTTGGCTATCTGGAGCGGAGTGAGCGTCACCTCTCCCTGCCCGATGGAGATACTGATCACGCCGAGGGCGTTCCATTTCTTCTTGAAGGCCTTGTCGTAGAAGGTGGCATTGGGTATCATGCCGCGTTTCTCGCCCGGCAGGTCGATGCCCAGCTTATAGCCGAATCCCATGCTCACCATATAGTCGCGCCAGATGTCCATGGCCTTCTGCAGCGAGCCATACTTCTTGGTGTCGGTGAGCATGTGGTAAAGTCCCCAGCAGAAGAAACCGTTGCACGAGGTGCCGATGGCGGGTATGATGGAGAGCGGCGAGCCATGACCGTGGCACCCCACCTTCATGCCGCGGAACACGAATCCGCGGTAGCAGGGATAAGCCGTGGTGGAGTCGATGATGCCCTCGGTAAGGAAGGTGAGCCCCTGTCCGGTCTTGAAGGTGGAGCCCGGCGGATACTGTCCCATGATGGCGCGGTTGAGGAGCGGTTTCAGGGGGTCTTTCGACAGGCGGCTGTGGTTCTTGCCGCGCTGTCGACCTACCATGATGCGTGGGTCGTAGGAAGGCGACGACACCATGCAGAGCACCTCGCCCGTCTTGGGCTCAATGGCCACGATGGCGCCCAGCTTGCCCTCCATGAGCCGTTCGCCCAACCGCTGCAGGTTGACGTCGATGCTCAGGGTGAGGTCCTTGCCCGGTATGGGCTTGGTGTCGAAGCGTCCGTTTTGGTAGTTGCCCTGTATGCGTCCGCGCACATCCCTGAGCAGAATCTGCACACCTTTGGTGCCACGCAGTTCCTTCTCGTAGGAGCGTTCTACGCCAATCTTTCCGATATAGTCGCCGGGCTGGTAGTAGTCGTCTTCCTTGATGTCCTCGGGCGACACCTCCGCCACGTCGCCCAGCAGCAGGGCCGCCGTGGGATACTCATACTGGCGGATGCTTCGTTTCTGGATATAGAAGCCAGGGAATTTGTAGGCCTTCTCCTGAAACACGCTGAACTCCTGGTCGGAGAGCTGCGACATGAAGAGCTGCTGTGTGTAGCGCGAGTAACCGGGGTTCTTGCTGCGGTCCTTGATGTCGGCCATGCGTTTCTTAAAGAAGTCGGGGGTGATATCGAGCGCCTTGCAGAACTCGGCCGTGTCGAGACGGCCGTTCTCCTCGTTCATAATCACCATGATGTCGTAGGAGGGTTGGTTATACACCAACAGTTCGCCGTTGCGGTCGGTGATGATGCCGCGCGAGGGGAACTCCACCTTCTTGAGGAAGGCATTGCTGTCGGCGTTTTTCTTGAAGTCGTCGCTCATGATCTGGAGGGTGAAGAGACGCACCAAATAAATGAGCACGATGGCAGCTGCCACCGAGCCTATGATATAGCGCCGTTTCTCCAGTTCGTAATCCTTCATTTCCTATATAGGTTCAAACCGTTGTTCAAACAAGCAGGCTGCAGTATTCTGTTCAGTCTTTTTACCTTCTCACGCTCTCCACAGCCAGTATGAGCGCCGACGTGATGGCCGTACTGCCCAGCACGCAGCCTGCCCACACCCAGAAATTGAAAAAGCTGAAGAGCTCGAGTGTATAGAACACCACGCAGTAGAGCGCGGTGAAGGTGATGGTGTAGTAGGCGAACTGTTTCTGCCCCATCGTCACCACCGAGGGTATGAGGTCCTCCTCCCCTTCCCTCACCAGCATGCGCTCCAGGATATAAGGCTGGAGCAGGGCCACAAGGGTCATAGAACCCGATGCCACACCCGGTGTGTTGTTGAAGGTGTCCATGAGCAGGCCCATGGAGAAGGCCCACAACAGCATGGCCCACCGCAGCGCTCCTCTCCGCATGACGAGCGGCAGATACACATAGAGCAGCGGTGTGGCGAAGTGGAACAGGTGGATATGGTTGGCAATGAGCACCTGTAGCACTGCCAGCACGATGAAGATAAGGAAGAGACGTATCTGTTCGCGGTACATGGATTCAATCGTTTTTACGGGGCTGTATCGAGTCGTTGGCCTGCCGCAGCAGGTCGAGCCGCTCGCGCACCGCCTTGTCGTCGATGACACAGACATCGCGCAGATTGGCGAAATCGGTAGAGAGCAGCACCCTCAGCCGGTAGGATAGTCCGTCGTCAGAGTTCTCAAACTTGGTGACCTTTCCCACAAGGATGCCCGGCGGGAAGACAGCCGAGTAGCCACTGGTCACGATAGTGTCGCCCACCTCGAACTTGGCATGTCGCGGGATATCGTCGACATAGGCGATGCGGGGTGAGCCGCCCGACCAGTGCAGATAGCCGAAGTAACCCCTACCTGCGATAGCACAGCTGATGTTCGACTTGGAGTTGAGTGCCGGCAGCACCACCGAGTAGTGCTTCGACGTCATGAACACCACGCCCACCACACCGTTTCCGCAGGCCACGCCCATGTCCTCGCGCACGCCGTCGGCCGAGCCCTTGTCGATGGTGATGAAGTTGAGCGGCCGGTTCACACTGTTGCCAATCACTTTGGCATAGATGGGGTTGAAGTCGCCCAAGAGCCTCATCTGCCCTCTTTTCATGTAGAGGGAGTCGTGCGACATGCGCTCGGCGCGCAGTTCCTGCTGGAGCTGCTCCACACGATGCTCGAGCTGCACGTTGCGCTGTGTGAGCTGCTCGTTGAGCGAGGCTTGGGTGAGAAACGACGCAGCCCACGAGTCAATCTCGTAGGCTTTGCCGGTGAGGTAATTGGCCGAGGAGAACCACACGCTCCCCTGATAGCTGTTGAATCGGAACAGCAAGACCAGGCTCACCACCTCGAGCACCACGAAGACAAACCAGTAATTGTTTTTGGTGAGAAACTCGATGAGGTTGCGCATGGGGCCTTTATCTCATAAGGAAGGGAAGGTTGTCGCGGTTGGGATTCTTGAGTGCTATTCCGGCACCGCGTGCCACGCTGTGGAGCGGGTCGTCGGCGATGTGGAACGGTATCTGAATCTTGTCGTACAGGCGCTTGTCGAGTCCGCGTAGCAGTGCGCCGCCTCCGGTGAGGTAGATACCGTTCTGCACGATATCGGCGTAGAGCTCAGGGGGTGTCTTCTCGAGTGCGGCGAGCACGGCGTTCTCTATCTTGGCCACGGTCTTGTCGATGCAGTGGGCAATCTCCTGGTAGCACACGGGCACGGCCATGGGCAGTGCGGTGATGCGGTTGGGTCCGTGCACCACATAGTCTTCGGGTGCCTCGTCGCCGAGGTCGGTGAGTGCGGAGCCTACATGTATCTTTATGCGCTCTGCCATGCGCTCACCCACGCGCAGGTTGTGCTGGCGGCTCATATAGTCCTGGATGTCGGCGGTGAGGTCGTCGCCGGCGGTGCGGATGGAGTTGTTCGACACAATACCACCCAGTGAAATGACGGCAATCTCAGTGGTACCGCCGCCTATATCGACAATCATGTTGCCCTCAGGGGCCTCCACATCGATACCGATACCGATGGCGGCCGCCATGGGCTCGAAGATGAGATACACATCGCGTCCGTCGGCATGTTCGGCCGAGTCGCGCACGGCGCGCAGTTCCACCTCGGTAGAGCCGGAGGGCACGCCTATCACCATGTGCAGCTGGGGTGAGAAGAAACGGTTGCCGGAGTGCACCATCTTGATGAGTCCGCGCATCATCTGCTCGCAGGCGGTGAAGTCGGCAATCACGCCGTCGCGGAGGGGACGTATGGTCTTGATGTTGTCGTGCGTCTTCTCGTACATCAGTTTGGCTTTCTCGCCCACGGCGAGCACCTTGTCGGTGCGCCGGTCGAGTGCCACGACCGAAGGCTCGTCCACCACTATCTTGTCATCGCTGATGATGATGGTATTGGCGGTGCCCAGGTCCATTGCGATATCCTGAGAAAAGGAAAAGAATCCCATAAAAATCTTCTTGTCTATATTGTGTTGTGACTATTTCTTGGAGGCGAACCAGGCATGGATGGCAGTGTCGTAGTGGCTCGTCACGGCGAAGGCGCGCTCGGCGAGCAGACGGCGTTCCTCGAGCGAGGTGCAGGCACCGCGGCGGTCGAGAATCTCCTGGAGGAGGGGATATTCGGCCTTGCTGGCCACGATGGCCACATCGTTGAAGTTCTTGGCACCAGCTCTGATGAGGGAGATGCCGCCTATGTCGATTTTCTCGATGATGTCGGCGTCGGAGGCGCCGGCGGCCACGGTGTCCTCGAAGGGATAGAGGTCGACCACGACGAGGTCGATGGAGGGAATCTCATACTGTGCCATCTGCTGCACATCACCCTCATTGTCGCGGCGTGCGAGGATGCCGCCGAACACTTTGGGATGCAGTGTCTTGACGCGTCCGCCCAGGATGGAGGGATAGGTGGTGAGGCTCTCCACGGTGTCGCAGGGATAGCCCAGTTGCTCAATAAACTTCTGTGTTCCGCCGGTCGAGAGGAGTCTTACGCCGTCGGCATGCAGTTTTGCGATAATCTGCTCGAGTCCGTCTTTATGGAAGACGGAGATGAGTGCGGTTTGTATCTTTTTTTCAGCCATTTTACTTTCGGGTATGTTTTAGGGATGCAAAGATACGAAAAAAGCATGGATATCACCCTATCTTTGAAAAAAAAATATAAAAAAGGAGGAAATCCTTGATATACTTCAAAGCAGCGTATTGGCAGCGGGCGGGCGAACAACGAAGAAGCGGGTCCAGATGGTCTGAACCCGCTTCTTTCAGCTGTAGGAGAAGTGTCAGAACTGTTTCTTCTCCCTGGTGAAGTTTACTTTACCCTTGTTGCTGCCCATTTTCCTGGGTGTGAGGTTTTTCAGCGTGGAGAGCTGCTTTCTCACCACCTTGGCGGGAGCGGCGGCATCTTCGTTCCACTCCACGGTGAAGGTCTCGGGGCCGATGTCGAAGTATCCGGCACTCACATAATAGACAAGATTGAAGGTGAATGTCTTGGTGGCCGGGTCATAATAGCAGGGGTATTCATCGTAGGTGGCCTCGTCGTCATAGCTGGGCACATCCGACACGAACACATCGCCATAGGTGTCGTGGACATCGCCTGTGAACTGCTCCGAGACCTGGCACTTGTTGGTGGCGGGATCCCATGTGAAGTCGAAATTCACGTCATAGCCCCAGTGGGAGATGCGGTACGTGTTGTCGGCACTGCTCTTGCTGATGGTGAGTCCGGGGTCATCGCCCTCGAAGTACAGACTATAGGTGAAGGTGCCGGTACCTACGGGGTCGAACTTGGGTGCGAACTCATGGCTCGACTTGAAGCGGATGGTGGTGACCGCATCTGACACGGCCTCACCGCCGGCGAAGCCCACGGCCACGAAGTAGTAGGTGCCTGAATCCTCGAGCGGCCAGTTGACAGCCTGCGACTTGGTCACCTCTCCAAACTCGGCGGAGCCGTCTACGATACCGTCATAAAGCGCATCGACATCGCCATCGGTCACGGCATAGCGCACCGACTCGAGGTCCTCGCCCATGGTGATAAAGGTCTGTGCGAAGTCCTCCTCGTTGTTGTTGGTGAGGCGTCCCAGATACTCCGCCTCGACAGTATAGTCTTTCTTCTCGAATCCCGGGAAGACGATGGTTATGATACCGTCGTTGGCAGTATAGTTCCATCCGCCCACTCCGTCCATGTAGTAGAAGGGAGCCAGACGCACCTCGCCCGGCACACCATCGGCCTGAAACTCCACCACTCGGTTCATGACCCATGCCGACTCGGCACTGGTGCTCTTGAATCCGGCGGGATGGCACACGAGCACATCGGCGTCATAGGTAGGATGATGGTAGCCGGTGTTGTAGTCGTCGTAGTAGACGAGGTTCTCCATAGTGACGGTCTGTGAGCCCACCGTCATGCCCGGTTTGAGGATGGTGAACTGCAGATACTCGTCCTGGTTGCCGTCATCGACCGGGTCATAGGCACTGAAAATGCGGAAGGTGTTGGTCTGCTCCGTGTTCTGATAGATTTGCACAGTTGTGGTGAATCCGAAGAACCCGTCGCTGAGCGTACCGTTGCCCAGCAGTTTGTAGGGCGACGGCATCATGGCCGAGAAGGAGTAGGAAGAGGCACCGTAGATGGTGGTATAGTCGGCGCTTGCAATGGTGAGCGTGTCTTTGTGGCTCTCGTCATAAGCCACAGCCTCAGGGTCATAACTGATGGTGATATTGGCCACAGCCTCGCCCTGTGCGAAGCTCACGCTGGCGGGCACCTTGAAGAATCCCGTCTTGTCGGTGTGCGACAGGTTCACGGTGATGGCCTCGTCGGTCTTCACGCGGTTGAGGGGCACCGTGATGGAATTGGCGCTTTTGGAGATGGAGTAGCTGGCAGGCAGCTGGTTGCTGAAGTACACCTGGTTGCCCGACACGGTGGCCCACTGGTAGTCATCGTCGTCGGAGCAGGCTGTGAATGCCACGACAGCCATCAATGCGACAAAGAAATTTACTATATATTTTTTCATCTTTCTGTATTTTTAAATGAATTACCTATTTGCAGCATAACTCACATGGCTTACCAGGCGAATTCGTCAGAGTCACCGGCCGGACGCACGGGGTCGGGATTCTTCACGAGCGACTCGTTGTACTGCGCCTCGGTGTTCACGAAGCACCACACCATCCAGTTGGGCACGGTGTTCACGTTGAAGCGGGAGCCCTCGATATGGTTGGTGCCGGGATACGAGCGGATGACGCCCTTGTTGAGACGCTTGATGTCGAAGGTGGCAAAGCCCTCGCCCCAGAGCTCAACCCTGCGCTGCCACCACACCTCGTTCTGGAACTGCGACGTGCTGGTGTTGTAGTAAGCGTCGCGGTGGGTGCCGTAGGTATAGTAAGGATCACGGGCCTTGGCGAACTTGGTGAGCAGCTCGATGCCCTTGGCCTCGCTCTGCATACCGGCGGCCTCGGCCTCGATGAGCATCATCTCCTCCACACGCATCAGGGGCACAGCCACCACCCATGCATCATACTTCACATTCGCTTTTCCAGCAGCATTGCGGAACTTGACGGAGAGTCCGCCCAGGCCGTAGCTGGCGTTGTCGACACCGGCGGCATAGATACGCTCGGGATAGTCGCTATAGGCGCTCAGCGCATTGAGCAGGTCGGAGGGAATGTCCTCTGCATCGGGGTCGATGAGGTCTTCGAGTTCGAAGTCCACCCAGCACATCTTGCGGTAGTCGGAAGCGGGAATGGTCTCATAGAGATGGCGGTCGATGACGTTCGGTCCACCATAGTTGGCGGCATATCCGCAGTCGAAGCCGTTCTCCAGCATCATCACGCTGCCCCACGACGAGTCGCCGTCGTTCTCCACGATGTTGGGGTCGGTAGCCTTGAAGGTGATGCCGAACATCCAGGAGTCGTTGGGCGAGTTGAAGCCGTAGTCGCGGCTCAGGAACTCCTCCTGTGTCATCATGCGGTAGCCTTCCTGTGCCATCTTGGCATATTTCTCGGCGTTGGCCCAGTCTTGGCGCTCCAGATATACACGGGCCTTCAGACCGTAGACCACGCTCACATCGGGTGTGTAGACATCGGCGCGCTGGTAGTCGGCCAGCAGTTTCTCAGCGGCATCAAGGTCGGCCAGCATGAAGTCGAAAGCCTCTTCCCACGTCATGCGCGGGTTGTGCTGCACCTCCTCGATGGTGGTGGCCTCGGTCACCTTGGGCACCGTGAGCGCGTTTTTGTTGGAGAGATAGGTCTCGGCGGCATACATGCGGGCCATGTCGAAATAGTACATGGCGCGGAGGGTATAGGCGATGCCGGCTCCCACCTCACGTCCCTCGACAGGTGCGGCATAGTCGACGGCCCCTGCCTGGTTGAGCACGATGTTGCAGTCTTTTATCCATCCGAAGTAGAGGGTCCAGGGGAACTGGGTGCGGGCATAGTTGGGGCTCAGGTAGTTGAAGTCCTGATACCATGTGTCGAACCAGTTGTTGGTTCCCACGGGCACGATGTCCTGCCCCATCACATCACGCACAAGGAAGAAAGCGGGGTAGCCGAAGTCGAAGACATAATGTGAATCGCCGCCATAGATGAACTGGCCGGAGAGGTTGCCCGTGAGGTTGGCCACGAAATTGTCGAAGGCACCGGGTGCGTCCTTGGCCTGCTGTTCTGTCACCGTACTGGTCTGGGGGTCAATCTCCTCGATGCAGCTTGTGAACGATGCCGACACCAAGGCAGCAACCATCATTGTAGAAAATATCTTTTTCATAATGTTATTTCCCAATTAAATTAGTTGAATAGTTAGAACGACACCTGGATTCCGCCCATGATGGTACGGGCCGGTGAGTAGGCATTCACGCCACCAGAGTTGGTGCCGGCGAAAGAGTAGCGCGGGTCGAGTCCCTGGCGCTTGCTCCAGAAGTAGATGTTCTCTCCCTGGCAGTAGATGCGCACCTTGCTCAGCTTGAGGGTCTGGGTGAGCCGCTTGGGCAGTGTGTAGCCCACGGTGAAGCTCTGGAAGTTGAGGTAGGAGGCATTGGTGAGGAACCTTGTGGACCGCGATGCGGTGAAGGAGTCGTAGTACTGCCAGCGCGGGATGTCGCTGTTGGGGTTTTCGGCCGTCCACGACTTCATCACGTCTTTGTGGTAGGTCTGTCCGTTGCCGGAGGTGGCCACATTGGTCATCAGGCTCATATAGCGGTTGTCGTAGAGCTTGCCTCCTATCTGATAGTCGAAGGTGGCGCTCAGGTCGAAGTCGTAGAGCTTGAGTGTGGTGGAGAAGCCGCCGGTGATGTCGGGAAGCATGGTGCCCTGTGCATAGTAGGAGGCCATGTTCCAGTCGGTGGTGGTTTCAGAGTGTTTCTTACCGGGTTTGGCAGTGTTCATGGTCTCTTTGCCCTGGTCGTCGACCTCGATAAGGTCGGTATCCATCCAGTAGAGTGCGCGACCGTTCTCATCGACACCGGCAAACTCGGGAAGCATCATGTTGTAGAGGGGCTCGCCCTCCTCGTACCACATGGAGGAGTTGCTGCCGGAGTCGCTCTCGCGGAAGCCACCGTTCACCTTGGTCTTGGTCTCGGGCAGCTTCAGTATCTTGGTGGTATTGTGCGAGAGGTTGGCGGTGATGTTCCACACGATATTCTTGGTGCGTACCACGTCGCCGCTCACCACGAGTTCGACACCGGTGTTGCGGATGTCGCCCAGGTTGCCGTAGTAGCCGCGGGTACCGAAGCTCTCGGGAATGGAGAGCCAGAAGAGCTGGTCGGCCACCTTCTTGGTGTAGAAGTCGAGGTTGCCGGTGAAGCGTCCCTTCCACATGCTCCACTCCACACCCACGTTGAAGTTGGTGGTTGTCTCCCAGGTGATGTCCTCGTTGCCGAGGCGCGAGAAGGAGGGCAGCATGCCGCTGTCGCCCTTTGAGAGCGAGTAGAGGTCGGTGTAGGCCCAGTTGCCGATACCGTCGTTACCCTGCTGACCGATAGAGGCTTTGAGCTTGAGTTGGTCGAGCCATGTGCGGGTATTCTCCATGAAGGCTTCCTGCGAGATAATCCAGGCGCCGCCTACGCTCCAGAAATCGCCCCAGCGGTGGTCGGGATGGAACCGGCTGGAAGCATCGCGGCGGTACGAGAGAGAGCCGAAGTATTTCTGGTCGTAGTTGTAGAGCGCATTGCCGAACCATCCTTCCACGTTGTACTCCGAGGTGTAGCTGTTGGAGTCATAGCGGTTGCTGAAGGCGTTGATTTCGGGTATCTCGGGCGAGAAGCCCTTGTTGGCCAATGCATTGAGATACTTGGTGGTGATTTTGTACCACTCGTGTCCGAGCATCACCTGCACATCGTGCTTGCCAAAGAGCTGGTGGAAGTTGAGTGTCTGCACATAGTTCTGCCGCATGGAGTTGGTGGAGGTTTTCTGTATGTTTCCGTTCTCCGAGGCAGAGGGTCCGTAGAAGGGGTTGCCGTAGACACTTCCGTTGCTCTGTCCGATATTGATGTTGTTGTTGGAGTTGAACTTCAGCCATTTGGTGATATCGATATCGACGGTGAAGGCACCGGAGAATGAGTTGCCGATGGTTTCGGCCACATTGTACTTGTTGGCGCCGATGGGGTTACCGGTGGCCAAGAAGAGACGTGTACCGTTGCCGGGGAAGTTGGTGGCGGGCACACCATAGTCGTACTGTTTGTGCCCGTAGCTGTCGGTGCGGATGATCGGGTTGCCGTTGGCATCGAGGGTGCGCACGTAGAGCGGGTAAATCGGGGCAATCATCGAGGTGTAGTAGGCCATATTGTTGGAGCCCAGCGAGCTGACCGAGAAGTTAGGGTTCTCTTCCATGTTGCTGTGCACGAAGCCCACATTGGCACCGATACGGAGCCACTCGCGCGCCTGCAGGTCGGCCTTGAGTCGACCGGAGAAGCGCTCGTAGTTGGAGTTGTCGATGATACCGTCTTCATTGAGGTAGCTGGCCGAGGCATAGAAGCTGCTCTTGGTACCGCCTCCACTCACGTTGACATTGTACTCCTGGCGGAATCCGTCGTGGTAGGCGGCATCCTGCCAGTCGTCGGGCAGCATGTAATAGGTCTCACCGCCGTAGGTATAGGCGCGTCCCAGTGTGGCATTGGGATTGAGCTTGCCGTCAAGGCCGATGAGATACTGTCCTTCGGGAATTGTGAAGGGATTGTACTGCAGGCCCCATGACTGTCCGGTGATGATGCGGTCGTTCACCCACTTGTTGGCGGCAGCATTGCTCAGTCCGTTGTCAACGGCATAGTTGTAGAACTGCTTGTAGTAGACCTCCATAAACTGTGCCGGGTCGGTGATGGTCTCATAATCCTGCACGGCGCGGCTGTTGGCGCCCCACTTCATGTCGACATTGACGATGGCGTCGGTCGACTTTCCCTTCTTGGTGGTGATGAGGATGACACCGGCGGCACCACGGGCACCGTAAAGGGCGGCCGAGGCGGCGTCTTTCAGCACGGTGATGCTCTCGATATCATCTTGCGGGATGTTCGACAGACTGCCGCTGTAGGGGGCACCGTCGACAATGACGAGGGGCTCAGTGTCGGCATACATGGAGGCGATACCACGGATGTGGATATTACCCTGCGCGGCACCCGGCTGTCCGCTCGAGCCACGAATCTGGAGGCCCGGAACGGAACCCACGAGCGCGTCGGCCACGTTGGTGGTGATTTTCTGACTCAGCTCTTCTGCATTCACCACGGCGGCCGAACCCGTGAACGATGACTTCTTCTGCGTACCGAAGGCCACCACAATCACTTCGTCGAGGGCTTTCTGGTCGCTGGTGAGCACAATCCGCATATTGGGCCGTGCACTCACCTCAAGGGGTTCCATACCGACATACGAAATGCGGAGAACACTTTTTCCACTCGGCATAGTGAGGCTGAACTTGCCGTCTATGTCTGTGACCGTGCCCGTCTGTGTGCCCACGACCAAAATCGTAGCACCCACAACGGGCTCGCCGTCGTCCTCAGAGACGACCGTTCCCTTGACGGCCATCTGGGCTAATGCCAGTCCTGTTGACAGGAACAGGCATGCGAAAAACATAATTAATTTTTTAACCATAAACTCTCACTTATTAATAAAACATATTATTAAATGCCATTTCACCACAGCCTGCCTACTTGCTGGAAGTATCCAATACGTGCGGCATGCCGTGAGGTTCATCCCTAACAGAATAGTCGAAAAACCGCCCGTCCCTCTATGGAAGAAGACTCACGTCTTAAAGGTCAAGCAGCAATCTCTCATTATCCACTACAAACTGTATAAATATGTGCTAATACCTGTTTGTTATCCGTTTGCAAAGTTAAATATTATCGCAATACATAAAAAAATATTTTAAGTTAATTTTTATTAATTTTAGACAAACTGTTGCTTATCTTTTCTTATTTGTTTCATTTTCACTTTAAAAGCAGCTAAATAATTGTAGTTTTAACACCATTTTAGATGTTTGGTAAAATAGCTACTGTAAGAGAATTTCCCTTTACCTTATACATTCATTCTGCATTATTTATACAGAAGAATTAAAATGGCCACCCCTCACGAAAGGCGTACCAAAGAGACGGGAGTGGGAACCGGAACAAAAAAAGGGAGGTTTTGGTGGCAGAAATGCCAAATTATTAGTATGTTTGCAGTTGATGAGAAGACATGCCTTCCTATATATCCTACTGCTGTCGGCCTGTCTGCTTTCGTGCGGGACTGGCCGCCGCAAGGCCCCGGTCACCCCGCCGGCTGAAAGCCAACCAGCAGCCGACACGCTGACCACCGATTCCTTCCGCTATGAGGCAGAGAACGAATACGGATCGGTCGAGGTGTGCATCGACTATCCCATGTCAGGCCCCCCGGCTGCCGTTGAGAGCATACGCAGCTTCATCCGCTCCCAACTGTTTGAGCACCGCACCACCGATGTGCCCTCCCATCCCGACGAGATGGTGCACGCCTACTGCCAGGAGCGGCTGTCGCACTTCGACAAAGTGCTCAACCAGATGCAGATAGGCCGTGTGGTCCGCGACGAGGCGCCCGAGGAAGGAATCGAGATAAGGCTGCAAGAGTGCGGCGCCCGTTGGTGCACCTACGAGGTGTACCGCTACTCCTATCTCACCGGAGGCGCCCATGGCGAATACACCCACTACGGAGTGACCTTCCGCCTGCGCGACGGCCGCCGGCTCACGGAAGCTGATCTGCTTCAACCCGTGGGCGACGGTCTTTATAAATATATAAAAAGAGGTATGCGCGAGTATTTCGATGTAGACACCGACGAGCAGTTGCAAGACATCTGCCATGTAGACCTGTCGTTGCGCCCCATGCCCAGCCATGCGCCCTTTCTCACACGGCAGGGCGTACGGTTCCACTACTCCATCTACGATGTGTGCCCTTTCGAGTGGGGCGACCCGTCGTTCACCATCCCTTATGACGAAATAAAGCCGTACCTCACGGGCACGGCTTTAGAACTTATCGGTGAAGACTGAGAAGGGATTCCCGTCAGTCGTCTTGTTCTTCCATGTCAGACTGCATGATAACGGCACAACCTTCATTACCGATGACGATGGTGAAGCTCTCCATGAAATCATCACCGTCACCACTTTCATACCGGCGCGTGGTCTCATTGCTCTTCTCTGGTCTCAGCTGATAGCCCATCGACTGCAGTTCTTTCACATAGACAGGCACCAGCCGCTTGTCGGTGAAGAATAGCTGGCTGGCCTGCTGCTTGTTCTTGTTCACATAGAGGGCCAGCGCCTCGCCATGAACCAGATCCGACTTGAATCTCAGGGCCAGCGGGCCACCGGCATTCGCCACATAGTCGGCGCCTCTCGACCAAGCCATATATACAGTATCTGCCGAGGCAGAGTCTTTTTTCACATCAAGCGCTTTCAGACCAATCGCCTTGAGATGACGTGCGGAAGTGGCAGAATTACCGTCAGTGTAAGCCTCGACAATACCCATGAAATCGGGTATGGAAATTTCACTGCCCTCTATCATCTGAGAATCAGCCTCGGCCTCCAACTTCAGGGCTATAGTGTCTTCAACCTCCTCATCGGTCGCGTTCTGCACAGGTTTCGACTTTTGATCACAGGCAGCGAAAGACAGAAACATCAATGCAGCCACCGCTATAAATGACAGTTTTCTCATAATTCTACTTGTATTATATAGCATTCAATATTAACTGAGCGATTGGGCAGTCTGTTGTTTCCGGTTGGTCTGTAATAATCAGTCTTGCGACTGCTGTTTCTTGGCCAGTTCCTCGGGATGATGGCGGTAGTAGCGGTCGCGCGCCTCATGGTAGTGCCTGCGGCGTATGGCCCTTCTGCGCTCTTTGGCCCTCTTTTGGAAGTATTTTATAATAGCCCTGACAAGCACACTGACAAACAGAATGATGATAATCGCAATGATGATAATCATCAGATTGTCGTCGGAAACAGAAGTGTTGATAATTTTGTCTTCAGGGACAGTATCGTCCTGTCCCCATGCCATACGGGCAAGGAGAGCAAGGACAAACAAAGAAGTCAGTCTTTTTAAATTCATGATATTCAATCAAACTGAAACGAACGATATTTATTAGTCAGAAGGCATGCCATATTGTTAGAAAATCCTTGTATCACACCTTACACGGTGCAAAGATAGGAAATTCCTCTGAATATGCAAAAAAAAGCGAAAACAATTCATTTGCAAATTAAAATACGCCTATTCTACCTCGATTTTTCTCACGAATCAGCGCTTTTCCATCGGATGGACTACTTTTCCCCTCGCAGAAACGCAAAGAAACAATTAAAAAAAGTTAATTACCCATATTTTATACGGAGTATATAATTAGGAAGCCGTATATTTGCAGTGGTTTTACGAAAAGCCACCACAATCTGGGGTTGACTGGATTTGACAGCGGGTTGAGATGGTACGTAAGCATGCGGAGTGACGGCTGTATACTCCATAATCCATTCGGTCGACAATTAATTGGCAACAATGAGTATGCTCTCGCTGCCTAATCGAAGTACAGTAGATTACCGGCTTAATTCTCTTACAAGGTAGGAGAACGAGACGTCGCTCCATGGATGTAGTTCCGAATCTTATGGGCAAAGCGGCGCAGGCAAATCGGAAATAGTCATTCTTGGCTCCGCAAGGGTGGTGAAATTTTAGGAGATAAGGCTCCGGTTGGTGGTCCAGGTCTTGCCGTAGCACGAAAATCAAAGTCTGGAATAAGCATGTAGAAAGCGTATGGTTTCCTCGTTTGGACGTGGGTTCGAATCCCACCAGCTCCACAACTTATACTGATTTACAGTAGTTTGCAAGGTTTACCCCCAAAACTACCCCCAAAAAATCAGGGATGGAGAAACAAAAACAATAGGGAAAGAAGATTTATAACTCTTCATTTCCCTATTGTTTTTTTGTAGTGATTCCCAAATATGGATGTGTCACTTAAAATGGGCATACTTCATCTTCATTTGGCACATCAAACGGTAAATCTGCCTGTATAAGTGGAGGATTCCAATTATAACATCTTGAACCTGCTCATCCATTTCTGCCTCCTTTCTTTCCTGCCAGTTCAAGAGCCTGTTGGACATCGACGACGATCTTTCTGCCGACCTGCTTGATGACCGGGTTGATTATTCCAGATTTCTTGATGTTCATGGCGGTGCCACGGGAGCAGTTGAAAATCTTGGCGATGCCGTCGATTCCATACACCCAGTGCTCTTCCACTTTCGTAGCGACTGTATTGTTATTCTTAGACGATTTCTCATTCAGGCAGTCTTTCAGGAGCTGCAAGAACTCTCCGGTTGATAATTGCCAAAGAGGCGTATCCAAATTGGAACATTTTTTGTCCATTGCTTTAGAGTTAAATTTCAGCACCAGTTCTTCAAGCAGCATTTCCCCATTCTTGTAGGCTGCGACATCATTCTTGTCCAATTCACGTACGGCATACCTTGGCGCACGGCCACCGATGCTCTCCACGTTCATGACAAACACCCCTTGCGACAAATACGGGGGCGAGGCACGGATGAATCCTCCCAGTTCCTCACCTTTCCATACGGATTTCGATTGTGGGTCGATTACGATGAAGCCGTTGGGCACTCCTGTCTTGTCATAGTTGTAGTTGACGACCACCCCGAACTTTTTTCTCATCTCCAGCCTGAACAGTTCCATCTGGAACTCCTTTGTAATTATGTAAGTCTCTGACAGTCAATGACGATTGAAAATATTCCATTTTAAACGGTACAAAAACAGTGCAAACCAAATGGAAAGTAAAAACGAAGTTTTTCTTTCCTGAGGTGCAGCCTGTTTTCATACGAAGTATAACTTTTTATTACCCGATAATGGATTCTCTGTTGTCGCTTTGTTGAATTTTTGACAATCATTAATCGGTCGAAGGGCAACAAAGTTTAAGATTTGGTTAAGAATGTTTAACCGACAATGCGGGCTAATCGATAGTGTGATTCTTGTGTCAAATTAACCTCACTTGCACACAATCCGCTGCAAATCGGAATAAAGAGACTTTGATTTACCATATAAATGAAAGAAAGTCGTTGCATTAAAAAAAAAATGTATATTTGCAACGGGATTCAGCAAGAAACGCACTCTTGTGTACATGTCCATTCTACAATCAAGAAACCAGCGATGATAAAAATAAAATTTACCAATCATTTTGAAACCAAAAATCAATCTATCATTATGGACAAAAATCAATCTATCAGTATGAAAAGGACAATAGCTATGGTCTTTGTTACCTTAATGATGTCCATCAGCGCACATGCGCAGAAGATACAGGTCTTGGACTCGGATGGCAATGCTATTCCGTTGGTAAGTGTATTGACCGAAGACGGCGTGCTTATAGGTACTACAGACATCAATGGTACATTGGCCAATGTGAAGGGAGCGGCGAAGGTGGCCCTGACACACTTGGCTTATAAGCCTCAATTGGTCAGCGTTGCATCGCTGACCGACGGACGTGTCACGATGGAGAGTGTGGATTACGGACTGGCAGAGGTCGTCGTCAAGCCCAAGCCCTATCTCTACACGGAATACTACTACCGCGCCTTTTTCTACATCGGCGACTCGCTCCGAGCCTACGGTGGAGGCATCGTGCCAGTGGCCTATGAGGTCAAGAACAACTATAAGGCCAAGATACGCTTCGTCTCATCCCGTGGCGCCTTTGCCAACAAGGCCCCAGGTTGGCATGGCTCAGGCATGGAGAATCAAGTGGAAAATTCGATAAAGAATACCTATAAGCAACCATTTGAGAAATGGCATAAGCTCAAAAGGGCACAGGAAGAGTATCGCTTCACAATGGTGAGTGACGGCCCCAACCGCTGGCGTGTTGAGATTCCCACGAATGAGGTGGTAGGACAGGTCATTCACTCAGGCAATCTGAGCAGTACGACGATTGATGCGTCACGGGTGCAGATGTACGCAGACGAGGTGCACGGTAGGGAGAAACAGTTGAAGAAAGACCAGGAAGTAAACTATCAATACAAATACGTTTCTATCTTTAAGTTGGATGATGAAGAGGACACCCCTGACATCACCCGTCAAGTGATGACCATGAACCAATGGGAGCGGGACACTGATAAGGGCCGTGAAATAAAAATCTACTACATTTACACCACCGGCCATAGTTATATGGATGAGGACGAATACAAGGCTCGTAGTAAGGAACTGAACGAGGGGCATTCCTGTGACATGACACTCACCGAACTCCAAGAGTACGAGCGAAACCACAACATTCCAGACCTCTCTTCCGAGCAGTTGCAGGTCATCAAGGGGTTGAAGAAAGGCCAGGGAAAATAGCAAAATCAGTCTATCAAAGGGGACGGGGAATTTGATACGTTTTGAGCCATCTTATGATTATCGGGGATGATCATCGAGGACGGTTCACAATAATCATTTTTTCGAAAAATGCATTCCATACACCCTCGCGACTCCAATATTATTCCCGAAAAATTCAAGTCCATCCATATGGAACCCTTTTGTAATTATGTAAGTCATTGACAGTCAATAACGATTAAAAAGGCCTCAATACTGTTGAGACAGAATTCGCCACCTCTATCTTCGACCAGCTGGGCGACGTGGTGCTCACCGCCGAGGTAAGCATTGCCGACGAGAAGAAGCCCGAGGACAACAAGGCCGAGGCCCTCATCAGCGTGGTTGCCCCCTCTGGCAGCGCCCCCACCAACCTGACCGCACAGGAATTTGAGAACGGCGTAGAGCTGAACTGGGTTGCTCCCGAAGCCTCCGGCTCGGAAGTGTTCGAGAGTTTCGAGGATGCTGAGACATTCCCCGAGTTCAGTGCCGGCGGCGTGAACGACGACCAGCGCTATGGCGCATTCGGCGAGTGGACCCTCTACGACGGCAACGGCCAGCACGTGTACGGATTCCCCGGCTCAGTGGTAGTGCCCGATCTGGGTTATGCCTCAGCCTGGGTGGTGATGAATCCGAGTTCTGAGACCCTGGGCCGCGACATATCGGAAGACTACGGCGCCCACACCGGTTCGCAATACCTTATCTCCATGTGTCCCTCGCAGCCGAAGGGCAGCGTCCCCGCCGCCGACCACTGGCTCATATCGCCCCAGGTGAGCGGCACTGCCCTGACCATCTCGTTCTATGTAAGGTCGCTTGTCTCTATGTATGGCGACGAGAGCTACGAGGTGCAGGCCTCCTCTACCGACAATGCCATTGAGAGCTTCGAGCTGGTGGCCGCCAAGACCTGCTCCACCACAGAGTGGGAAGAGGTGACCATCGACCTGTCCGAGGGCACCCAGTACTTTGCCATCCGCCACACCTCTCCCGACATCTGGGGTATGATGCTCGACGACATCACCTATCAGGGTCAGGGTGCTGAACTGGCCTCGTTCAACATTTACTTCCAGGGTGAGCTGGTAGGCTCAGTAGCTGGTGACGTGACCACCTACACCGTGGCTGCCGACAAGCTGGTAGACGGCAAGCGCATGGCCTTCGACGTGACAGCCGTCTACACCAACGGTGTAGAGTCGCTGCCCGCCACCGCCGTCATCACCATCACCACCGACATCCGCCAGATTTCGGCCGACGGTCAGCCCGTGGACATCTACACCATCGACGGTCGTCTGGTCCGCAGCCAGGCCAAGAGCCTCGACGGTCTGAGAGGTGTCTATGTGGTCAACGGCCAGAAGTACATGCTGAAGTAAGCCTTTATTTTCGCACTAAAAACAATGAGGTGGGCACATTGCAGTGTCCACCTCATTTTCTATAATGCCGCCCTGACAAATGTGCTCATCACAGCAGGCCGAAGAAGAAGAACAAGGCCGCCGCATAGGTAGAAGGCACATCCTTCATGTGCCCGATAGTACGGTAGTTGCCGTCGCGCACGGTGCCGTCGCGCTCCACATGACCGATGGTGCGGTAGTTGCCGTCGCGCACGGTGCCGTCTTTCTCTATGTGGCCTATGGTTCGATAGCTGCCGTCGCGCACGGTGCCGTCTTTCTCTATGTGGCCGATGGTGCTGTAGTTGGCATTGCGCACGGTGCCGTCGCTGTCAATCTTGCCCAGCCGGCTGTAGTTGCCGTCGCGCACGGTGCCGTCGCTGTCTATATGTCCCACGGTAGAGTAGTTGCTGTTGCGTACGGTCTGTGCACCGCACACGCTCGATACGAGAAGCATAGGCAACATAAGCAGGCATAGCAGGCAGAAATGCCGGAACGATTGGTAAGTTTTCATTTTCTCCATGGTTGTTTATTTTTGCGGGTTACTATCTTGCCGCAAATATACATTTTTTCATTGAACCGCCAAGTTTTTTCACGGCAAAAAACATCCCGCTGTTTACCTTTTCCTTCAAAGGGTATAAAGATACAGCGAACGACAACCAATTAGTTTAATTTTCAAACAACAGAGAAGATGAGAAAAATGATGATGATGCTGATGCTGGCACTGGGTGTGAGTATCAACGGTTTTGCACAGAGCACCCGCCGCGGTGATGTGAACAAGCAGATGAAGCAGGCCATAGAGCGCGTGGCCGATGCCCCCAGCGGCACCTCCTACGGTGTGGTGGAGGAGACCTCCGACAAGTATGTGGTGGCAACTCCCTTCGGCCGTTACACCCTGAAGAAGGAGAAAGACGGCAGTGTGAGCTACAAGGGCATGTACATAAAGCCCGAGTCGCAGAACGGCGACACCTATGTGGTGGACTCCTCGTTCGGCAGATTCCAAATCAACACCAGGAAATTTACGGTCAAGAAACTCTGACACACGCTGTCCATTATACGTAAAGAGGCTGCCATGGGGCAGCCTCTTTACGTATAATTTGGAAATATCCCAAATTTTTCAGACCTTTGCCCCATGCAATGTGCATTACGACAATGTAATATCCCAAAGCCCCATCAACCATGAAAAAGTTTTTCCTTACCCTGCTTGCAACGTTGTCATTCGTTTTCAGTATGGCACAAGACCATGACCGGCGTGTGGTCATCATCATGCTCGACGGACTGCGGTGGCAAGAACTTTTCGACGGTGCCGACACAGCCTATGTGAACAACCGCAAGTATGCCGTCAATCCCGAAGGCATCGGCAAGCTGTATGTACGCGACACACAGGAAGAAAGACGCATGGCGCTCATGCCTTTCACCTGGGGATTCGTGCGGCAGCATGGAACCATCATCGGCAACCGTCGGCAGAACAGTCTCATGTCGGTGAGCAACCAGTACCACTTCTCCTACCCCGGCTACTCAGAGATTCTCTGCGGTGTGGCCGACGATGCGCGCATAACCAGCAACGACGAGATTCCGAACCCCAACATAAGCGTGCTCGAAGCGGCCAACCGCGACCCGCGCTATCAGGGCCGTGTGATGGCTTTCGCCAGTTGGGGCACCGTGGCCTACATTCTCAACATGAGCCGCAGCGGACTGCCCGTAGTGGCCGGCCAGTACAGTAAGACAACGGCCCACACACCTTCAGAACGGGAAGCCTTCCTCGACGGGATGAAAGCCGACATGGTAGACATGTGGGGCGATGCCACACTCGACCTCATCACCTATCACTATGCTGCCGAGGCCATGCGCACACTGAAGCCCAAAGTGCTCTATGTGGGATTCAACGAGACCGACGAGTTTGGCCACCACGGACGCTATGACCATTATCTCATGGCCGCCAACCACAATGACGATTTCATCGGCCGTTTGTGGAAACAGGCACAAGACGACCCTTTCTACCGTGACAAGACCACCTTCATCGTGACCACAGACCACGGACGCGGAAGCGGCGACCAGTGGGTGGACCACGGACGCCAGGCTCCCGGTTCTGAGTACACCTGGTTCATGGCCTTCGGCAACGGCATCAAGCCATTGGGAGAGACGGCTGGCAACGGACCTTTCTACAGCAAACAGATTGCCATGACGGTGGCCCGACTGCTCGGCATCGGTTTCACCCCCACGGGTGGAGTGAAACCCGAACCGATTCCGGTGATTGAGGAGTAATTAAGAAGTGGAAGGCTTCGCCACTAATTTTTTCTAAACTCGTAGGAGGCGGAGAACATATAGCGCGCATCGCCCCGCTGCCGCAGGGTGGAGGCCATGAGGCTGCGGCTGCGGTTCAGCCGGCCCTTGAACACCGTCTGGCCCTGATAGCGTACGACGACCGGCTTGTCGAGATTCAACATCTCGTCGTTGAAATAGAGTGTGAGCGAGGGGTAGTCGCACTGCTCGATGTCCACCTCGTTGCCCTTGCGCTCCAACCGTACCGTCATACCACGGCGCACCTCGCTCTCAGGCGCCGAGAGCCAGTAGAAAGAAGGATGCGTCACCTCCTCCTGCCGCCATACTATCTTCTCCGGATAAGGATTGCGGGTGTACTGCGCCATCCAGGCCACCGCCATGGTGTCTACGCGTTCCATCCAGTGCGCCTTTCCCTCCACGATATGCGTCTCGTGCACATAGCCCTGCGGGTCGGTCTGCTGGAGCGAGTCCATCTGCAGTCCGCGCAGCCGGTCTTCCTCGTTGCGGTTGTAGGCGCTGTCGAGCGCGCCGCACCATATCATGAATGGCGTGTTGCGCAGGTTCTCCAGCCTCACGTCGCCCGGATGTCCGGCCATCATGGAGGCAGCCGCCCACGCATCGGCCATGCGCGGTGCCATGCGCCACACACCGTCTCCGCCTGCCGAATAGCCCATGATATACACTTTGTCGGGGTTCACCCCCTCGAAGGCCACCGCCATCTGTATAAGCGCGCGGTAGAAGTCGTCGAGTCCGGGTTTGAACCACATGTCCCAGTCGTCGTAGGGCGCACGGGGCGCGATGTATACGGCATGGTCGGGTCGGTAGAGGCGTTTCTGGTTGTCCCACTGCTGGTCATTGAGCTCAGAGGGTGCGTTGCCGCCGCCATGGAGCGAGATATAGAGGCTGTAGCCGTCGGCGGGACGGCTGCCGAACAGCTGTACATGGAAGGGCATGGTGCGCCCGCCGATGGTAAGGTTGCGGCTGTCCCACACGGCGCGCCATTGGGCAGCCGTCTCGTTTTTCCACTCCTTGAGCACCTCCTGGGCCACGAGAGCGGCCTTTTTGCGGTTGAGCCGCTGTGCCGAAGCATTCCACGGCATGAGCAGGGCTATTGTCAGTAACAGTACAAATCTGCAGTTTTTCACTTTGGTCGTCTTTTTGCGGGTAAAGGTACTGAAAGTTTCCGAATTATGGCGCCCAAGTCCACTTTTTTCAGTCTATCTTTTTGCAGAGCGGCAGAAAAAGGCTACCTTTACACCCAAACACAACCACCCCGCGGCCCGCGCCGCGGGCTCAACCCAATAAAAAAGACAGACACACTATGAAAAGAAACTGGACCCCCATCCATCTCTATGACACCCCCACGGGCCAGCCGGCTCCCGGCCACGACACCCCCCGTCCCGACTTTGAGGAGATACTCTTCGAAGAGTACAACGGCATAGCCAAAATCACCATCAACCGCCCCCGCTACCGCAACGCCTTCACCCCGAGGACCACGCTGGAGCTCTCGCAGGCCTTCGCCTACTGCCGCGAGGCCGAGCGCATACGCGTGGTGCTGCTCACCGGTGCCGGCGACAAGGCCTTCTGCTCGGGCGGCGACATGCACGTGAAGGGCCGCGGCGGCTATGTAGACGATGCCGGCGTGCCTCGTCTGAGCGTGCTCGACGTGCAGATGCAGATACGCCGTCTGCCAAAGCCCGTGATAGCCATGGTGAACGGCTACGCCATCGGCGGCGGCCACGTGCTGCACCTGGTGTGCGACCTCACCATCGCCAGCGAGAACGCCATCTTCGGCCAGACAGGTCCCAAGGTGGGCAGTTTCGACGCCGGTTTCGGCTCCTCCTACCTGGCCCGCATCGTGGGGCAGAAGAAAGCCCGCGAGATATGGTTCCTGTGCCGCCAGTACACGGCCGCCGAGGCCGAGCGCATGGGCATGGTGAACAAGGTGGTGCCTCTGGAGCGCCTCGAGGACGAGTGCGTGGAGTGGGCAGAGACCATGATGGAGCGCAGTCCGCTGGCGCTCCGCATGATCAAGGCGGGCCTCAACGCCGAGCTCGACGGACAGGCCGGCATTCAGCAGTTGGCCGGCGACTGCACCATGCTCTACTACTTCCTCGACGAGGCACAGGAAGGCGGCAAGGCCTTCCTGGAAAAACGGAAGCCCAACTTCGACCAATATCCCAAACTGCCGTAGGACAACACTCAAAAAGACCAAGTCTATGCGCCATATCGACATTACCTCCCGCACGCTGCACTTCAAGCAGCCTGCGGGCACCTCGCGCGGTGTCTACCTGGAGCGGCATATCTGGCTGCTCACCCTGACCGACGACGACCTGCCCGGCCGGCAGGGCATGGGCGAATGCGCCCCGCTGCCGCGGCTGAGCTGCGACGACCTGCCACAAGAAGAATACGAGACCCTGCTGCGCGGGTTTTGCGACACCTACTGCCGCACGGGGACGATACCCTACCCCGCCCTGCGGCCTTACCCCTCGATGCTCTTCGGTCTGGAGACCGCCGTGCTCGACCTGGAGCATGCCGACGGACGGTTCTTCGACACCCCCTTCGCCCGCGGTGAGGAGGGCATTCCCATCAATGGCCTGGTGTGGATGGGCACCCACGACGAGATGGCGGCCCGCATAGAAGAGAAGCTGAGGGCAGGATTCCACTGTGTGAAACTCAAAATCGGCGCCATCGACTTCTACGAGGAGGAGTCGCTCATCCGCCACATCCGCGAGCGGTTCGACAGCAAGACCATCGAGCTGCGGCTCGACGCCAACGGCGCCTTCAAACCCGATGACGCGCTGCTGAAACTGGAGCGGCTGGCCCGCTACGACATCCACTCCATCGAGCAGCCCATCCGCCAGGGGCAGTGGGAGGCGATGGCGCGACTGTGCCGCCTGTCGCCCATCCCCATCGCCCTCGACGAGGAGCTCATCGAGGTGATTGACCCGTCCAGGAAAACCGCCCTGCTCCAGGAGGTGCATCCCGCCTACATCATCCTGAAGCCCTCGCTCCACGGAGGCATGCGGGGCACCCGCGAGTGGATAGAGACGGCCGCCCGCCACGGTGTGGGCACCTGGATAACGAGTGCGCTGGAGAGCAATGTGGGACTGAACGCCATCGCCCAACTCGCCGCCCAGCTCTACGGTCCCGACATCCGTATGCCGCAGGGACTGGGCACCGGCCAGCTCTTTACCGACAATCTGCCCATGCCGCTCCTGATAGAGGGCGACCGCCTGTGGCGGAAGGTGTGAGGCGATAGTGAATAAAACCAAAATTCTTGCCGATTGTTTTGAAATCTGCCCGATAAATGCTAACTTTGCCGATTGCAAGCATTCTTGACACAGACAGACTATTTGAAACATGAATATTTTAGAACTTAGCGAACAAGAGATTGGCAGACGACAGAGTCTGGAGGAGTTGCGCAAACTGGGCATCAACCCCTACCCTGCCGAGGAATTCTGCACCAACGCATTCTCCACCGACATCAAGAGCGAATTCACCGACGAAGGTGAGCCCCGCGAGGTAGTAATAGCCGGCCGCATGATGAGCCGCCGCGTAATGGGCAAGGCCAGCTTTGCCGAACTGCAAGACTCGAAGGGCCGCATACAAGTATACATCACCCGCGACGACATCTGTCCCGACGAGGACAAGACCCTCTACAACACCGTGTTCAAGCGCCTGCTCGACATCGGCGACTTCATCGGCGTGAAGGGTTTCGTGTTCCGCACGCAGACGGGCGAGATCAGCGTGCACGCCCGCGAGCTGTGCCTGCTCTCCAAGAGCCTCAAGCCGCTACCCATTGTGAAATACAAGGACGGTGTGGCCTACGACAAGTTTGACGACCCCGAGCTCCGCTACCGCCAGCGCTATGTAGACCTGGTGGTGAACGACGGTGTGAAGGAGACCTTCCTGCAGCGCGCCACGGTGATACGCACCATGCGCCGCGTGCTCGACGAGGCTGGCTATACCGAGGTGGAGACCCCCACCCTGCAGTCGATAGCCGGCGGTGCCAGCGCCCGCCCCTTCATCACCCACTTCAACGCGCTCGACACCGACATGTACATGCGCATCGCCACCGAGCTCTACCTGAAGCGCCTCATTGTGGGCGGTTTCGAGGGTGTGTACGAGATAGGCAAGAACTTCCGCAACGAGGGCATGGACCGCAACCACAACCCCGAGTTCACCTGCATGGAGCTCTATGTGCAGTACAAGGACTACAACTGGATGATGTCGTTCACCGAGCGGCTGCTTGAGACCATCTGTACGGCCGTGAACGGCAAGCCCGAGCGCGAGATCGACGGCAACATCGTGTCGTTCAAGGCTCCCTACCGCCGTCTGCCCATCCTCGACGCCATCAAGGAGAAGACCGGTTTCGACTGCTCCGGCAAGAGCGAGGAGGAGATACGCGCCTTCTGCAAGGAGAAAGGCATGGAGGTAGACGAGACCATGGGCAAGGGCAAGCTCATCGACGAACTCTTCGGCGAGTTCTGCGAGGGCACCTTCATCCAGCCCACCTTCATCACCGACTATCCCGTGGAGATGTCGCCACTGACCAAGATGCACCGCTCCAAGCCCGGACTCACCGAGCGCTTCGAGCTGATGGTGAACGGCAAGGAGCTGGCCAACGCCTACAGCGAGCTCAACGACCCCATCGACCAGGAGGAGCGCTTCAAGGAGCAGATGCGCCTGGCCGACAAGGGCGACGACGAGGCCATGATCATCGACCAGGACTTCCTGCGCGCCCTGCAGTACGGCATGCCCCCCACCAGCGGCATCGGCATCGGCATAGACCGCCTCGTGATGCTCATGACGGGCAAGACCTACATACAGGAGGTGCTCTTCTTCCCGCAGATGCGTCCTGAGAAGAAAGCGCCTCGCAGCACCAACGCCGAGTGGCAGGCTATCGGGGTGCCCGAAGAGTGGGTGCCGCTGCTGAACAAGAGCGGCTACTACCTGGTGGGCGACATCAAGGAGGTGAACCCCCAGAAGCTGCAGATGGACGTGTGCGGCGTGAACAAGAAATACAAACTGGGGCTGGAGAACCCGAAGACCGACACCTTCGCCCTCTGGATAGAGAACGCCCAGAAAACGGGTGAAGACGTAGTAGAAGAAGCATAAACGCATATGTTTGACTGCGGCAAGATAGCCATTATCGGAGGCGGCAGCTGGGCCACCGCCATCGCCAAGATTGTGGTGGGTCACACCCACCACATAGGCTGGTATATGCGCCGCGACGACCGCATCGACGACTTCCGCCGTATGGGCCACAACCCCGCCTATCTGACCAGCGTGCATTTCGACATCAACGAGATAGACTTCTCGAGCGACATCAACAAGATGGTGCAGGCCTACGACACCCTCATCTTCGTGACGCCCTCGCCCTATCTGAAGAACCACCTCAAGAAACTGAAGACACGCATCAAGGACAAGTTTATCGTCACGGCCATCAAGGGCATCGTGCCCGAGGAGAACATGGTGTGCTCCGACTACTTCCACGAGGTGTACGACGTGCCCTACGACAACCTGGCTTGCATAGGCGGCCCCTCGCACGCCGAGGAGGTGGCCCTGGAGCGCCTCAGCTACCTCACCGTGGCCTGCGCCGACGTGGAGAAAGCCCAGGCGCTGACCGGTGTGCTGGCCAGCAACTACATCAAGACGAAGACAAGCGATGACGTGGTGGGCATCGAATACGCCTCGGTGCTGAAAAACGTCTACGCCATCGCTGCCGGTATCTGCAGCGGTCTGAAATATGGCGACAACTTCCAGGCCGTGCTCATGTCGAACGCCGTGCAGGAGATGCAACGCTTCCTAACCGCCATCCGGCCACTGGAGCGCAGCGTCTACGACTCGGTCTATCTGGGCGACCTGCTCGTGACAGGCTACTCCAACTTCTCTCGCAACCGTGTGTTCGGCACCATGATAGGCAAGGGCTACAGCGTGAAGAGCGCGCAGATAGAGATGGAGATGATAGCCGAGGGTTTCTTCGGCACCAAGTGCATGAAGGAAATCAACCGCCAGATGCACGTCAACATGCCCATCCTCGACGCCGTGTACAACATACTCTACGAGCGCATCAGTCCGCAGATAGAAATCAAGCTGCTCACCGACTCGTTCCGCTAAGGCGCGGCCACCCCTCTACGACAAACCCAATAAAAACAATCCATACAAAACATCAGAAAATGAAAAACATCCAATTAGACATCACGAAGGCCGCCTGCTTCCTCGGCGAAGGCGCTGTGGCCGCTTTTGAGCCCGCTGTGAAGGCAGCACAGACCGCACTGGAGAACGGCACCTGCCCCGGCAACGACTTCCTGGGGTGGCTGCACCTGCCCTCGAGCATCACCCCCGAGTTTCTGGACGAGGTGCAGGCCTGCGCCGACACCCTGCGCGCCAAGTGCGAGGTGGTGGTGGTGGCCGGCATCGGCGGCAGCTACCTGGGTGCCCGTGCCGTGATCGAGGCCCTGGGCAACAGCTTTGCCTGGCTGGTGGGCGACAAGAAGAACCCCGCCATCCTCTTCGCCGGCAACAACATCGGCGAGGACTATCTCTCTGAGATGACCGAGTATCTGAAAGACAAGAAGTTCGGCGTAATCAACATCTCCAAGTCGGGCACCACCACCGAGACCGCCCTCACCTTCCGCCTGCTCAAGAAGCAGTGCGAGGCTCAGCGCGGCAAGGAAGAGGCCAAGGAGGTGATTGTGGCCGTGACCGACGCCAAGCGCGGTGCTGCCCGCACCTGCGCCGACAAGGAGGGCTATAAGAGCTTTATCATACCCGACAACGTGGGCGGCCGCTTCAGCGTGCTCACCCCGGTGGGTCTGCTGCCCATCGCCTGCGCCGGATTCGACGTGCGCAGCCTGGTGGCCGGCGCCGCTGACATGGAGAAGGCCTGCGCCATCGACGTGCCCTTCGCCGAGAACCCCGCCGCCCAGTATGCCGCCGTGCGCAACGGTCTGTATCAGGCCGGCAAGAAGATTGAGATTATGGTGAACTACCAGCCCAAGCTCCACTACATCAGCGAGTGGTGGAAGCAGCTCTACGGCGAGAGCGAGGGCAAGGACCACAAGGGCATCTTCCCCGCCAGCTGCGACTTCACCACCGACCTCCACTCCATGGGTCAGTGGATACAGGACGGCGAGCGCACCATCTACGAGACAGTAATCAGCGTGGAGCAGCCCAACCGCTGCCTGCTCTTCCCCGAAGACGAGGAGAACCTCGACGGTCTGAACTTCCTGGCCGGCAAGCGTGTGGACGAGGTGAACAAGATGGCCGAGCTGGGAACCCGCCTGGCACATGTAGACGGCGGTGTGCCCAACATCCGCATCTCAGTGCCCGTGCTCAACGAGTATTACATCGGCCAGCTCATCTACTTCTTCGAGATAGCCTGCGGCATCAGCGGCAACGTGCTGGGTGTGAACCCGTTCAACCAGCCCGGCGTGGAGGCCTACAAAAAGAACATGTTCGCCCTGCTCGACAAACCCGGCTACGAGGCCGACAGCAAGGCCATCAAGGAACGTCTGGCCAAGGAGCAGTAAATGACCCTGACCGACATTATTAAAAGGTATAAGGAAAAGCACGGCCATGAGGTTTTCACACCGAAGGCCGTGCTCTTCGATATGGACGGCGTGCTCTACAACTCGATGCCCCGCCACGCCATCGCCTGGCAGGAGTCTATGCAGCGCCACCACATCGAGATGCGGCCCATCGACGCCTATCTCTACGAGGGCATGCGCGGTGTGGAGACCATCCAGAAGCTCTACCGCGAGCAGAAAGGCGTGGAGCTGACCGACGACGAGGCCCAGCGCATCTACGCCGACAAGTCGGCCGCCTATGCCGCCCTCGGCAAGGCCGACATCATGCCCGGTGTGAAGGAGCTGATGCAGACCCTGCGCAGCGACGGCATGACCATCGGTGTGGTGACCGGCAGCGGCCAGAAGACGCTGCTGCAGGCCCTCGAGGCCGACTTCGAAGGGCTGGTGAGCCGCGAGCGCATGGTGACAAGCTTCGATGTGAGCATCGGCAAACCCCACCCCATGCCCTATCTGCGCGGTCTGGAGAAGGTGCATGCCGCGCCCTTCGAGGCCATTGTGGTGGAGAACGCGCCCCTGGGCGTGCGCGCCGCCGTGGCCGCCCGCATTTTCACCATCGCCGTGAACACCGGTCCGCTGGCCGACGACCTGCTGGCCCGTGAAGGCGCCGACGCGGTGGTGGGCAACATGCAAGAGGCGCTCGCTCTGTGGAACGACTTGAAACAACTGACAAGACAACCCAAGACAACATGAACAAACTGAAAAAAGGATGGTGGGCACTGGCCCTGCTGGCCATGGTGTGCCTGGCCGCTGCTTGCGGCGACGACGACGGTGTGATGGACCGCCCCGACCGCACCCAGGTGAGATACAAGCTCAGTCTGGGCTCCGGCTGGCTGCAGCTGTACAATGTGACGGTAGACTACCGCACGGCCGACGGCCAGTTGAAGACCCATGAGATGAAAGAAGACAACTGGGAATTTGAGGACAAGGTAGACGGCCGCTACACCAGGTTTACCTATCGTGTGACGGCCAATGCCAAGCGCACCACCTTCGACCTCAACGACTCCACGGTGATAGCCCTCCTGGCCAAGGACAAGGAGCTGACCTACACCTACGAGTTCAACTATTATGAAAAGGAGAACAGCGCCCACCGCATCAACCCCGAGGCGAAGGGCAGCATCATCAAGGCCGGCGATGTGGCCGCCTATGTAACAGCCCATCCCCAGATTACACTATTGGAGCACGATATTCAGGTGAAGTAAGGTCGGGCGCTATCTCAGCCGACCCGAAACAGCGGTGGTGGTCGCTGTCGTAGACCACGCAGAACTGTCCCGGCGCCACCCCCTGTATGAGGTGTTCAGACCGCACGATATAGCTTCCGTCGGACATACGCTCGAGTTTCGCAGGATGAAACTCGGGCGTATGGCGTATTTTGAAGGTCACGCGGTCCATCTCCACCTCGCGGGTGAGGAAATGGAAGTCGTGAATGCGGAACACATCCTTATAGGCCGAGAGCGGCTCGAAGCCGTGGCTCACATAGAGGATGTTGCGCTCCACGTCCTTGCGCACGGCATACCACGGTCCGCCGCCGAAGCCTAAGCCCTTGCGCTGGCCTATGGTGTGGAACCAGAGACCCTTGTGCTGCCCGATGAGGCGCCCCGTCTCCTGCTCCACCACATCGCCCGGCTGTTCGCCCAGATAGCGGCGTATGTAGTCGTTGTAGTTGATTTTCCCCAGGAAGCAGATACCCTGCGAGTCTTTGCGGCGCGCATTGACCAGATGTTCCCGCTCGGCGATGGCGCGCACCTCCTCCTTCATCATGTGGCCGATGGGAAAGAGCGCCTTCTTGAGCTGCCACTGGTGAATCTGCGCCAGGAAGTCGGTCTGGTCCTTCACCGGGTCGGGACTGGTGCAGAGCCATTTCTCGCCGTCGATGATTTCGGTGCAGGCATAGTGGCCGGTGGCGATGAGGTCGTAATCGTGGCCCACCTTCTGGTCGAAGGCGCCGAACTTGATGAGCCGGTTGCACATCACGTCGGGGTTGGGGGTGAAGCCGGCGCGCACCTTGTCCATGGTGTAGCGCGTCACCTCGTCCCAGTACTCGCGGTGGCAGTCCACCACCTGCAGCCGGCATCCGTAACGTTTGGCCACGGCGGTGGCCATCTCCAGGTCCTCCTCCGACGAGCAGTCCCACTCCTCTTCCTCCTCCGGACCTATTTTTATATAAAAGCAGTCGGGGTGCAGGCCCTGCCTCACCAGCTCATACACCACCACACTGCTGTCTACGCCTCCTGACAGCAGCACGGCAATACGTTTGTGGAGAAAATCTTCGTTCATGCTGCAAAATTACGATTTTCCCTCCATTTTCCGTCATACCGCCCTCTGTTTTTCAAGACAGCAAGTTTTTATCCTTTTTTTTTCCGCGATTGTTTACCTTTTTGCATTATGGGGTATATAATAGCAGAAGGGTGCCATGCACACCTATAATCATTCACATTTTAAAACATTACAACATGGGAATTTTATCTTTTTTCAAATCACTGGGTAACCAATCTGACAACGACAACCAGCAGCCCGACCGCCAAGAACCGGAGAACAACACGGCTGCCGAAAATATGGAAAACAAGACCGACGGAAAAGAGGAAAACAAGACCGACGGAAAAGAGGAAAACAAGACCGACGGGAAAGAGCTGCCGCCGAAACAAACGGCACGGATGGAGCAAAGGGCGAGGTGAACGCCACCTACAACCTGATTATTCTCGACGAGAGCGGCTCCATGAACGGGGTAAGGGAACAAACGGTGAGCGGCTGCAACGAGACGCTGAACGGCATACGGAGCGCGGCCAAGGAAAACACCGAGATAAAGCAATATGTCTCCATCTACTGCTTCGACTCTTCCCACCCGCGCTATCTCTTTAAGGACGCGCCCATAGAAGAGGTGCGCGACCTGACCTACGAAGACTACTGTCCCAACGCCTGCACCCCGCTCTATGATGCCGTGGGCTATACGGTGACGGAGCTGAAGAAGGCACTCGAGAGCACCCCCGACACGGGCAAGGTGACCATCATCACCGACGGCATGGAGAACGCGTCGCGCCGCTGGACCCACGGCGCCGTGGTGGAACTGATAGCCAGTCTGAAGAAACAGGGATGGCTGTTCACCTTCATTGGAGCCAACATCGACGTGGAGGGCACCGCAAAAGGACTCGGTATAAGCAGCTACCTGCGCTTTAAGCAGACCAATGAGGGCATGTCGAAGATGTGGGCAACGGAGCAGCGCAGTCAGCGGGCCTACAACAAGAAGATGATCAGATTGAAGAAAAGGGGCATGATGAGAGATGAAAGGATGAAACTGCAGATGATGAGCGACATGAACGACAACTACTTTGTCGAAGAGCAGCGGGTAGCACCCGACCATATCGAGCATCTGACTCCCGATGGGGTGCTCGTCTTCGGCAGCAACATAAAGGGCACTCACAACGGCGGCGCTGCCCGCTATGCCGTGGAGCACTTCGGCGCCATCGTAGGGCAGGCAGAGGGTCTGCAGGGACAGAGCTATGCCATACCCACCGCAGGAAGCACGTTCGACGAACTGAAAGAAGCCGTGGAGCGGTTCACCGACTTCGTGGTGATGAACCCGGACAAGAAGTTCATGCTCACGGCCGTCGGCTGCGGTGCTGCCGGCTACACAGTGGAGCAGGTGGCTCCCCTCTTCAGAGAGGCCTACTCGTTCGGCAATGTCTATGCGCCGGCCTCGTTCCTGCCTTATGTGGACGATGTAAACTTATAACTTACTGTCTTCATATTTTTCACACCGGCCGGGGCAGAGGTGTCTGCCCCGACCTTCACAGGGGCCGCAGCCTTTCCTGGCGGGGATAGGGGAAACACCGCCCATCTTTAGGGAAAAGCCTATACACCTTTAGGGGAAAAACGGGGAGGCGGGCAAGGGAAATGCCTACCTTTGCCACAGCGAACAGTAAAAGAAACGTATTTATAAACCATTAAATCAGGACAACAATGAAAAGAGCATTTTCACTTATCATGCTGACCCTTCTGCTGTGTGCAGCCGGCCAGCCCGTGAGCGCCCAGCGCCACCGCTATACGCCTCCCGCTCCCCGCCGCCCCATGACCACGGGCCGCTACAGCCCCAACCACTACTTCTTCGGCGAGAACATGTACACCAACATGAGTGTGGGCCTCTCGGCCGCCCATGTCAACTCCGACAACCCGCTCCTCGACGGCGGCAGCAGTCAGACGGGTCTCAATGTGGGTCTGCACTTAGGATTCGGCATCACCCCCATGGCACCGCTCTTCTTTGAAACCGGACTGGAATACGCCGAGAAGGGCGGCAAGGGATTGAAGGGCGACAGCAAGACGACCTTCGACCTGAACTACCTGGAGGTGCCGCTGGTGCTGAAGTACATTGCCCCTGTGGCGCCGCGCACCACCATAGAGCCCTATCTGGGCGGCTATCTTGCCTGCGGCGTGGGCGGCAAGATCAAGGAGTACGGCTCACGCACCACCTACAGCTCGTTCGGCGACGGTGCCTTCAAGCGCTTCGACGGGGGTATACGCGCCGGCATAGGAGCCCGCTTCGACCTGTTCAGCGTAGACCTGGGCTACGACTTCGGTCTGTCGAACATCGGCGACGATGCCTTCGACGACGCGCACAACGGAGCTTTCTATGCCCGCGTGGGACTGACGTTTTAAGATGAAAGATTAAAAATGAAAGATTAAAAAGAGTGGAATTGGCAAAAAAAGACTATATTTGCAAAACATTCATAGAAGCAGAATTAACAGTATACACCTTTAGCCAAAACCCACAATATCATGGAACAACTGAGTAACGACCGGCTCACCATCGCGGTGGACGCCAAGGGAGCAGAGCTCCAGAGTATCAAAGACAGCGAGGGCAGGGAATATCTGTGGCAGGCCGACCCCAACTACTGGCCGCGCCACTCGCCCATCCTCTTCCCCATCGTGTGCGGACTGTGGAAAGACACCTTCCGCATTGACGGCCACGAATACAAGATGAAGCGCCATGGCTTTGCCCGCGACATGGAGTTCCGCCTGCTGCGCAAGGCCGATGACCGGGTGACCTTTGTGCTGGAGAGCGACCGTTGCACGATGGCGCTGTATCCCTACCACTTCCACCTCTCCGTGACCTACCGCCTGGAGGACAACAAGATTCATGTGGTATGGCATGTGTACAACCATGGCCGCAAGGAGATGCACTTCCAGATAGGCGGTCATCCGGCCTTCTACGTGCCGGGCATCAAGGAGGGCGAGCCCATCAAGGGCGTGATGCGCTTCGACGAGCAGGGTGTGGTGGACCGTGTGTTCGGCGATGTGGAAGGCTGCATCCGGCCTGGCCGCGAGGAACTGAAGACGGAGGATGGTCTGTGGCCCTTCAGCGAGGAGACTTTCAAGAACGACGCCGTGATTATAGACCAGTGCCAGCTACACAGCGTGACGCTGCTCAATCCCGACGGCTCTGACGCCGTGAGCGTGAACTTCAACGCGCCCGCCGTGGGCATCTGGACACCCTACGGCAAGCATGCCCCCTTTGTGTGCATAGAGCCTTGGTATGGTCTGCACGACACGGTGGCCTATCAGGGCGAATTCAGAGACAAGCACCTCATGAACCACCTGCAGCCAGGCAGTTCGTTCATGAGCGAGTATGTGATAAAGATTGGTGAGTAGCGCTCAGCGCTTTTCGGCCACCACCCGGCGGCGCCGGAGCAGCAGGAAGAGTCCTCCGGCCGCCACCACGCCCAGGCCTCCCAGGGCATAGGGCATCCAGGGGGTGGTGCCGCCACCGAAAGTATTGCCCGTCTGGGCCAGCAGCGTAGAGTCGGAAGGCTCTGCGCTGTTTTCGTTGAGCACGGCAGCTCCGTAGGCATCGGTGAGCACCGGTTCTTCCTCGGCATAGTCAACCCGGCAGATGTTCACGGCATTGCCGCCCTTGTTGCGTCGTCCCTGTGAGGTGACGATGAGGTAGCGTCCGTCGTTCGACACGTCGAGTCCCACGGGATAGGAGTCTATATCGATGGCAGCCACCTGCTTCATAGTGCGGGTGTCTACGACACAGAGTTTGCTCACCATGTTGCAGGCGGCGAACATATAGCGGCCACTGGGCGAGGGAACGATGGTGCGCGCGCCGGCGCCCACCTTGCAGTTCTGCCACCCGTCCACGCGTCCCACCTTGCCGTTAAGGCGTGCGGCGGCGTCCATGAACTTCTTGAGCGGTATTCGCTGCACATAGCCGTCGCGGTTGATGCTCAGGTAGAGATAGTCGTTTTTGATTACGAGGTGGCGCACATTGGGCATCATGCCGAGCAGGCGGCCCATGTAGCGCTGTGTCTGCATGTCGATGACGGCGATGCCACCGTTGCCGCCCATGCATCCCACGAGCAGGTAGCGGTCGTCGGGGGTGAACACGGTGCCGCGCAGGCAGTAGCCGCTCTTATTGTCGCGGTCCACCTGTTCGGTGAGACTGAAGTTGAGCGGCAGCACATAGTCCACCACGAGCAGTTTCTCATGGTACCACTCATTGGGGTCGGCGCTGGCCACATTGACGATGCCCACGGTGTTGTTGCCCCAGTGGGTGATGGCCACATGGCGTCCGTCGTGCGAGGTGGCCACCATTTTGGGCAGGGGACCTGTCTCCATGAGCTTCACAATCTCGTCGGTGCGGGTGTCGATGATGGCCACGGCCGAGGGATCCTGCGCGTTGAGGTCATAGGTGCGGCGGTAGAAGGGAATCCATAGGTAGCGTCCGCCGTGCGAGAAGGTGCTCTCCACGGGTTTGCCCATGAAGGTGTTGAGGTTTTCAGTGTAGTGGGTGAAGGGATAGAAGTGGCTGGGCTTGCTCCAGAGGGCGGAGTCGGCCTCGGTGAAGCGGTATTTGATGACCTTCAGTTTCTTGTGTGTCTGCATGTCATAGACCACGGTGGCGCATCCCTCGAGCGAGTTGACATAATATTTCTTGCCGTCGGGGTGTATGTTGGCCGACTTGGGCGAGTGTACATCCGCGTCCAGATACTGGCGGTTGCGCTGGTCGAAGTTCTGGTGCTTGCTCACGATGGAGAGGCGTATGCTGCTGTCGGCAGCAGCTGCGGTGGTGCCCACTGCGGGGTGTACGAGCGAGGGCTCACTGTCGGTCTGCGCCATGGCGGGCGTCTGCAGCAGGCAGGCGGCCACGATGGCGGTAAGGAATCTGAAAGTTTTCATCCGTTTTTTTGAGGGTTGATGTAGTAGTGGTGGTTTGAGGCGTCAGTAAGCCTCGCGGTATTTGCTCTCATCCTTGTCGTTGAGCATGCTCACATACGAGTTGTAGCGGCTCTGTGCAATGAGATGGTTCTCCACGGCCTCGCGCACGGCGCATCCCGGCTCGTGGGTATGGGTGCAGTTGCTAAACCGGCAGTCTTTGGAGAATCGGAATATCTCCTTGAAGTAGCCGCATATCTCGCCCGGCTCCATATCGAAGGCGCCGAAGCCCTTCACGCCGGGTGTGTCGATGGCCCATCCGCCGAAGGGCAGTCGCAGCATCTCGCTGAAGGTGGTGGTGTGCATGCCGGTGTTGTGGGCGGTGGAGATAGCGGCGGTGCGCAGCTGCACACCGGGAATGAGCTGGTTGAGCAAGGTCGACTTGCCCACCCCGCTGTTGCCGCTGAAGAGGGTGATGCGGTCGCGCAGGGCGTCGCGCAGGTCATCGAGTCCCTCGCCGGTGGCCGCCGAGATGATGCGGCACTCATAGCCCACATACTCATAGAGGTCCACCATCATCTGCTGCAGGCGGCGCTCATCGTCGTTGAGCAGGTCGTTTTTGTTGAACACCAGCACCACAGGTATGCGGTAGGCCTCGGCCGAGGCGAGGAAGCGGTCTATGAAGGTGGTGGAAGTCTCGGGATAGTTGACCGTGACCAGAAGGAAGGCCTGGTCCACATTGGCGGCAATGATATGGCAGGCCCGTGAGAGATTGGGCGACTTGCGCACGATATAGTTGCGCCGGTCGTCAATCTCATGAATAAAGGCGGTACCCTCCTGGTTGAGGAGGATACCCACACGGTCGCCCACGGCCACGGGATTGGTGCTGCGTATGCCTTTGAGTCGGAAGTTGCCCTTTATCTTGCACTCCACGGTGTTGCCCTCATCGGTGAGCACCGTATACCAGCTGCCCGTGTTCTTGATGACAAGTCCTCTCACGCGCGGTTTTTAGACGGTCATGATTTCCTTGTTCTTGGCGGCAAGGAGGTCGTCTATTTTCTTGATATACTTGTCGTGTATTTTCTGCAGTTCAAGCTCGGCGTCCTTCTCGTTGTCCTCGGAGAGTCCGTCCTTGATGGCTTTCTTCAGTTTGTCCTTGATGTCGGCCCGCACGTTGCGCACCTCCACCTTGGCCTTCTCGCCTATCTTGTTGCACTGCTTGGCCAGTTCGCGGCGGCGCTCCTCGGTGGGCTGCGGTATGGCCAGACGTATGATTTCGCCGTTGTTCTCGGGGGTAATGCCTACATCAGAGTCCATGATGGCCTTCTCGATGGTGCGTATCATCTTCTTGTCCCAGGGACGTATGGCGATGGTGCGTGCGTCAGGTGTTGACACGTTGGCCACCTGATTCAGGGGCACTTTCGAGCCGTAAGAGTCAACCCTTACGCTGCTCAGGATGGCCACGTTGGCGCGGCCGGCGCGTATCTTGGCGAGGGCCTCTTCGAGGAACATGGCGGCCATCTCCATACGCTCTTCGCTTTCGTTGAGTGTTGCTTTAACGTCGATCATTCTTTATTCTTGTTTTTTGGTTTTCAGATTACAAAAATAGACAATTATTTCAAATTGTGCAACATATCGGCTTTTTTTGCTCGCTCTGTCGGCATAAATTCGGTTTTTTTGCCTCGCGGGAGGGCGCATACCGGAAAAAGTTGTATCTTTGTAGAGAAGTTTTCCGTTATATAGACACCGACTTATGGCAAAATTGATAAATTGTAAGTATGCGACAAGTAAGACCGAAGAAGAATCTGGGTCAGCATTTCCTGACCGACCTTGACATAGCCCGCAGGATAGCCGACACGGTGGACGCCTGCCCCGACCTGCCCGTACTGGAGGTGGGACCCGGCATGGGTGTACTCACACAGTATCTGGTGCAGAAGCCTCGCCCCGTGCGTGTGGTGGAGATAGACACCGAGTCGGTGGCCTATCTGCAGGAGCACTACCCCAGTCTGCGCGAGCAGATTATCTCCGACGACTTTCTAAAGATGGACCTGCACGCCCTCTTCGGCGGCCAGCAGTTTGTGCTCACGGGCAACTACCCCTACGACATCTCGTCGCAGATTTTCTTCAAGATGCTCGACAACAAGGACCTCATACCCTGCTGCACGGGCATGATACAGCATGAGGTGGCGCTGCGCATGGCATCGGCTCCCGGCAACAAGGCCTACGGCATACTGAGCGTGCTCATCCAGGCGTGGTACAACGTGGAGTATCTCTTCATGGTCGACGAGCACGTGTTCAATCCGCCCCCCAAGGTGAAGAGCGCCGTGATACGCATGACACGCAACGAGGTGACCGACCTGGGCTGCGACGAGCAACTCTTCCGCCGTGTGGTGAAGGCGGTGTTCAACCAACGCCGCAAAATGCTGCGGGTGAGTCTGCGTCAGCTTTTCCAGGGCCGCGCCCCAGGAGAGGGATTCTTCGACGACCCGATGATGACCCGCCGTCCGGAGCAACTCTCCATCGCCGAGTTTGTGGAACTGACGAACAAAGTAGAAGGAGAGTTAAAGGGAAGTTAAAGAGAAGTTAAAGGGAAGTTAAAGGGACAATACCTTTTGAATCAACAGCATATGTCTACACTCCTACACTCCTCTACTCCTACACTCCTAATAAATCACTCCTACTCTCCTAATATAAAAAAATCTTCATTTCCTTTGCAGATAGCACAAGTTTACTTACTTTTGCACATCTAAGCTACAAACATGGACTTACGACGAACGGGCAACAACATCCTGCAGATTGTCTTCTCCCTCGTGCTGGGAGGAGCCATCCTGTATTGGATGTACCGCGGATTCGACCTCAACCAGGTGCGCGATGCCATGCAGCACGACATGGACTGGACGTGGATGCTACTGTCCCTGCCCTTCGGCGTGACAGCACAGATGTTCCGTGGTCTGCGCTGGTGTCAGACACTGGACCCTATCGGCGAACACGCGCGCAAGCACACGGCGGTGAACGCCATCTTCCTTTCCTATGCCACCAGCCTGGTGATACCCCGCGTGGGTGAGTTTCTGCGCTGCGGCGTGCTGAAGCGCTTCGACGGAGTGGCCTTCCCCAAGGCGCTGGGCACCGTGGTGACCGAGCGCGCCGTCGACGCCGTGGTGGTGGCTGCCATCACCCTAACCACCATCCTGCTGCAACTCTCCGTATTCACCGACTTCTTCACAAAGACGGGCACCCGCATCGACACCCTCCTCACCCAGTTTACCTCCACCGGCTATCTGGTCACCGTCATCTGTCTGGTGGCCGCCGTGGCGCTCGTGGCTTTCCTGCTGCGCAAGATGGCTATTTATAATAAGGTGAAAGACACGCTGCACAGTCTTTGGGTCGGTGTGATGTCGGTACGCAAAGTGGAGCATCCATGGCTCTACATCGCCTACACGCTGCTCATCTGGGGCAGCTACTTCCTGCATTTCTACCTCACCTTCTTCTGCTTCGAGCAGACCGCCCACCTGGGGGTGGACTGTGCGCTCGTGGCCTTTGTGGTGGGCAGCATCGCCGTAATTGTGCCCACCCCCAACGGAGCCGGTCCCTGGCACTTCTCGGTGAAGACCATGCTCATACTCTATGGTGTGGCGAGCGACCAGGCCCTCTCGTTCGTGCTCATCGTGCATACCCTGCAGACGCTGCTCGTGGTGGCCCTGGGCCTCTACGCCTGGGCCGCGCTGAGCATGACGCGCCGACGCACCGCACCTGTCGGCACCGCTGAATAGTGAATCCATTAACAATACCATAACCCTTTAAACCTTAAAACAATGAATGAAATACTGAAACTGAGCCCCGAGTGCATCTGGCGCAACTTCTATTCGCTCACACAAGTGCCCCGTCCGTCGGGCCATCTGGAGAAAGTGCAGGCCTTCCTGCTCGACTTCGCCGCCAAAGCAGGGGTGGAAGCCTTCAAAGACCCTGCCGGCAACATCGTGATGCGCAAACCCGCCACTCCCGGCATGGAGAACCGCAAGGGCGTGATTCTGCAGGCCCACATGGACATGGTGCCGCAGAAGACCCCGGAGAGCACTCACTGCTTTGAGACCGACCCCATCCAGCCTTGGATAGACGGCGAATGGGTGAAGGCCAAGGGCACCACCCTGGGCGCCGACAACGGTCTGGGCGTGGCAGCCATCCTCTCGGTGATGGAAGACAAAACACTGAAGCACGGTCCGGTGGAGGCCCTCATCACCGCCGATGAGGAGACGGGCATGTTCGGCGCCAACGACCTGCCCACGGGCGAGCTCAACGGTGATGTGCTGCTGAACCTCGACTCCGAGACCTGGGGCAAGTTTGTAATAGGAAGCGCCGGCGGCATCGACGTGACCGCCACTCTCGACTATAAAGAGGTGGACACCGACCCCGAAGACGCTGCAGTGCGCGTGACGCTGAAAGGACTGCGCGGCGGACACTCCGGACTGGAGATACACGAGGGCCGCGGCAATGCCAACAAGATGATGGTGCGCTTCGTGCGCGAGGCCATCGAGGAGTGCGAGGCCCGTCTGGCCAGCTGGCACGGCGGCAACATGCGCAACGCCATCCCCTTTAAGGCCGAGGTGGTGCTCACCCTGCCCAAGGAGAATGTGGAGGCACTGAAAGAGCTTGTGGCCGACTGGAAAGAGGACTTCGAGGATGAGTACAAGCATATAGAGAGTGGTATCGAGTTCTTCGCCGAGGACACCGAGGCTCCGAAGACGGAGGTACCCGTGGAGATTCAGGACAACCTGGTGAACGCCATTTATGCCTGCCACGACGGTGTGGTGCGCATGATTCCCGCCTACCCCGAGGTGGTGGAGACCTCGTCGAACCTGGCCATCATCGACATCGAGGACGGCAAGGCTGCCCTCAAGATCCTGGCCCGCTCGAGCCGCGAGGATATGAAAGACTATGTGGTGAAGATGCTGGAGAGCTGCTTCAACATGGCCGGCATGAAGGTGGAGACGGCCGGCAGTTACGGCGGCTGGGATCCCAACCCCGACTCTGAAATCCTGCACCTGCTCCTGAAGGAATATAAAGACCTCTTCGGCGAGGAGGGCATCATACAGGTGGACCACGCCGGACTGGAGTGCTCGGTCATCCTGGGCAAATATCCGCACCTCGACGTGGTGTCGCTCGGTCCGAGCATGCGCAGTCCGCACACCACAACCGAACGGGCCCTCATCAAGACCGTAGACCCCTTCTGGGCGCTGCTCAAGAAGACACTCGAAGATATCGGAGAGAAATAAAATAGACCAGTTTAAAAACCCGCCACGGCTTTTGAAGCCGTGGCGGTTTTTTTAAAGATGAAATATTAAAAATTAAAGATTAAAAATTAAAATGAGAAAATGAGAAATTGAGAAAATGGGGAGATAAAAGAAGAAAAATGAAGAATTAAAGATGAAAGATTAAAATGGAAACATTTTTATATTAGACGAGGAGAAGGTTTGGGAATGGAGAGGTTATGGAAAGATTAATGATGCCGAAAAGCACAAAAATGGCGGCAAAATGCAGTTTTTTAGAGAAAAATGCGTAAATTTGCAACGTGAATTGATAACGCCGGCCACATTCCGCACTGAGAGTGTGTGCAAAAGGCAACCGCCCGCCGGCACATGTTTAAATAGACAATCAATAGAAATGGACGATTATCACGCGGAAAGCTTAGCTTACCGGCGTAGAGGATAGTCCTCGCTTCAGAGGCCGTCCCCTTACGCCTATTCTGCCCAACAAGAGCAAGGAGACTGGCTTATGAAGACATATTGGAATACTACCAAAGGGCTCACCGCCATTCAGGAATGGCAGCCCAATTGCTGGATTCAGGTGACTTGTCCTACCGATGAGGACAGGGCCATGCTGGAGAAGCGTTTCGAGATACCCGACTACTTTCTTTCCGACATCAGCGATACCGACGAGCGTGCCCGTTATGAGTACGACGACGGCTGGATGCTCATTATCCTCCGTATCCCCTATGTCAAGGAGATACGCTCGCGCACACCTTATACCACCGTGCCGCTCGGTATCATCCACAAACGCGACGTCACCATCACCGTGTGCTACTATGAGACCAACATGATGATCGACTTCGTGAGCTACCAGCAGAAACGCGGCGAGGGATTCACCGACTATGTGGACATGATTTTCCGGCTTTTCCTCTCCTCGGCCGTATGGTACCTGAAGCGGCTCAAACAAATCAACGGCCTCATCGAGAAGGCCAAGCGCAACCTCGACCACGACATCAACAACGAGAGCCTTATCGGCCTGAGCCGTCTGCAAGACTCGCTCACCTATTTCGTCACCTCCATACGCGGCAACGAGAACCTGCTATCCAAACTGAAATTCAAGCTGCAGGTCGACGAGTTGGACGCCGACTTGATAGAAGACGTGAACATCGAGATGAGTCAGGCGCGCGAGACGTCGAACATCTACAGCGATATTCTCGAGTCGACCATGGACACCTACTCAAGCATCATCAACAACAACATGAACACTGTGATGCGTACCCTCACCTCGGTGTCCATCGTGCTCATGTTCCCCACCCTCGTGGCCAGCCTCTTCGGTATGAACCTCATCAACGGCATGGAAGACAGCAAGTACGGATTTGCCATCGCTCTCGTCATTTCCGCCTTTGTCTCTCTGCTCTTCTGGGCCATCTTCCGACATAAAAGGCTTATCTGACAATATTAGTGGGTCCTATTATCAGCACGAGCGAATTAATAGGACCCACCTTTTTTTCTACTGCCCGAAAGGGGAAAAAAGTTGCCGAAAAAGAAAATTCAAAAAAAAGTCAACAAAAATTAGGTCTTTTAATTTTTTTTAGTTAAGTTTGCAACTTGAAATTTTGTGATATTACCGAATCATAAACCTTAAGTGACATGATGGACTCTCAAGAGAATGCCCTTATCCAGGGAAATCAGGAAGAAGAGAAAAAAGTAGTGGATACCAACGCCGAGGCACCCGTCGAGCCCGCAGCTCCCGCCGAAGCAGCACCTGCCGAAGTAGCACCTGCCGAGCCGGCAGAAGAAGTGGCCGCTGAGCCCGAGGCACCCGCCGAGGAACCCGTGGCAGAGCCTGCTGTGGTAGAAGAGCCCGTGGCCGCTGAAGAACCGGCGTCCGAGGAGCCTGTGGCTGAGCCCGCAGCTGCCGAGGAGCCTGTGGCTGAAGCCGAGCCCGCCGAGAAGAAAGTATACACCACGCGGCAGGAAGTGCTGGAACGGGTGAAGGAACTTGCCCACAACAACGAGACCCCCACCAAGGAAGAGGTGGAGCACCTGAAGACATCCTACTACAAACTTCTCTCCGCCGAGCGTGAAGCCGACCAGAAGGAATACCTTGAGAAGGGCGGTGAACCTGAGAGCTATCAGATACATCCCGACGAGACCGAGGAAATGTTCAAGGCCGAGATGGGACTCATCAAGGAGAAGCGTTCCCGCCTCTTCCAGGAGCAAGAGAAAGAGAAGGCCGCCAATCTGGCCCGTAAACTCGAGATTTTGGAAGAGATCAAGGGCATGATTACCTCGCCCGAGGAGGCCAACCGCCGTTTCTCCGAATTCAAGAAGCTGCAGCAGGAGTGGAAAGACATCAAGTCGGTGCCTGCCGAGAAGTCGAAAGAGCTCTGGAACAACTACCACCACTACGAGCAGCAGTTCTACGACCTGCTCAAGCTCAACAGTGAGGCCCGTGAGTACGACTTCAAGAAGAACCTCGACCTGAAGATTAAGATCTGCGAAGCCGCTGAGAAACTGGCCGAGGAACCCGACGTGATAAGCGCCTTCCACCAGTTGCAGGAACTGCACCAGCAGTACCGCGAGGCAGGCCCTGTGGCCAGAGACCTGCGCGAGGAGGTATGGGCCCGTTTCAAGGCCGCCTCTACGGTCATCAACAAGCGCCACCAGCAGCACTTCGAGAATCTCCGTTCCAAGGAAGAGGAGAATCTGAAGAAAAAGACCGAGCTGTGCGAGAAGGTGGAAGCTATTGCCAAGGAAGAGAACAAGGGTGCTGCCGACTGGGAGCGCCACACCAAGGAAATCATCGCCCTGCAGGCAGAATGGAAGACCATCGGTTTTGCCCCGCAGAAGATGAATGTGAAGATATTCGAGCGTTTCCGCGCCGCCTGCGACGATTTCTTCGGCCGCAAGACCCAGTTCTTCAAGGACATGAAGGGACAGTTTGCCGCCAATGCCGACAAGAAACGCGCCCTCGTGGCACAGGCACAAGCCTTGAAGGACAGCACCGATTGGAAGTCGACCTCCGACAAGCTCATCGCCCTTCAGAAAGAATGGAAGACCATCGGCATGGTGCCCAAGCGTCTGGGCGACCAGCTCTGGAAGGAATTCCTCGATGCCTGCAACCACTTCTTCGAGGCCCGCAACGCCGCCAATGCCGGCACCCGCAACGAAGAGCGCGCCAATTTGGCCAAGAAGCGCGAAATCATTGAGAAGTTGCGCCAGATAGCCGAAAGCGACGAAGCCGGCGACGCACAGGACCAGGTGAACGAGCTGGTGAGCGAATACAACGAGGTGGGTCACGTGCCCTACCGCGAGAAGGACAAGCTCTACGAGGAATACCGCGCCGTGCTCGACAAACTCTACAAGGAGTTCAATATCACCGTGCAGCGCCGCCGCATGAACAATTTCCGCAACAACCTGCGCAATGTGGCCGAGAAGGGTGCCAATGCTCTCGACAACGAGCGCACCCGCATGATGCGCCGCTACGAGAACCTGAAACAGGAAATCCAGACCTACGAAAACAACCTGGGCTTCCTCAACGTATCGAGCAAGAAGGGCAGTTCCCTCATCGACGAGATGAACCGCAAGGTGCAGAAGCTGAAAGACGAACTTGCCCTGATAAAGGAGCAAATCAAGGCCATCGATGCCGAGAACGACAGCGAAGACGAGGCCGAAGAGCAGTAAGACACGCGCCTGACATACAGGCCATACATACCCTACACACCGGTGCGGATTTCCACACCGGTGTTTTTTGAACCGCCATGCACACAAAGTCCCATACAGCGCCCAGCCGCCCGGCCGCAGCCACCTTGCCGGCCAGGCTCACAGCCGTGTGCATGGCCGTGGCGATGATGCTGGCGGCCCCCTTCGTCAGCACCGCCAAAAGCAAGGCTGAGGAGGCCGACAGTCTGATACGTCTGGGCGAGGCCGATGTGAGCAAGGAACATTTCGCCGACGCCATACAGCACTTCATGGGCGCCCAGCAGATAGCGCAAAGCGAGCATCTGCCCGACCTGCTCTATCTGGCCACCTACGACATGGGCATCTGCTATTTCTACATCTCCGAATTCGGCGAGGCACTCAACTGCTACTATGCCGCCCACGACATCTGTGTGAAGCACAAGATGTCGCAACAGCGGCTCGACCAGGTACAGGTGGGCATCGCCGGTGTCTACTTCGAGGAGAACAACTTCGACAAAGCGGCCGAGATACTCGACAAGTGCTACCGCCAGGCCCTGCATGCCAAAGACTCCATTTCCATTGCCAGCTATGCCAGCAACCTGGCCCTCATCAGCAACAAGAAGAAAGAATGGGCGAAAGCCCTGCAATACATCGGGCAGGCGGAGCGGTGGACCAATCCCCACGACACCATTCAGCTCTCCTCGGCCCGTACCATCCGCACCGAGACCTACATGATGCAGCACCGCTACGACGAGGTAACCGCCCTGGCCGACAGCATCCTGGCGTGCCAGAACGTACACAACAACGACCGCACCACCGTGCTGATATACCTCATTGAAATCTTCACAGAGCGGGGAGAATATGCCAAGGCCCTCGCCTACTCCAGCGAAGCCCTCGCCACGGCATCTGCCCGCAACAAGCCCTGGCTCTACGACAAGTTGGCCATCATCTACCAGCGGCAGGGGCACCACCAGCTTGCCCTGCGGATGAAAGACTCCGTCATCTACTACAAAGACTCGCTCAGCCTGCTGCACGACCACCAGTTGTCGGAAAACGAGCGCATCAGAGAAGACGTGATCCAGTTGCGCAGCGACATGGAGCGCAATGAGACCTACCTGCGCCAGCACCGCTACATCATCGGCCTGCTCATCTGCGTCATCCTGCTCATCGCCCTCATCGCCTACCAGCGCACCCGCATTCTGCGCTCCAAGAACCAGCAAGACAAGCGGCTCATGGAGATGGAGATGGAACACCAGCGGCAGGAACGCCTGCTCATGGAGCGTCAGATGAAAGAGGCCGAGCTCACCGCCCTGCACGAGCAGGAGGTGGCCCGCCACAAACAGCAGATTACCGAACTATCGCTCGAGCAGAAGAAGCGCGAGCTCTCCGCCACCACCCTCTTCGTCTCCTCCCGCAACGCCCTCATCGAAGACCTGCTCAAGAGCCTTTCCGAGGTGGCCAAGACCAGCAGCAGTCCCAAACTCAACGAACTGATGCTCCACCTGAAGCACATGCTGCAGGACCATGAGAAGAGCAACGACTTCCTCATCAATTTCGAGTCGGCCAATCCCGACTTCATCCGCCGCATCAAAGAGCGGCACCCCGACCTCACCACCTCCGACCTCCGCTTTTTGGCCTTTCTGCGCATGAACCTCTCCACGAAAGAAATCGCCTCGTTCATGGGCATCACCCCCGACTCTTGCAAGCGCCGCAAGATACGCCTGAGCCAAAAGCTGCAATTGCCCACTTCTTCCGACCTGTCGACTTATGTGATGCAATTCTGACGATTTTTGCATAAATCCCGCATGCCATTGACAAAATGGAGTCTAATTTGGGGGAAAAGTGAAAAAAATTAGACCTTGTCACCATTTTGTCACCCCCAATATCTTGTTGTAAGATAGATATTTCCTAATTTTGCAACCAACAGAAGGAAACATCAACTTTTCAACCCTAATACTAACGCTTATGATCAAAAAACTTACTTCACTGTTTGTCGCCACCGTGTCGGCATCGATGATTGTAGCCCAATCCATCGCTCCGACGCTGCCGCGCACGACATCGAGTACAACTGTCAAGACCAACCCCTCGGAAGGTCAGAAGACAGGAGTTCGTCTGGATCCCACGAGCAAGTACAACGTTGCTCCGCAGGACTTCCATGCCTGGTCGCTCAAAGGCGGTAACGCCTACCGCGGCACCCAGGTGAGCCAGGCTCCCGCCTGGAGCAAGCGCATCAGCGCCCCCGAGTGCTTCCCCAACGACCCGTATCTCTACAGTGCCCTGAGCAGCACCTACCACACCGAGAACGAAGGTATGGCCCAGGGACAGGTGTTCGGTTTCTACCTCAACTCCGCCTCCACGCTCTATACCGAGATGGAAGGCAAGACCCTGCCCAGCGGCGACCTTGGCAGCCGCATGATGTATGTGCGCGTAGCCGACAAGTGGTACTGCTTTGAGTCGCAGAAGCTCACCATCGTCAATGCCAAGACCGGCGAGGTGGAGCGTACCGTGGAGACCGACGTGGCCAACGCCGGCCGCGGTGCCACCTACGACCCTGTGAAGAACAAGTTCTATGTGATGAACTTCGACGGTCTGATTGAGATCGACGGAGAGACCTTCGCTTCCACCAATCTGGGCGGTACCGAAGGCTTCACCACCGCTTTGGCCGCCGGTCCCGACGGACTCTACTACATCACCTATGCCGGCGAGCTGAAGAAGTTCAACGCCGAGGGCGACGATGAGCTCATCGTGAGCGACATCAAGGTGAACAGCTGGCAGAACCAGGGCACCACAGCCGCTTTCGACTGGACCACCGGCAAGTTCTACTACACCTATATAGACAACGACTGGGTTTGCCACCTCACCACCTGTGAGTTGAGCGCCGATGCCAAGGGCGAGCATATCTACGACTTCCCCGGCAGAGAGGCCACCATGATGGGTCTCTACTTCCCCTATGCCGCCCCCGCCGCTCCCGCCCCCGCCGCCAACATCAGCTTCGACGGCACCACCCTCAACTTCACCGTCCCCACCACGAGCACCGACGGCAGCGCCCTGAGCGGCACGCTGAAGGCCTACGTCACCATCAATGGTGAGGAGACCGCGTACGATGTGGAACCCGGCCAGGAGATGGCCATGACCCCCGAACTTGCACAGGGCAAGGTGACCATCTCCATTGAGATAGGCAACGACGCCGGCCGCTCGCCCGAGCGCCGCGTAAACAGCTACGCCGGCACCGACGTGCCCAACCACGTGACCGACCTTGTGGCCGTAAGCGAAGATGCCGTCAACGCCACCCTTACCTGGACAGCTCCCACCACCTCTATGAACGGAGGTCCTGTCGACGATGCCAGCATCAACTACACCGTAGTACGCTATCCCGACGGTGTGACCGTGGCCGAGAACCTCACCGCCACCACCTACACCGAGACCCTGCCCACCCGCCGCGACCACTACTATTATGTGGTGACCGCCTACAGCGGTACCCAGCCCGGCGGCAGCTATGAGTCGAACAAGATTGTGGGCGGTACCCTCTACTATCCCACCTTCGTGGAAGGCTTCGACACCCAGGCCGACTGGGATGCCGTGACCGTAATCGACGCCAACCAGGACGGTCAGACCTGGAGCTATGCCGTGACCTCCTTCGGCGACACCTATGCCGCTCTGGCCGGCAACGGTGTGGACAATGCCGAGACCGGCGCTGTTTCGACCTACGACGACGACTACCTCATTCTCCTGCCCATGGAGCTGAAGGCCGGCAACGACTACCGCCTCACCTTCAACACCTACGACCAGTGGATGACCCACGAGTCGATGCAAATCCTGCTGGGCAAGGACACCCAGATAACCGGCAACGAGCAGCTGGTGGCCGATGTAGACGTGCTCGGCGACACCAAATACACCTATATCTTCAATGTGCCCGAGGACGGTGAGTACCGCCTCATCTTCCACGCCAACACCGTGAAGAACAGTGTGAACATCTATATCGACAACATCGGTGTGGAGCTCTACGCCAACTTCGAGGGTCCCGACATGGTGACCAACCTCACCGCCACCGCCGGCGAGATGGGCGCCCTGGTGAACACCCTCACCTTCAACGCCCCCACCACCACCTATCAGGGTGGAGCTCTCTCCAGCATCAGCCGCATCGACATCTACAAAGACGGTTCGCTGCAGGCAGTGACCAGCTTCGACGCTCCCGCCACCGGTGAGGCCCTCACCTGGACCGACAACGATGTGACCAACGGCGAGCACACCTACAAAGTGGTGGCCTTCAACGAGCAGGGTCAGGGCAAGGAAGCCCTTGTGACCAACTGGGTGGGTGTCGACGTTCCCGGCACCGTGCCCGGTCTGAAAGTGAAGATGAACGACGAGTACAAAGCCGTCGTCAGCTGGGAGCCTGTAAGCGGCGTGGGTGCCCACGGCGGTTATGTGAACCCCGACGATGTGCAGTACGTGCTCTGCCGCTACTATGAGTGGGGCTGGGACAACCACTGGCCCGAGGTGGCAGGACCTACCTCCGAGTTCACCCTCACCGACACCGACTACTACGGATGGGGACAGGAATACGTGAAATACCTCGTGGTGGCCAAGAACGTGGCCGGCAGCTCCGCCGGCGATGAGATTGGCATCGTGCTCGGCGAGCCCTACGGCATGCCCTACAGCGAGTCGTTCGACTTCTACGGATTCCCCCAGCCCAACCAGAACCCCTGGACCCTCTTCGCCGACAGCTACTACCATGCATGGCAGATTGTCGACGGCAGCGGCATGGCCGTGAAACCCTTCGACGGCGACAAGGGTATGCTGGTGTTCAGCTACGTGGCCGAAGACTCCAACGACCAGCGCATGACAGGTCCGCGCATCTCGCTGAAAGAGAGCGTGCAGCCCGAGCTCTCCTTCTACCTGTACCATGGCTTCGAGGCCGAGCCCGAAGACCTGACCCTCGACATCTACCTCAACTACGAGGACAACGGCTTTGAGAAAGCCCAGACCGTGGCCTACAACAATGGTGTGAACGGCTGGTCGCGCGTGTCGGTGCCCCTGCGCAACGATATGAAAGACGTGCAGATTGCCTTCGGCGCCAACGCTGTGGACGCCTCCGCATCGCTCTTCATCGACCAGATCAAGATAGCCGAGGGCGTTGACTACGACCTGGCTGTCGAGAACATCAGCCTGCAGCAGAAGCGTATCGAGGCCGGCGAGACCGCCACTGTGAAAGTCGACGTGGCCAACTACGGTATGAAGGCCCTTGAGAACGCCACCATCACCCTGCTGTGCGAAGACCAGGAGGTAGCCACCCAGACTCTCGAGAGCCTGGCCAACGGTGCCACCGCTCAGGTGAGTTTCGATGTGCCCACCGACCGCCGCGATGTAGGCAAGATTTTCGCCTTCACTGCCAACGGTGCCTGCGAGGGCGACGGCGACAGCTCCAACAACAGCAGCTCTGTGGTTCGCCTCTTCACCAAGGGCAACCTGCTTCCCATGGCCGAGAACCTTCGCGGCAGCGAGGACAACGGCCAGCTCACCCTGACCTGGGACCAGCCCACCACCGATGAGATGACCGACAAGGTGACCGACGACTTCGAGGCTTACGAGTCGTTCATCATCGACGGCATCGGCGACTGGAAGACCTACGACGGCGACGGCACCTCCACCGTTTACTTCGGCGGACCTGAGATTGCCAACGCCTTCTCGCCCAAGGCATGGCAGATATGGGCACCCGAGGAGGCCGGCTTCAGCCTGGACCGCTTCGAAGTGCTCACCCCGCACTCCGGCAACAAGGTGATTGCCTCCTGGGCAGCCTCCGACGGTATCTCTCAGACCCTTCCCAGCGACGACTGGCTCATCTCGAGCGATGTGACCGGCGGCAGCGACGTATCGTTCTGGTACCGCGTGCCCAACGACGGCAGCGACCCGCAGGTGTTTGAGATTCTCTACTCCACCACCGACCAGGAGTCAGAAAACTTCATCGTCCTCGACCGCGACTCTGTAAGCGGCACCACCGAGTGGGTGAAGTTTGAGTACACCCTGCCCGCCGACGCCCGCTACTTCGCCGTGCGCAACTGCTCCTACGGTTCTTACACCGTGGCCTTCATCGACGACATGGAGTACATGCCCCTCTTCGGCTCCACCTCCAAGCTCACGCTGAAGGGCTACAATGTATACCGCGACGGTGAGCTGATAGCCACCGAGGTGAGCGGCAACAACTTCAACGACACTGTGATAGACGGCGTGAAGTCCGTCTACAATGTCACCGCCGTATGGGCCGAGGGCGAGTCGAAGTTCTCCAACGACTTTGAGTCGAGCGGTGTCAACGGCATCAACAGCATCGCCACCGAAGGTCAGGACGGCCACTACTACACCATCGACGGTGTGCGTGTGCCCAAGACCTCGCGCGGTCTCTTCATCATCTCCGGCAATGGCAAGACCCGCAAGGTGGTTGTGAAGTAAACCGTATATCCTATTCCATTGAGAGCAGGCCCCTATGAGGTCTGCTCTCAATGTTCTTTTTAATCCAACACCCACTATGAGAAAACTACTTGCAACCCTCCTGCTGCTGCTCGGCTGCACAGCAGGCATCCAGGCCCAGGTGCTGCTGCGCTATGGTGCCGACATAGACAACGGCTGGGGCGACGCCGGCATGGTGGCCACCGCCTATGTGCAGTTTCCCTCCGCTGTCACCACCGCCTATCAGGGCAACCACATCACCCGTGTGCGCATAGGCCTGAACGGCCCCGCCACCAACGTGTATCTTTACTTCAAGACCGACACACACGACTCGCAGAACCTCTACCGGCAGAAGCTCGACAATCTGGAGGCCGGTTGGAACGAAATAGAGCTTGAGACCCCCTTCGCCCTCGACGGCCAGCCGCTGGCCATCGGCTACAAGGGTTCCTTCGCCTCTGCCCACGGCATAGGCTACAGCAATGAGAAATACAGCGATGGCGACATCGTCTATTATAACAGCAAGAACCGTTGGACCAGCACCGGCGGCTCCATCTGCATCCAAGCCCTCGTCGAGGGCGACAACATGCCCCAAAACGAGCTCCAGATGGGCCGCATGGGCAACCAGACCGCTCCCTACGAAGCCACGGAGATGACCTTCACGGGCACCGTTCGCAACGTGGGCGGCAACGACATCACAAGCTACACCCTGCGCTACACCGTGAACGATGCCGACGAGCAGACGCTCCCCGTGGACCATGCCCTGGCCGTGAACGCCACCGACACCTTCCACATCACGTTGCCCGCCACTGTGCCGGGCGTGTACAACCTGCGTGTGTGGATAGACCAGGTGAACGGCCAGTCAGACGGCTACAGCGCCAACAACGAGGTGAGCGCCACACTGACGGTGAAAGACCCCGCTTTTATGCGCCGCGTGGTGTGCGAGGAGTACACCGGCCTGTGGTGCGGCTGGTGTCCGCGCGGCATGGTGGGCCTTGACCTCATGATGGAGCAGCATCCCGACCATTTCATCCCCATCAGCGTGCACGGCGGCGACGTGCTCGAGATAGACGGCTCGCTCGACTACAGCTACCAGCCCTTCATCAGCTCCATGACGGGCGCCCCCTCCTGCAAGGTAGACCGCAAGCTCTCCGGCGACCCCTTCTACGACATCCAGAATCTGTATAACATGGAGACGGGCAGCGACGCCACCGCCACCATCGAGGCCACCGCCACCTGGAACGCCGACAGCACCGCCATCACCATGCACACCGAGTACTACACGGCCGCCGACCTGGCCAACGCCGCCTTCAACATCGCCTATGTGCTCACCGAAGACTCCGTGACCGGCTACAACCAGACCAACTACTATGCCAACGGCCGCAACGGCGACTTCTACGGCTGGGAAGGCAAGAGCGACCCCACCTCCGACTGCTACTTCAACTACCTGGCCCGCGGCATCTACGGCAACTTCACCGGCGAGGAAGCCCACACAGGCGCCGTAACGGCCTATGAGCCCCTCACCCACGACTACACCTTCGAGGTACCCGCCACGGTGGCCGACAAGCGCCAGCTGCATGTAGCCACCCTGCTGCTCGACCGCAACAGCGGCTTCATCGTCAACGCCGTCCGCACCGCTCCCACCGGACAGGAGTCGGGCATCGACGAGCATCCCTTCCAGCCTTCTGCCGTCAGCGGCCAGGCTGTCTACAACCTGCAGGGCCAGCGCGTAATGCCCGGCACCCGCGGCATCCACATTATCAACATCAACGGCCAGTACCGCAAGGTGCTTGTCAAATAACCCCCATATTTCAATGAGAAAGACCCTCTTTTGCTTTCTAGCGCTCCTGCTGAGCGCCGTGAGCGCCAGGGCCATCCCGGCCTATCCCGGCTGGCTCACCCACGTGCAGCCCGACGGAAGTGTAATCACCTATCGCCTGCAGGGCGACGAGCACTGCCACGCCATGGTATCGACCGACGGCCGCCTGCTCAAGTTGGGCGCCGACGGCTGGATGACCTACGACGAGGAGGCCGCCGGCATCGACTTCGGCCAGTACTATGAGGAGAACAGCGGCCGCAGCCGCATCAAGCGTGCGCTCGACATCGACGGTTTCCCCACCATCGGCACCGTGCGCGGTCTGGTGCTCCTGGTGGAGTTTTCCGACAATTCGTTCAACGAGGAGTACACCCGCGAGGTGTTCGACAGCCTCATGAATCAGCCCGGCTGCAATATGTACGGCGCCACCGGCAGTTCGCGCGATTTCTTCATGGACCAGTCGATGGGGCAGTTCACCCCCGAGTTTGATGTCTGCGGCCCCATCAAGCTGACCAACAACATCCGCTACTACGGTCAGAACAACGGCCGGGGCGAGGACATGCGTGCCCACCAGATGATCAAGGACGCCTGCGTCATCGCCCACGACAGTCTGCAGATAGACTTCAGCCAGTACGACTACAACGAAGACGGCAATGTCGACTTTGTCTATGTGGTCTACGCCGGCTATGCCGAGAGCTACGGCGCCGCCTCCCACACCATCTGGCCCCACGCCTCCGACCTGCCCACCTGGGGCATACAGTTGGAGCTCGACGGCAAGTTGGTGTCGCGCTACGCCTGCTCGAGCGAGCTCAAGTACGTATCGGGCTCTACGCTCGAGGGCATCGGCACCTTCTGTCATGAGTTCGGCCATGTGCTGGGTCTGCCCGACATGTACAATGTCTACCAGAGCAGCATCACGCAGTTTGGCGCCTGGGATGTGATGGACACCGGCTGCTACAACAACGAGTCGCACACCCCCTGCGCCTATTCCGCCTTCGAGCGCGCCAGTCTGCGCTGGCTCGAATTCCAGGACATCGACACCCCGGCCGATGAAATCAGCCTGGAGGAGCTCACACAGAACAATGTGGCCTACCGCATCCGCACCGTCTACGACAACGAGTACTTCACGCTGGAGAACCGCCAGAAGGTAGGCTGGGATGCCTACCAGCCCGGCACCGGCCTCATGATTATCCATATCGACTACAATGAGAACACCTGGCGCAACAACGGAGTCAACTCGGGCATGCATCCCCGCTACGACCTGGTTGAGGCCAACGGCCGCCAAGGTTCCGACCAGCAGAACAACCTCTACCCCATCGCCGGCAACAACATCTTCACCGACTACTCCACCCCCAACTCCCTCACTTGGGACGGCACGCCCACCGAGAAGGGCATCACCGACATTCGTGTGGAAGACGGCGTGGTGAAATTCCGCTTCATGCACGACCGTCTGCGCCGTCCGAAGATGAACGAGGTGAGCGACATCACCGCCAACTCCGCCCTGCTGTCGTGGAACGCCGTCGACGAGGCCATCGGCTACCGCTTGGTGGTGAACGAGGAGTTGCCCGACTCGCTCAATCCGGTGCTGTTCGACGAGGACTTCTCGCTGATGGAAGAAGGTAGCTATCCCGCCGCCCACTATGAGGAGCTGAGCACCGAGCTCGACGACCACACCCACATCCCGGGCTGGAGCGGCAGTCAGATTTATTCTGCCGGCGGCTACGTCAGGATAGGCATGTACGGCGCCAACGGCCGCCTCACCACGCCGCACATCGGTTTCAGCAGCGAGAGCGACTCCTGCTTTGTGGCCTTCCATGCCGTGAGCTACCCTGGCAAGACGGTGAACTACACCGTGAGCCTGCTCGATGAGAACGGCGAGACGGTGGAGAGCCAGACCCTCAAGGCCAAGAAGACGGAAGAGTCGGTGGTGCTCGTGTTCCACGGCGTGGCCGACGGCAGCCGTTTCCGTTTCGACACCCAGAAGGAGCGTCTGTTCCTCAACGACCTGCGCGTGCTCACCGACACGCTGTCCGGCATCTGGAATGCCGGTCCGAAGGAATGGACCGTCGACAGCATCGCCGATACGCAGTACCTGCTCGAGGGACTGGCGCAAAACCGCACCTATCACTGTAAGGTGATGGCGCTGGCCACCGATGGTCTGACGAGTTCACTCTTCTCCGACGAGCTGCAGTTCACCACCCTTTCCACCTCGGGCATCACCGCAGCTCCCGCCGCCCTGGAGCGCGAGGCATGGTACGACCTGCAGGGCCGCCGCGTATCGCAGCCCGGCCGCGGTCTGTACATCCGCCGCACCACCGGTGCCGAAGGCCAAACGAGGACCGAGAAGATTATCTGCCGCTAAGGCAAATACATCCTTATAAGAAACACCCCTCCTGCTCCGCTGAGCAAGAGGGGTGTTTCTTATAGCATAGGAAGAAGCATCAGAGAGGCGTCACCTCTATCATTGCCTGCTGTCCGCGGGCATCCTCCCGTCGCCACGTCACGGTCACCTTTCGCGTCTCGCCGGGCATCAGCGTGAGATAGTTGTCGCTGTAGCATGCCGGCAGAATCTGTTCGCCGTCGGTTCCCTTGAGGTTCAGCCGGAGGAAGACGGCGGGCGTTTTTCCTGTGTTGCGCAGTGTCACCTCCGCCTTTTGTGTGTCACCGTCGGTGGAGATACTCACCTGGCGGTCCACCTCCGGTTTCGGCAGCAAGGTGAGTGCCTGCACATTGTTTTCCTCCCGTCCCTTGATATAGAGGTTCTCGCTCACGACGCCCTGTTTGTCGGCCAACTGCAGCCGCAGGAAGTAGACCTCGGCCGGAGCCTTGGGCATCATGTCCGCCAGTCGGGTCCAGGGCAGGGTGCTGTCGCTACCCACTTTGAGGCGCGCCTTTTTCTGATGCGTGCGGCGGCCGTTCAGGTCGAACACGGTGGCGGTGGCTGTGAGAGCGGAGAGCGGCCGACCCACGGGAGTTTGATGCAGCACCACCACCTCGATGCTGTCGGTGAGCGCGTTATACTGGATGTGTATCGGCTCGCAGGCCTTCTTGGCACCAAAATAAGCCGCCGTAGGCTCAAAGAAATAGTCATAGGTCTGCCACACCATCGAGGGCCAGCAGGGATGACTCATCCACAGGAGCAGTCCGGCCCGGCTCTTGCTGGTCGCCTCGAACATGCCGCGGTAGCCGTTGTAGTTGATGAACTGTGCGCGGCGGCTGAAGTCCTCGACGCTCGTAGACGGTCCGAAAGCCTTGTCCATCAAGAGGTTGAACTCAGCGGCCCGCTGTGCTCCCTGCAGGGTGAAGTCGTGCTGTCCCCACTCCACCGACTGCGGCCAGATGCCCTCCGGGCTCATGGTGCGCCGCAGGCTCTCCAGGTTCATGATGTTGGGCATGCCCCGCTCCGAGTGGATTTTTCCGCTCTGCCGGCTGAAGTACTCCTTCATGGGCAAGGCCCTGTAGGGTCCTCCTCCGCTCACGCCCTGCGACGACGAGTGCGAGATATACTCCAGTCCGGGCGAGAGGGCATGCACATACTGCCGTAGGGGCCGGTCGAGCGATTCGGGCGGAAATCCCTCATTGCGTCCGCAGTAGAGTCCGATACAGGCATGGCTCCTGATGCGGCGCACATAGTCCTCGGCGTTGCTCAGGAACATGCGGTTGTCGTAGGGGTCGGGGCCGTCGGCGGGATTGGCCAGCCAGAAGTCCTGCCACACCATGATGCCGTAGCGGTCGCAGGCCTCATAGAAGGCCTCGTCGGCCACCTGCCCCACCCAGTTGCGTATCATGGTGAAGTTCATATCGCGGTGATAGCCCACGGCGATGTCATACTCGCGTGCGCGGTAGAGCAGGTTGTGCTCGTCGAATCCCCAGTTGCCGCCCAGCGGCACGAATCGCTGTCCGTTCACATAGATGCGGAGGCTGTCTTTCGCGTCGACATACTCCATCTGCCGCAGTCCGGCCTTGTAGTGTATTTCTGTGGGGCAGTCGGCCGTGCTCTTCTGATTCGGCTTGAAGCAAAATCCGGCCTCATAGAGATAAGGCTCCCCATAGCCGTTGGGCCACCAGAGGTGGAAACCGCTGCCGGTGAGTTGGGCGAACTGTTCCGGGCTGAAAGTGATTTGCTGCTCCGTCTGTGCCGGCAGCGTGACTTGTTTTTCGAAGCGCACCTCGCCCATCCATCCGCTGAGCGTGCCGCTCACGGCATGGCTGTCGTTGTTTCGCACGAAGACGGAGGGTGTCACCCTTACCTCCTTGTTGCCGCTCCGAATCTCAGTCTGCACATAGGGGTCGGTCAGGGTCACGCTGCCGGTCGTGGTGAGATACACCTCGTTCCAGATGCCCGCCTCGCGTCCACGCACGGTGGTAATCCAGTCCCATCCCACGGTGGCATGGAAAGTGGGGTTGTCGGCCCCGAGCAGTCCGCCGTTGAACTGTGTGGTGTTCTCGTTTTTCTCCTTTACGGCAGCGAAATGTTCATTGCAGATGATTTCCACGGCCAGGCAGTTGGTGCCCTTTCTGAGCAGTCCCGTCACATTGAACCGGCCCCGCATGAAGGCGCCGTCAATGCGGCCCAGACACTGTCCGTTGAGGAACACGCGTGCCTTCCAGTTGATACCGTCGAAGTGGAGCCACTGCTGCGGTCCGTCGGGCAGGTCGGCGACCTCAAACTCGTTGCGGTACCAGAAATTGGAGCGGAAGAACGACTCCGATATCTGGTCCACATTGTCGGCATAATTGGGGTCAGGCACGGCGCCGATGTTCAAGTAGGAAGCCAGTACGGTGCCCGGCACCGTGGCCGGTATCCAGTCGTCGCAGTCGAACTGTGCCGAGGCGATTTCCTCACCTCTTGCCACCACCTCTGAGGCCCGCTGCAGGCGCCACTGGCCGCCGCTGAGCATTTGTCGTCCGTCCTTCACGGCAGGCGTCGCATGGGGCACATACTGTTTCTGCCACTTGGAGAGCACCTCCATCTCTCGCAGGGCGTAGCGTCCGGCCGGTCCAGCCTCCTGCAGCAGCAGGCGCACATAGCGGGCCTGGGCGTCCATACTCACCACCTCGGCGGTGTTGTTATCAGCGGTGCCTTTCAGAGCAGCCACGGTCTGCCATTGGCGGGCATCGTCGGAAGTTTGTACCACCCCCTTCACAGGCGGCAGGGCCCACTGCAGCCTTATCTGCCCGATGGGCAGGCTGCGGCCCAGGTCGGTATAGATCCACTGCTCGCCGCCGTCGCGGCTCACCCACATGCTGCTGAACGTGCTGGAGGAAAGCATCTCCACGGGTTCATAGTCGGTATCGAGCAGCTGCAGCTCATGCACATCCCAATGGGCGGCGCCGTCCATCTCCATCACGAGGCGGAAATGTTTATTCAGGAGTGGAGGAGAGGTTAGGAGTGTAGGAGAGATTAGGATTGTAGGAGTGGAGGACTGGAGGAGTGAAGACGATAGCTGGGAGGAAGAGATTAAGGTGATGGTCTCGTCGAGGCGGCGGGCGGGCAGGTATTCCTGCGCCTCCTGTTTGTTGGGGTCGGAGTGCAGTTTGTAGTGCAGGGGCTGTCCCGGCAGTCCGTCACCTTTCAGTTCGCCCACGGTGTACCACTGCTGTCCGTCATCGGACATTTGGCACAGGATGGTGTAGCCGTGGGTGGCCAGTTTGTCATCATAGGCCACCATGCCCTGCAGGCGTACCTGACGCACCGGCAGATTCTGCCGGCCGTTCCAATCCATCTGCAGCCAGGTGTGCTGCCCCATCAAGATGGTGCGTGAGAAGGGACCGCCGTCGAAGGCCCATTCCGCCTCCCTGCGCGGGAGCGGTCCGCTGGGGGTGGACACCTGCAGGAGCGCAGGCTCGGCATTGTCGCACAGACCGTCGGTCACGAGGTGGGCGGTGTGGTTGTAGTCGTAGGTCGATGAGGCATAGGCGGCGCTGTGCAGTGCCGCATTGCTGAGCTGCTGCCCTTGTGTCCATGTCACGGCAGGAGCGAAATATTCGGCTTTGTCGCCGGGATAGCGTCCGATACCGCGCGTATAATCGGTGCTGTCGGGGGCAGCCATGCCCAGCAGGCCGGCCATCAATAGTAATAGACTCGTCATTATCTCGGTGGTATGGGTTAGTAAAAATAATTGAATGGTCAAAGATAGGAAAAAAACTCCAAGAAGCCGAAAAACGGCGTGTTTTCTTTCAGCATTCAACTATTATTCGTATTTTTGGCCTAAAATACGCGAAATAGTCATGATGAAAATCTATACTGACAGCATCCACAAGATAGCCTACTCTACCGATGCCTCCGTCTACCGCGAGATACCCTACGGGGTGGCCTACCCCGAGAGTGTGACCCATGTGCAGCAACTGCTGCAGACGGCGCGCGACAAGCACACCCACCTGATACCCCGCGCCGGCGGCACCAGCATAGCCGGGCAGGTGGTGGGACCGGGCATCGTGGCCGACATCAGCCGCCACTGGAACCACATCCTGGAAATCAACGCCAAGGAGCGTTGGGTCCGTGTGGAGCCCGGTGTGGTGCGCGATGAGCTGAACCTTGCCCTGCAGCCCTACGGTCTGTTCTTCAGTCCGGAGACCTCTACGAGCAACCGCTGCTGTCTGGGCGGCATGCTAGGCAACAACTCGTGCGGCACCCACTCGCTCGTCTACGGCAGCACGCGCCACCATGCCCTTGAGGCCACCGCCGTGCTCACCGACGGCACGGTGGAGGTGCTGAAAGAGTATAGCATCACCGAGCTGGAGGCCCGCTTCGGCTCCGGTTTCTACAAAAAAGGCGAACACGCCAGCCTTATTGAGCGCATCTACGCCCAACTGATAGGTTGGGCGCTCGACCCCGCCACCCGGCAGCTCATCGACGACACATATCCCGACAAGGAACTGCGCCGCCGGAGCTGCGGCTACGCCATCGACGAGGTGATAGCCGACATCACCCCCTCAGCCGCCGATGCCACGGTGGCCGAGGGCCGTATCAACCTGTGCCGCCTCATCGCCGGCAGCGAGGGCACCCTGGCCTTCGTAACCGAGATGAAGGTGAGCCTGGACCCGCTGCCTCCCAAGGAGCTGATGGTGGTGTGCGCTCACTGCGATGCCCTGGAGAAGAGTTTCGAGGCCAACCTTGTGGCGCTGGAGCACCACCCCACCGCCATCGAACTGATGGACGGCGACGTGTTGCAGCTGAGCAAGGGCAATGCCGAGCAGCAGAAGAACCGTTTCTTCGTGGAGGGCGACCCCGCCGCCCTGCTCATCAGCGAACTGCGTGCCGACAGCCGTGAGGAGCTCGACCGCCAGGCCGACGCCCTGGAGCGGCACCTCAAGGAGAGCGGACTGGTGTATCTGTGCACCCGCGTCTACGGCGCCGACGTGAGCCGTGTTTGGGCGCTGCGCAAGGCCGGTCTGGGCATTCTGGGCGGCATGAAGGGCGACGCCAAGCCCATGGGTGTGATTGAAGACACCGCCGTGGCCCCACGCCGTCTGCCCGCCTATCTGTGCGAGTTTCGCGAGATGCTGGAGCGTCTGCATGCCCACTGCGTGTTCTACGGCCACATCAGCACGGGCGAATTGCACTTGCGCCCCATCGTGAACCTGAAGACGCGCGAAGGCCGCAAGCTGTTCCGCGACATCGCCACCGAGACCGCCCTGTTGGTGAAGAAGCACCGCGGCAGCATCAGCGGCGAGCACGGCGACGGCCGTCTGCGCGGTGAGTTCATCCGCCTGCAGTACGGTGAGGAGACCTATGAACTGATGCGCCAGGTAAAGCAGTGCTGGGACCCCGACGGCCTGCTCAACCTGCACAAGATAGTAGACACGCTGCCCATGGACAGCATGCTGCGCTTCGACGAGGATCAACCCTATGCCCTGGAGCGCGACATGGGCCCCGACGGCACGGTGATGAACTGGCGTGCCGCCTTCGACGAGTGCCGGGTGGAGGGCGCCAGCGGCGTCCGCTCGCAGGTACACGCCCTGATGTGCAGCATCGAACAGTGCAACGGTGCCGGCGACTGCCGCAAGTCGACCCTCATGGGCGGCACTATGTGTCCCGCCTACAAGGTATCGGGCGATGAGACCTGGACCACACGCGCCCGCGCCAATGTGCTTCGTGAGTTGCTCACCCGCGGTTGGGAGGGGAAAGACCCCGCCCAGCTGGAAGAAATAGCCGAGATGCTCTACTCCTGCCTGGCCTGCAAAGGCTGCCGGCGGGAATGCCCGTCGAATGTGGACATGACCAAGATACGGGCCGAGGTGCTGCAGTGGCTCTACGACCGCCACGGCACTCCGCGCCGCTCGTGGCTGGTGGCCCGCATGGCGCAAATAGAGACACTGGGCCACTGGGTATGGCCCTTCTACAACCTGGCCGCCCGGTGGAAACCCACTGCCGCCGCCATAAAATGGTTTGTGGGTTTCGCCCCCGAGCGTGCCATCCCCACGCTGAGCCGCACCACCCTACGGCAGGAAGTGGCCCGTGTTTCGCGCTCGGCTGATGAACGCCCCCGCAACGGCCGCCGGGTGTACCTGCTGGCCGACGAGTTCACCGACCATCAGGAGCCGGAGCTCGGACAGGCTTTTGCCAGTCTGCTCACCCATTTAGGCTATGAGGTGGTGGTGCCGCGCCATGTAGAGAGCGGCCGCGCCGCCATCTCCAAGGGCTGCCTGCACCGTGCCAAGAAGTTGGCCGCCAAAAATGTGGAACTGCTCTCGCCCGTGATACAGGGCGACGACGTGCTGGTGGGCATCGAGCCTTCGTGCATCCTCACCTTCCGCGACGAATATCCCGACCTGGTGCCCGCGCGGCTGCGCGAGCAGGCCAAGGCCTTAGGCACCCGAGCCCTGCTCTACGACGAGTTTATCATGCGCGAGGTGGCTGCCGGCCGCATCACTCCCGACATGTTCCAGGCTCAGCCCATGGAGATATGGCTGCACGGCCACTGCCACCAGAAGGCCCTTGTGGGCGTGGAGCAGACGGCCGCCATGCTGCGGCTGCTCAAGGGCGCTACGGTGCATGTCATACCGAGCGGGTGCTGCGGTATGGCCGGTTCGTTCGGCTACGAGAAAGAACACTATAAGACCTCGCTCGCCATCGGCGAACTGGTACTCTTCCCCGCCGTTCGCCGTGCCATGCAAGAGGGGCGCGACCTGCCCCACCCCACCTTTGTGGCCGCTCCCGGCACCTCCTGCCGCCAGCAGATACTCGACGGTACCGGTGTTAAAGCCCTGCACCCCATCGAGATTATGAGGATGTGGCTGACTGTATAATTTGCCACGAGTGGCATTTTTAGTGTGTTCGTGGCAAATTATAGCGCTTATTTTGCCACGAATACAATTTTTAACATGTTCGTGGCAAATTATATGAGTATAATTTGCCACGAACAATTATTTTATCTATCTTTGCACTGTCACCACAAAGATTCAGTCACTATGATAGAAAACATAATAGGCAGAGACCATGAGAAGCAGCTATTAGGCGACATCTACCAATCGAAGAAGTCAGAATTTGTAGCGGTCTGCGGCCGTCGCCGCGTGGGGAAGACATTTCTTGTAAGAGAATATTTTGAGGGAAGGATGCTCTTTCAAACCTCCGGTTTGGCCAATGAGGGCACAGACAGACAAATAAAGTCATTTTACGAAGACCTGCTCGACCAGGGTCTCCCCACCCCGTCAGATGCTCCACACGACTGGATAGAAGTGTTCATGCTGCTGCGTTCCCTTGTAAGGCAGTCATCTGCAGAGCGCAAGGTTATTTTACTCGATGAACTGCCATGGATGGATACAGCCCGGTCAGGATTTGTGGCTGCCTTGGAGCATTTTTGGAACTCATGGGCCTCAGCCCGCCGTGATATCGTGCTTATAGTGTGCGGTTCAGCCACCTCATGGATGATGGACAAGCTGATAAACAATCATGGCGGTTTGCACAACCGGCTCACACGACAGATTTTTCTTCAGCCCTTCACACTTCATGAATCGGAGCAGTTTCTCCAAGAGAAAGGCTTCACGTTGTCCCACTACGATATAGCCATTCTATACATGGCCATGGGCGGTATACCCTATTATCTTGAAATGCTCGACCCACGACTCAGCCTGGCTCAGAATATTGACCAGTTGCTGTTCCGTCCTTTGGGCGCTCTGCACAATGAGTTTCAAAATCTCTATGCGGCACTTTTCCGCAACTCAGCCGACTACATACGGATAGTAGAGTCGCTCAGCAGCCGCAGGTCCGGGCTCACCCGCAAAGAGATTATTGACCAGACAGGTCTTACCTCTGGTAACGGTCTCACCACGGCACTCAGAAATTTAGAGTCATGCGGATTCATAGTGCGCCATCAGCATTACAAAGCATCGAGAGACACTGCCGTGATTTATCAGCTGGTAGACTTTTTCTCTTTGTTCTATTTTCACTTTCTCGCCCGTAAGAAAGCAACCAATTGGATGCACTTTCAGGGAACGGCCGAATTTCACAGTTGGGCGGGGCTCACTTTTGAGCTACTTTCCTGGCATCATCAGGATCAAATAAAGCGAAAATTGGGCATCAGCGGTATCAAGACGGAAAGTTACGCTTGGAGATGTGACGACGAGGGGAAGGGCGCTCAGATTGATCTTGTGATAGAGCGTGCCGACCAGACAGTCAACCTCTGTGAAATGAAATTCACAAACGCCCCATTCAGCATATCTCTTGCTTACGAGATGAACCTCCGCCAGAAGCTGTCGAGGTTTCAGGAAATGACAAAAATGCGGAAGTCATTACAGCTCACGCTCGTCACCACCTATGGGGTTGCGGTGAACAGCCACAGCAATATTGTAAGCAACGAGGTGCGCCTCGACGACCTGTTTGCGCCCGAAGGATGACGAATCCGTTTAAAGCATACTAAAAAGGCGGCAAGTCGTGGATACGACTTGCCGCCTTTTTATATATAAAGAGGTGTGGGATTATTTCACCACCACCTTCTTGCCGTTGTTGATGTAGACACCCTTCACGGCGGGCACGCCCTGCATGCGCACGCCCTGGAGCGAATACCAAGCGTTGTCGGTCTTCACAGCAGCGTCGGTGCTGGCTGCATTGATACCGTCGGAGCCACCCTCGAAGTTGAGTGTGAAGCCGTTGGCACCATTCTCATTGCTCATCAAAGAAGCGTCGATGTAAACGCGGTGAGCGGGAATCTTAGTACCGGTGAACTGCCAGAAACCGATTTCACCCGTTCCTTGCTCCTGCTCGCGACCAAGGGTGAGGACAGACTTAGCCTCCACAGTCTTGGCAACGAGTGTGCCCTCGAAGATATTGCCTTCAGGAACGGCAACAGGTTCCAGTTCATCAAGATTGCGAGCGAAGTCGAAGAGACCAGGATTCTCGGCGGACTTCACATATACGGGCGTATTGGCGGGGATTACCTCACCGGCATCAGCCACTTTCACCATCGTGAGCTGCTCAGCCACCACTTTCTCACCATCCTTCACCATCTCATCCTTGCTCAGGGTAATGCCCGTGGCAATGTAAGCCTCAGTGCCCTCGGGAACAACGGCATCATAGTCGAGATAGATGGTGCCGGAGTAGAAGCCGTCGGTAAGGTCGGCACTCAGCGGATTGATATACATCACATAAGGATAAGTGGTGAGCGTAACCGTCATTTCGGCATTCTGCTTACCCGGGCATTGGGGGTTGAAAGAATACTTCACCACCTTATCATAAAGGTCGGTATCGGCTTTCGGCTTGCCAATCACAAAATAATGCTTGCCTTCCACCACCTTATAGTCCAGTTCCTCGGAATTTGTGCCGGGACCACTTACATTGGAGAACATATCTTTGCTGATTACAGAACCATCGGTAGAGGGAAGCACCTCTACACCAATACCCTCGAAATCAATAGCAATGGCATCTACCTCTTTTGTTTGGCCCTTTGCAGAAACATAGGTGCACTTGTCATTCTTGCTCAGGTCGAGAGTGGTGAGATGATTACTTTCACACTGCACATAAGTCAAAGCAATATTCTGTGTCAGGTCAAGCACCTCCAACTCACAATTTCGGCACTCCAGATGAGACAGGCTGGCAAGTTTGGTTAAATCGAGTTCGCCGAACGGGTTATAAGAGCATCTAAAGTCACTGAGTTTAGTATTGTTGGAAAGATCCAAATCAGTGAGGTTGTTATTCCAGCAATAAAGACGAGTAAGATTTTTGTTGTTAGTCACATCCAGCTCATCTAAATTACAATAGTTACACTGCAAAGAACTGAGGTTTGTAAAATATGTCACATCAACCGAGCCAATGGGGTTGTTGCTTATAATCAGATAAGTCATTTTGTTGTCCCTTGCTGTGGGTTGCTCTGGGGGCAGGATGAGAGAACTGATGTTGTTTCCATTACACTGCAGGTCTTTCAAAAGCAGGTTGCCAGACACATCAAGAGAAGTAAGTTTGTTGTTGAAGCAATAAAAAACGCTCAAATTTTCAAGGGCAGAGACATCTAGAGAAGTGAAGCCACAGTCGTTGCATCTGAAGTCCTTCAGATTTATGTTCTGCGAAACGTCAATCGATGTGAGGTTCTTGTTCTTCTGGCAATATAGAGTCTTGAGTGCGGTGAAATGCTCCAAACCTGTCATATCGGTAATTCCCTTATTTTGCACGTCTATCTTCGTAACGGCAGCAATCTCAGTTTCGGAGAGGCTGTTGTCGCCATCCGTGTTAAAAGCAGCCACAGCATCCCTGAAATTAGCATCGGGGAAGTTGTTCTCATCAATAGTTACCTGTGCCGAGAGCGAGCTTGTGAAAGCAGTGGCAAGGAACAAACCAAATACATATTTTTTCATATTTCCTTTATTTTACTGATTATCAAACTTAACTATTAAATACATACAAGAGAGAGAATTAGTCTTCCCAAGGACTTTTAACTTTAGGAAGAATGACAACGTCCTCTTCCTCTTCATCGAAGAAGTCGGTATTGGCGAAGACATCACCAGTTCCCGTCGATACGCAAAAAACGTCCTCCACTGCATTGAGCATCTTCGTGGAAGGCTTTACATAGAGATTTTTCTTTTTCATAATCAAGAATTTATTAGTTATTAGTTATTAATACAATTATTCATTTGAGCAGAAGTGGAATTTTCAATTGTCCCATATCACGCTGTTATTGTCACCGTGCCCTTGTTCGTCGCCATCAAAAATTGACTCATTGCCAAAATTGTCATTGGTTCCCTTTCCGGTTTTCCCAGTTTTGACCGAGAAATCCATCAATCTTTCGGCCATTATTTCAATCACCTCAACTTGTGGCGTACAATATATTTTTTTCATGCTGACAGTTTATTTGATGATGATTTTTTTACCATTGCAGATATAGATACCCTTTTGTGAGGGTTTTTCCGTGAGTTGAACGCCCTGCAAGTTGAACCAGGTGCCTTTGGTAGAATCGCCACTGGAAACAATCACCGGGTCTATTTGGTTCGTATCACCACCGAAGGAGAAAGCGAATCCGTTGGCAGCATTTCCGTCATCTACGAGCGAGGCATCCACGAAACAGCGGTGGGCATTTATTTTATTGCCGAGGAAAGGCCAGAATCCTACCTCACCAGATGTTTCTTCCCGACCCAAGGTAAGGTAAGCATTGGGAGAAACAGTCTTATTCGACAAAGTACCTTGGAGCAGATTACCGCTGGGAATGGTAACAGGAGTTGCTCCACCAAGATTGCGTGCGAAGGCATAGAGTCCCGCATTATCGGCAGCTCTTACATAGAGCGGGGTATTTGCCGGTATCACATCACCTGGCAGTCCCACAATTTTCATGTTCAGGCACTGAGAACCATCGTCAGCCGTCTTGACCTCGTTCGCCACATAGACTTCCATACCCTCAGGAACCACAGCGTCATAGTCGAGATAAATGGTGCCGGAGTAGAAACCTCCAGAGAGGTCCTGGCTGGCCGGATTGATATACATTATGTAAGGATAGGTTGTAAGTGAGACATCGAGTCTGGCTGAAGGCTTTTTCGAACTCTTTGGATTGAAATTATAAGCGACTTTCTGGTTATCCAAGTTGAGGTCGACATCGGCCTTCGGTTGGCCAATCACTAAATAATGCTTTCCATCCACCACCTTATAATCCTTCTCGGTGTCATTGACACCAATGGGACCTTTGACATTTAAAAATAAATCCTTTGTGAGCGTAGAACTACTGGATGAGGGAAGCACCTCGACAGCTATACTCTCAAAATCAAATACTATGGCATCCACAACTTTCTTCTGCCCAAAAATGCTGAGACTATTGCACTTAGTGTTTTGGGTTAAGTCAAGTGTCGTGAGTTGATTGCCTGAACAAGTGAGTTGAGTCAACGCCAAATTATTGGTGACATCAAGTTTCGAAATGTTGTTATTACTGCAAATAAGCCTTTGCAGATTCGTGTTATTGGCTACATTTAACTCACTGAGTTCACAGTTCTTACAATCTAGAGTTTTGAGGTTAGGACAATGTTCCAGATTTATAGAACCCAATGGATTATCGTTAATATACATTTCGTTGCCCGAAGCAGTGTTGTTTTTGTCCGTTGGGAGGATGAGGGAACTGATGTTGTTATTATAGCAATATAAATATTGTAATTTTAGGTTTTGCGACACGTCAAGAGTTGTGAGGGCGTTATTATAACAAGTCAACGATGACAATTTGGAAAGTTCCGAAACATTCAAGGAAGTGATACTACAATTGTGACAATCGAGGTTTGTCAAGTCTTTGTTTTGTGAAATGTCAAGAGAAGAGATTTCATCGTTGCCATAGCAAAATAACAATTTCAAAGAAAGAAGATTCGAAACATCCAAGGTAGATAAATTATTGTTTTGGCACCGTAACCTTAACAAAAGTGTATTTTGGGAAACATCCAAAGAAGTAAGGCCACAATCGTAGCATTGAAGCTCCGTCAACTTTTTGTTTTCTGAAACGATAAGCGTGGAAAGTTCACTGTTGTTATAACAGAAGAGTGTCTCTGCTTCAGTAAAATACTTCAAACCTGTCAAGTCGGTGATACCCTTATTGTTCACATCAATCTTCTTTGCGGCAGCAATCTCAGTTTCGGAGAGGCTGTTGTCACCATCCGTATCAAAAGTAGCTACATACGTACGGAAGTTCTCGTCCGGGAAATTGGTCGCATCTATAGCCACCTGTGCCTGCAGTGCCAGTGGGGGCAAGAGCAGGAAAAGCAAATATGTAAAGATTCTTCTCATACAAATATAGTTTAATTATTTGTGGTTTGCAGAAAACGTTTGGTATTTAATTGGATATATCTGAACTACTTTTGATAGGTTTAGAACATCAATAAAAAATATTCACCTTAATATCAGCACAAAGAGAGCGGCATATACATGCCTCGATTTCAATCATTATTATAAGTATAGAACACATTATTATATGTATCACAAAAGTAGCGCTTTTATTGCAAATTGAAAAAAAATATGCGTGAAATTTATAAACTAAAAGTCTAATTAAGACTATTTAACAAAATTTGTAAAAATATCCTACTTTCCAACAAATCAGACACACAAGAGTGCACATTTTTAAGCAAAAGCTCAGCAGTAGACCTACTTTAAAATTATAACTTTACAATCACGATTGACAACCCCAAGAATCAACAACATGGAAAAACAATTCTTCCTCTCAAAATTGCGGCTCCATTTCAATCTACGGGAGCCCAATGGACACCAACCAACCCCTGTGTATGGTGTGGTGTGTATCCATGGCCGACAACACCGCTATCCAACGGGGGTGAAAGTGGATCCGGCGTATTGGGACAGAAAAAGCCAAACGGCTCTTATCCAACCACAGATGTCGGCCCTCTGCCTGCGCAACAACCATCTCTGTAACCGCCGATTGGACCAGCTGCGGGAATTTTTTGACCAACTGAAGAAGGATATCGAACTGAATCCAGAATGTTTGGATCATCTGCCTGCCCTCTTGTCAAAGCTTTTTTATGGCGCTTAAAGTCACATTTTCGGCAGGGTGATGCAATAAAGCGGGCCTATTGCAGTTTATATAATAAGGACGGGTGGGAAATCCGCCCTATAAAAACACGTGACTGTAAAAGCATGACTCTACGATACCTACTTATTGCATCGTCTTTTCTGATGAGCATCGTGTGCGGATTCATCTTCATACCGCTCATACTCAACTTCTGCGAGAAAAAAGGACTCTACGACCTGCCCAACGAGCGCAAGGTGCATAAGAACGCCATCCCGCGCCTGGGCGGCATCAGTTTTATGCCCAGCATGCTGGTGGCCTTCGTGGTGGCCCTGCTCGTGAGCGACAACTACACAGGCGAGCGGCAGGTGACGATGAGTCTGTGGTCGTGCTTCTTCCTGGTGAGCCTGCTGCTCATCTACGGCGTGGGCATCATCGACGACCTGACCGGCCTGGGCGCCAAGACGAAGTTTACCGTGCAGATTATGGCGGCCTGCCTCATGCCGCTGAGCGGCCTCTATATCAACAATCTATACGGATTCTGCGGCATCAATGAGATACCGGCGTGGGTGGGCATGCCGCTCACCGTGTTCATCATCGTGTTTATCGACAATGCCATCAACCTCATCGACGGCATCGACGGACTGGCTGGCGGTCTGTCGTTCTTAGCGCTGGGCGGATTTCTGCTCTGCTTCGTGCGCGAGAGCCTCTTCACCTACTCCATCCTGATAGCCGGACTGATGGGTGTGCTGGTGCCCTACCTCTACTTCAACGTGCTGGGCAGCGTGGAGAAAAAACAGAAGATTTTCATGGGCGACTCGGGCAGTCTGACCCTCGGTTTCATATTGGGTTTCCTCTTCATCAAGTTCGCCATGGACAACCCCAATGTGATGCCTTTCCGCAAAGACAGCCTGCTGCTCTCGTTCACCATGCTCATCGTGCCGATGATAGATGTGGTGAGGGTGGTGATAGCCCGCACGCTGCACCGCCGCCCGCTCTTCCAGGCCGACAAGAACCACATCCATCACAAACTGATGCGGGCCGGCATGACGCAGCACCAGGCGCTCATCACCATCCTGCTGCTGGCGCTGGCATTCACCACCATCAATGTCACGCTGTCACACCTGGGCTACTACGACATCACGCTCATCGTGCTGGTCGACCTGCTGGTGTTCGTGCTCTTCATGACGATGGTGAACAAACGCATACGCAAGAACGGTGCCCAGCCGTTCGTATAAGTCTCTGTATATCCTACTCTTTCACTTCCTCAAAGTCGACATACTCGCCGCGCTCCATGGGCAGCGTGGTGAGCGCTTTCTTGCGCTTGCGGTGAATGACGAAAGAGTTGATGCAGTCGGACAGGCCGTAGACCACCAGGCAGACGCCCAGCACCATAAAGGGTATCTCGGCCACCAATTTGGGCTTGACGAGCATCACCAGTCCGGCCACGAGCAACAGTGAGGGGAGCACCCAATAGGAAGGCCCCATGCCGTAGTGGCGCGCGGCCCCCACGAGGCAGAAGAGCTGGTGAAGGGCGCCGATGATGATGACCACCGCCATGAGATAGACGAGCGAGGTGACAAACATATTGGGCATAAGGGCCAGGATGAAACCGAGCAGGATGCTGCCCACGCCGCCCAGGGGGAACCAGGGCTTGGACACTGGGTGCACATGGCCGTCGAGATCCACCTCCTGACGTTCCTGCCAATGGCTCACCGTATAGAAATAGTCTACACAGCTCACCACCCCGGAGAGCAGGAACACCACGCCGATGGCGATGGTGAGATACTGCACGGTGCTGTCGGGACGCAGCAGGATGAAGATACCGATGGCGATGGCAAACAATGACCGGAAAATGCTCGACTGGAAGACTCTCATATACGTTGTGGTGGTTGGTTTTACATCAAGATTTCTCCTTGCGGCAGTCGGCGACCACCACAAGGTGATGCAAACTTACACAATTTTTCCGATAATCATTGGCCGTTTGGCCGAAAAAACATAATTTTGCGCACCATAACATCAGAAACCATGACTACAAGATTACTTTTGGTGCGCCACGGACAGTCGGTGGGCAATGTGAAGCAGATTCTACAGGGACAGGACAACGGCATGCTCACCGACCTGGGACGGGAGCAGGCCGCCGAGGTGGCCCAGCGGCTCAAGGACGAGCCGATAGACGCCTTCCTGGCCAGCGACCTGACGCGTGCGGTGGAGACTTGCCAGATTATAGCCCAGCCCCACAGTGGGAAAATACGCACCACCCCGCTGCTGCGCGAGCGCGACTGGGGCGACTTCACCGGCGAGTCGATACCGGAACTGAAAGACAAGGTGTGGCCCGACAATGTGGAGACCATCGGACACCTGAAAGACCGCGCCCGGCGATTCCTCGACCTCGTAAGGCGCGAGTACCCGGGGCAGACGGTGCTGGCCGTGGGCCACGGCATCATCAACAAGGCGGTCCAGGCAGTCTTCTACGACAAGGCCATGCACGAGGTGGAGAAAATGATGAACGTGGAGGTCAGGGAACTGATCATCGGGGACGGTTCTCGATGATCAATTTTCGAACAGAAATTCACGTAATTCAAATAATTTTTCATTTTTCTGAAAGAAATTGTCATAATAATCATAAACATAGGGTGACTGAGAGTATCGACAGAAATTCCCGTAATTCACGTAATCTTTCATTGATGTTTCTGAAAGAAATTCTCGTAATGCGCAGAAAATATCATTTTATCTCTTCATCATAGCGGTCACTTATCAAGATGTCTGACAGATGACAAAGATTGTTTTATGAGGATTTACGATAATTACGATAATTTCTGTCGGTTTTTTGTTTACGTTACAATACTTGTACTATACTTGATAAAACTACGAATTTTTCTGATTAGACTGATTCTTACTGTTTTGACATCAGATAAAGCAGAAAAATCCGTAGTTTTTATTTCAAAATGATTAATGGGATTTCTGTCGGGGTAACGACCAGTAAACGAACAGATAGGGATTTTCCCCCGCGGTTTAGGGAAAATCCTTTTGGCAGATGGTTTTTTATTGGTTTCTTTGCATCGTGAACCTAAGGCCAGCACCGCCGGTCGAGGTCACAACAGACAGAAAACAACAAAAAACCATTTAAAACGATACAATCATGAAGAAGTTTCTGGTAGCACTCACCGCCCTGTTCACCCTCACCCTCTCGGCCAACGCCATGGGTTACGAGCAGGCACGTCAGCAGGCACTGTTCCTGACCGACAAGATGGCATACGAGCTCAACCTGACCGACGAGCAGTATGAAGCAGCCTACGAGATCAATCTCGACTACCTGATGGGCGTCAACACAGTAGACGACCTCTACGGTATCTGCTGGTCGAGACGCAATACCGACCTGAGCTACATACTCTGGGACTGGCAGTATGAGGCCTACCTGGCCGCCACCTATTTCTACCGTCCTCTCTACTGGAGCGGAGGCTACTGGCACTTCGGCATCTATGCCCGCTATCCCTACCGCGACTTCTTCTACTTCGGACGCCCCCACTTCTACGTGACCTACCGCGGCGGACACAGCTGGCACCACAACGGCGGACACAGCTGGTATCACGGACGCGACTGGGGACACAGCGGACGCGGACACGGCAGCCACGGAGGCATGAGAGACCGCTACGACCGCGGCGACTACGGTCACGGCTCGCACGACGGCGGACGGGGAGGTTTCGGACCCACCCGCGGACGCAACGGAGGCGACAACGGACGGGGTGGCTTCGGCAACAACCGGGGACGCAACGGCGGTGACAACGGCCACAGCGGCGACAACGGACGCGGACATGACAACGGACGCGGACACGGCGGCGACAACAACGGCCAGACCGTGACCGGCAACCGCACCTTCGGCACCAACAGCGGCAGCCGCACCACCGTGGGCACCATGAACCGCGACGGCCAGCAGCAGCGCGCCACCGGCACCCGTGAGAGCAGCACCCGCCGCTCCACCTTCGGAGGCAGCAGCTCCGCCACGGCTCCCAGCCGCAGCACCGGCAGCAGCGTGGGCACTCACCGCAGCGGCACCTTCTCGCCCAGCGGCACCCGCAACACCGAGCGTGTGACGGCTCCCAGCACCCGCAGCAGCGAGTCGAGAGTATCGGGCGGCAACTTCTCACGCGGCAATTCAGCCACTACCACTGCTCCGCGCAGCAACTTCGGCTCCAGCAGCCGTTCCTCCAGCAGCAGCTTCGGTCACAGCAGCTCACCGAGTCGCAGCAGCATGGGCTCCAGCAGCCGTTCCAGCAGCAGTTTCGGCCACAGCAGTTCACCCAGCCGCAGCAGCATGAGCTCCGGCAGCCGCGGAGGCGGATTCAGCAGCGGCCACAGTGGCGGCAGCCGTAGCGGTGGCGGTCACAGCGGAGGAAGCCGCGGAGGCTTCGGCGGACGCCGCTAACAGCACGACATACGAACCATAAACGCGACATACTCACAATCTAAATATAGACTTGGTTTTTTTGACTGGTGAAAAGAGTGTATCAGGATATAGTTATGAATAAATTATAGATTAAAAGTCCAGTAACTGTACGATGAGTCCCGGAAGCGCTAACTTCCGGGACTTACGTTTTTTTCAGGAGTGTAGGAGTAGGAGTGTAGACATTTCCCCATTTCCTCATTTTAACCCTAATCGGTCATTAGGCCGACATTCTTTATGTTCTTATGGATTTCCTGTCTAATGAATGCCATTCCTGCATTTCTTTTGACACCTTGCACACATCAATATCTCGACGTAGCCCGCTACGCCTTCGATATCGATGTGCACAATCT
>ONMI01000045.1 GCA_900318915.1 uncultured Prevotellaceae bacterium | reverse complement strand
ATCGGTCGTATAGCCCGCTATACTCCCTCTTCAACTTACACTCTGCACACGACTAAAAATCAAAAATCGCCTCGACATAATTAATAGAACCCACCTTAATAAGATTGGCATGGTTATACATGATGAAGGCGCGGCACCGGGTGGTGCCACGCCTTCGGGCTTAACAAAAGTACTAACCAAATTAATACTCACTTACCTTCACATCGCTGACGGTGACGGAGCCACCGTAGTTGTTGATGCTCCAGCAGTTTTTCTGTATGCCATAGATGCGGTTGGTGTAGCAGACATTGTCGTTGATGTACATCACCATGACCGAATTGTCGGTGTAGATGTCAATGTGGTAGACATTGTCGGACGGACGCTCGAACCAATAGCCGTCGATACCGTCGACGAATCCCTGGCCGGTGGGGCCTTCCTGCTCGAAGTTGACCTTGCGGTGGTTCTCGTCCTCGGGATTGACCACCACGGTGTAGTACTTCTCAGAATCGGTACCGCGCACGAAGGAGATGCCGAACTTGTCCCAGTTGTTGGACGTCTTGACGGTCATGCTGATGTGGTTGTGAGCACCGAGGCGGCTGAAGAGCGCATAGGCGCCGTCGCCGGAGAGTGTGCCGTTGTTGTAGCCGCTGCTGGCCATGACATTGACGGGCATGCTCTTGTTGTACTTGGAGGCCATGGCGGGCACGGCACCCAGGGTAAGTGTGCCGTCGGCATGCTGGATAAGCTTGTGGCACACCAGCGCGCCCGACCAGTTGGGCTCGTTGCCGTCGCCGCCGCCCACATTCACATTCATCTCATGGATAGAGCCGCCGGAGCGGAAGGGGCACCAGCCCCAGATGTAACGGTCGGTACCGTTGCCTGCGGTCTTGCCAGCATAGAAGGCGCGGCTGTCGAGCACACCCTCGTGGCCGTCGGCCGGCCAGCGCGGCGAACCGCCGAGGCAAGCCTTCAGGTCGTCGTAGGACGAAGCCACCATGTACTTCACCTTGCGGCTCCAGGAGGTGCGCACCGACTCGCTGTAGACGAGGTACCAGTACTGACCCATCTTGAAGATGTCGGGGCACTCGAGCATACGGTCCCAGATCATGGGGAAGCGGCCTGCGTGCTGCCATGTCTTCAGGTCGGAAGAGGTGAACTCGGCAAAGACCGGGTCACCGCCCGACACCGGTTTGGTGGCGATGACCATGTGGTAGAGACCGTCCTCAGCCTCGAAGACCTGCGGGTCGCGGAAGTCGACGCTTGAATAGCCGAACTCCGGTCCGTTGAGCTGCCAGAGGTTGTCCTTGGTCCAAGTCTTGAAGTCGGGCGATGTGGCGCGCATCACGGCCTCGGTATACTTGCTGTTGGGGTTGTGGCCCGTATAGTAGACATAGTAGAGGCCCTCTTTCTCGCTGTAGTAGCAGCATCCGGTACCGAGAGCGGCATCCTGCTGATAGTCGTTTGAGCCCACGGGCAGCACCTCGCCGAGCGGCTCATAGTTGCAGCCATCGGTGGTCTGCACGGCCCAGATGGGATGGTAGCGGTAAGCCATGTTGTTGGTGAACTCCTGTAGGTAGAGCACTTTGAAGTTGCCCTCTTTCTTGTCGAAGAACGGCATGGGATCGCCCACACGTCCCACGGCCGGCGTATAGTAGGTGGAGAAGCCCGCCTCGTCGGTAGGGATGAACAGCTCTGTGGTTCCTTCCCAGTTTCTTGCGGGGTCGCCGGTCACATCATCGTCGCTGCAGGCCGTCAGAGCGGCAGCCGAGAACAGGAGGGCGAATGAGGCATATATCATAGTCTTCATAATTGTTCGGGTTTAATTATTTGGTTAAGTAATCAATCGCATTGAGCATAATCTTGCCCATATTCTCGTGATAGAGCGGTGTATAAGGCGTGGGCGAGTTCCAGTCGAAGAGTCCGGAGCCGAAGCAGATGATACCGCCCTTGCCGTACTGGCCGTTGTAAGCCTTGAGTTCCCACGACGAGACGCTGTTGTCGCCACCGAGGGCCCGTCCGCCGGTATTGGCCTCGAAGGCATCCTTTCCGCCCTCGTAGTTGCCCCAGAATCCGTACTGCGACGTGGTGTTGCAGATGGTGTAGCCCGCATCGAGCGTGTAGATGGCATTCTCAGGAGCGCCCGGGTAGGTGGTAAGACCCTTCCAGAGCGGGTGAGCCGGGTCGTAAGCGAAGAAGTGCCAGGGATCGTCGCCCATGAGGTCGGAGCCCTCACCGCCTCCGCCGCCCCAAACATTGTTGGGATAAGCATCCTCGGGCATAGCGCCCAGTGCGATGGCGAAGTTGACGGCCGAACGGCCCAGCACGAAGGCACCACCCTGCTGCCAGAACTCTCTCATGCGCGGCAGTGCAGCCATGGCACCGGTCTCGGCATCGGCAAATCCGTTGTAAGTGCCGAACGACGGGCAGTGACGGTGGAAGAAGATGAGTTTGCAGCGCTCGAGCGAGATATTGCCGCTGGCCACATCGCTCCACGAAGCGTAGGCAGCGCCCTCCACATTGCCGGTGAGCCACTTGGCGGCCGCTTTCTCCTCGTCGTTGAGCATCTCCACGTTCTCGGCCTCGCCCACGAAGAGCGCCACCGGGTTCTCAATCATCGTCACATAGACGGTGTAGGTGGTGGTGGCCGTATTGTCGGTCAGGGTGATAAGGAAAGGCTCGGTGAAATTGCCTCTGGTGCCGCTGGCCGGACTGCACACGGCGTCCTCGCTGCACTCCACCTCGAAGGTGGCATTGGCCAGGTCGATACCACTGTTGGCCATGACCGACACGGTAACCGTCTTGTCGTCCTGGTTGATGGCGCCCTTGACGCCCTCGAGCAGGAATAGCTTCATGATGGCCTCATCGTTGCGCACAGCCACCTGATAGTCCATCTCCAGGTCGCCGTTGGTGATATGCAAGGTCTTGTCGGCCTCCAGATTGATGCGGTCGCCCACATGGATATTGGAGGTAGCGCCCGGCGAGAGGGTAAGTGCGGTGACCTGCATGGACCCCTTCTCATCGAAGGAAGCAGGCACCTTCACCTTGACGAGCCGTTTCTCCGTATTGATAGTGGCCGTATACTGGCCGTTGAGTTCGAACTGCTCCACCAGGCATGCACCGCTGACATCGATGCTGCCGGTATTGTCGTCGCTGCATGAAGCGAGCACGGCCGCCAAAGCGCAGCCCAGCACGCCAGCAAGGAATATTTGTTTGATTTTGGTAATCATAGCTTTTCTACTTAATTCCGTTAAAATTCAGTTTTCCGATTCATATTACCAGTTGCCACAATTCTGTGTGTAGTTGCCGTTAGAGGCAGCCATCTGCTCATAAGGAATGGGCAGGTACTCATTCTTGTTGGCCGTGAAGGAGGCACCCTGCAGGAAGTTCATGGTGCGGCTCTCGTCGGTGAAATACTTGTTGAGCACGGTGGCGGCATCGCCCCAGCGCACGAGGTCGAAGAAGCGCTCTGCCTCCATGGCCAGTTCGAGGCGGCGTTCCATCTTGACGATGCGCATGGTCTGGTCTTTGGAGTAAGTGCCGTTGTAGCGTCCCACGGCGTAGCGCACGCCATACTTATTGGGATAGCCGCTCACCACGCTGCTGGTAATCATGCCGGCGGCGCGCTGGCGCACCTGGTTGACGAGCGAAATGGCCTCGGTGGTCTGTCCGAGCTGAGCGAGCGCCTCGGCGCGCATGAGGAGCACGTCGGCATAGCGGAACACGATTCGGTTCATGGACGAAGCCCACTGGTTGTCGCAGTCGAAGAGATAGCTGTTGGTGAGGGCCGGGTCGACATTCTGCTTGAGCGACACGAAGTAGCCATAGGTACCGCCTCCGCGGCTCCAGGTGTTGGTCTCGGCCATCATGAAGTCAGTATTGAACATATACGGAGTGCCGGGCACACCCACGGTGACGAAGAGACGCGGGTCGACGGTCTGGTTGGAGCCCACGGTATAGTCGGTGGCTGCGAAGTCGTCGAGCATGGGCAATCCGTCGGCGTTGGTGCGGTAAGCATCCACGAGGTTGTGCGACGGTTTGTAGAAGTCGTTGCCGGAGTCGTGCACCTTGGGGATGCAAGGCACGATGAGTCGGTTGGAGAAGTTGAGGTTGCCGTAGACGGTACCGTCGTTTCTGGAGTACTGGATGGCCCAGATGCTCTCCTTGCCGTTCTCATACTGCTCTTCGGGTCGGAAGTTGTTGTGGAGGTCGGGCTCGAGTCCGTAGCCGGCCGAAGTATAGATAGAAGGCTGTGTATACTCCACCACCTTCTGCAGGTCGGCCTCGTTGATGCCGGTCACCTCGTTGGTGGCTGCGTTGTCCTGGCGGTAAGCCTTGTAGAGGTACACCTTGGCCAGGAAGGCGGCGCAGGCAGCCTTGGTGGGACGTCCCTTCTCGGCCTGCACGGTGGGCAGCACCTTATAAGCATCCTCCAAGTCGTTGATAATCTGCTGCCAACCCTCGTCGTTGGTAAACTCGGTGTTGGAGAGGTTGTTGTAGTCGTCTTCCTCCATGTTGGGCTTGAGCACGAACGGAATCTTCTTGAAGAGGCGCTTGAGCTGGAAGTGACCATAAGCGCGGAGGAACTTCATCTCGGCGGTGCGCTGCTGGATGACGGCGTTGTCCTGGTCGGCGGAGCGGAGCACATCGAGCGAGAGGGAGACGCGCGAGAGATAGTTGTAGAAGCGGGTCCAGATGGAAGAGAAGGGCCAGTCGGTGGTCATGACGCCGGTGCCGAGTTCGAGCCGGTGGAAAGGTTCGCCATCGGAGAAGTCGGATCCGCCCACATAAGCATCGTCGGAGCGAGTGTCATAGTTCCAGAGAGAGAACGAGGCGTTCATGTCTTCGATGGTGACGAGTCCAGCATAGGCAGAGATGAGCACATTGTCGATATACTTGGGATCCTTCACCTCGTCTTGTGTGAGCGTGGCCTGCGGCACCTGCTCGTCGAGGAAGTCGGAGCAAGAAGAGAGGCCCAGGGCAGCAGCACAGATGATATAGAATATCTTGGTTTTCATATTGTCGACAGATTTAGAATGAAACATTTAAGCCGAAAGTAAGGTTAAGCGGTATGGGATAGTTGAAGCCCGGGTTCTCAGGATCGGCTCCGGAGAAGTTGGCGCTCTTGATGGTGATGAGGTTCTGCGCCGAGAGGTAGAGGCGAATGCGCTCCAACTTGAGCTTGGCCGCGAAGGCGTCGGGCACGTTGTAGCCCAACTGCACGGTGCGGAGCTTGGCATAGGAACCGTTCTCGATATAGTAAGACGACACGCGTCCCTCGTTGTTGGTATCCGATGTGGTGAGAGCCGGAATGCTGCTGCCCGGATTGGAGAGGCTCCATGCGTCGAGCACGCGCACACCCTTGTTGAGGTAAGGCACATTGATGTTGGAGTTGGCCCAGAAGTCGGTCTGCGACTTATAGCCGCGGCAGTCGACGTCGACGCCCTGCACACCCTGCCAGAACATGGTGAAGTCGAAGTTTTTGTACTGCAGGTAAATGTTGAGACCCCAGGTGAAGTCGGGTGTCGGGTCATATATCCAAGTCTGGTCCTCCTCGTTGACACGTCCGTCGTTGTTGAGGTCCTTGTAGCGGATGCGTCCCAGTCCGGCACCCTCTTGTGTGGCATGGTTGTAGATTTCCTCCTGGCTCTTGAAGATGCCGTCGGCCACATAGCCCACCTGAGCACCCATGGGATGTCCCACTACGCTCTTCACGCCGTTTCCACCGAAAGTACCTTTGGCAGCCACTGTCTCAGGCAGTTTGGTGATTTCGTTCTTATACTGTGCGATATTGCCGTTGATATCCCAGGAGAGTCCGTAGGAAGTGCGGTGGCGGTAGCCCACGGCGAGTTCCCAACCCGTGTTTTTCATCTCACCGGCGTTGATCCACTTCGATGCACCCTCGCCCATGGCTGCGATACCGTCCATGGGCAGAAGGATATCGGAGGTAAGTTTATAGAACCAGTCGAAGGAGCCGTAGATTTCGTTGCGAATCAGTCCGAAGTCGAAACCGATGTTGTGCTGTGTGGTGGTCTCCCATTTGATGTCGTCGTTGCCGCGCTGCGAGCGCACATAGCCATTATCGAGCGCATAGCCGCCATTGCTGCCGGCTATATCGTAGGAGGAGCCGGCCTGTCCGCTGCCCCAGAGGCCTGTGGAGACCACAGCCTGGTAGAGGGTGTAGCGTGCGGTGTTGGAGATTTCCTGGTTACCGGTCTGTCCCCAAGAGTAGCGCAGCTTGAGGTTGTCGAGCCAGCTGGCGGTAGACTCCATGAACTTCTCCTGCGAGATGCGCCAACCAGCGGAGACCGAGGGGAAGGTACCATACTGCTTGTTGGAGCCGAAGCGGCTGGAACCGTCGTGACGCACGGTGACGGATGCGAGATACTTGTCGGCATAGGTATAGTTGGCCTTTCCGAAGAAGGATACGAGCGAGAATCCGTCGCCCGAGCCCTGGGCCAGTTGTCGTCCGGAACCAGCCGACGGCCACATATAATCCGTATTGAGGATGGCCAGGTCGTAGCGTTTTGCGCTCATCCACTTATAGTCGTGACGGTTGATCTCGACACCCAGCATGACATCGCCGCGGTGGTCGCCGCTCTCGAAGTTGTAGGTGGCGATGGCGTTCCACATCCAACGCATCCAGTGCTCCTGCTTGCTCTCGGCAGCGGTGTCGGTGCGCATCATCTTACCATTGGCGATGGGATAGGTGAAGAAGCGCTGCTCCTTCTGCGAGTAGTCCATACCGAGGGTGGTGCGGACCATGAAATTCTTGAACGGATTGATGCTGAGATGAATGTCGCCGAAGGAGCGCCACTGCGTGTACTTGTTGTCCTTATTATTAAAGAGGAGGCTGAGCGGGTTCTCACGCTCGGAGTAAGCGCCCAAAGCCTGTGCATACTCACCGTTCTCGGCGTAGATGGGGAAGTTGGGGTTGAACTCAAGCGCATTCTCGAGGATGCCGCCGGGGGCATCGACACCCTGTGTGCGGTTGATGGTGAAGTTCTCGCCGATAGTCACCTTACCGTCGAAGAGTTTGTAATCGCTGTTGGCACGTGCCGAGAGGCGGTTGAACTGGCTCTCCTTGATGGTACCGAGGTTGTCGTAATAGCCCACGGAGAAGAAGGAGCTGCCCTTTTCGGAGCCATTGCTCACCGAGAGGTTGTACTGCTGCACCACGCCCGTGCGTGTGATTTCGTCGAACCAGTCGGTATCGCCTGTGCGCACGGTAGCGTTCTCATCGAGGAACATGTTCATGGTGAGTCCCTTCAACACAGGACGACCGGCAGCGTCGTAGCTCCAGTCGAAATTATAGCCGAGCGTATTGTTGTTGGGGTTGACGCCATCGTTGACCGAAGCCTGCCAGAAGGCCCTACCCCACTCGCTTGCGTTCATCGTCTCAATCTTATTGGTATAGAGCGATGCGGCCACCGAAGCGTCGAAGTTGACCTTCACCTTGCCATCCTTACCTTTCTTCGTAGTGATGATGATGACACCATTGGCAGCGCGGCTACCATAGATACTGGCCGAGGCAGCATCCTTGAGCACTTGGATTGACTCGATATCGTTGCCATTGAGCTCGTGCATGCCCGCCTTGGTGGGTACACCGTCGATGATGTAGAGCGGGTCGTTGTCGTTGAGCGTACCGATACCACGGATACGAACGGTGGCGGCACCCGAGGGATTACCGTCGGCCGAGATGTTCATGCCCGGCACGCGTCCCTGGAGCGCCTTCATGGGGTTGTTCTCATTCTGCTTGGCCAGTTCGCTCACGCTCACCGTAGACACGGCTCCGGTGAGGTCGGCCTTACGCTGCGAGGTGTAGCCAGTGACGACCACCTCCTCGAGTGCGAGGGCATCGGTCTGAAGAGTGATGTGCATACCGTCCTGGGCCGGCACTTCCTGCGTGAGGAAGCCGATGTAGGAAATGACCAGCGTCTTGCCGGGCTCGACCGTCAGCACGAAGTTGCCGTCGAGGTCGGTCACGGTTCCGTTGGACGTTCCCTGCTCCATGATGGTGGCACCGATAACGGTCTCACCTGTCGGGTCGACCACGGTGCCTCTGATCTCTGACTGGGCATACAATAAAGTAGCCGTCAGCAAGAGTGCGAAGCTTAGTAACGCTTTTTTCAGCTGTTCCATTGTAGTTTTTGTTAAAGAGGTTAGTACGTTAGAATAAATGATTTGTTGCAAAATTACCACTACAGATGCAACAAAAGTGGAAAAAAACGTTCAACGACTAACAAAAATGATGCATTGTAACAAATGATACCTAATGAGTAGAAATCATTTATCAAAAAAAGAAAAGAGGACAGACCGTCAGTCTGCCCTCAACTCAGTGGGATACAATCCGAACTGCTTCTTGAAGCAGTTGGAGAAGTAGCTTGGCGTGTTGAAGCCCACCTCGAAGGCCACCTCGGCCACGCTCTTGGTGGTGGTCCGGATGAGCGTGTGGGCCCGCTGGAGGCGCATCTCGCGTAGCAGTTCGACGGGTGAGATGCCCGTAAGCGCCTTCACCTTGCGGTAGAGCTGCACCCGGCTCATGCCCAGTTCGTCGCCCAACTGGTCCATTTTGAGTTCCGGATTGGCCATATTGCGCAGGAAGGCCTCTTTGAGCGCATCGGCGAATATCTTGTCCTGCGAGCTAAGTTGCGGAGCCGGTTGCGTAGCCTGCTGTGCGCCCTCGGCATCGGGCACGAGGCGCAGCAGCTGCCGGCTCTTGAGCAGGTTGTAGATGCGTGCCACGAGCAGTTGGGCATTGAACGGCTTGGTGAGATAAGCGTCGGCTCCATGCTCATAGCCCTCCATCTGCTGTTCGTCGGAGCCCCTTGCGGTGAGCAGGATGACCGGTATGTGCGAAGTGACGCCATCCTCCTTGAGATGTCGGCAGAACTGGAGTCCGTCCATGACCGGCATCATGACATCGCTCACCACGATATCTGGCACATTCTCGCGGGCCAGACGCAGTCCGCTCTGCCCGTCGGGCGCCTCGATGACATAGAATTTGTCGGCGAGCAGTGTGCGCAAGTATCGCCGCATATCATCGTTGTCATCGACGATGAGCACAGAGGCCAGTTCCTCGGTATCGTCCTGCTTCATCTGCGCCAGCCTGTTCTCCTTCATCTTCTCGGCCGCCATCTGGTGAGCCGTCGCATCGTCGACCACCGGCTGCGCAGCCCCCATCTTGAATTCGAGCACACTGGAAACCACCTTCTCCAGGTTGTCGACATTGCGCGCCACGATATCGATGAGTTCACGCCACTCGCCCTTCAGCACATTGGCCTCCTGCAGTTTCCTGACCGGTCCGGCCACCAAGGTGAGGCCGTCTGCTCCTGGTTCATGGCCGTGATGCGGCGGTTGGCCAGCCGCGTCTTGCGTCTTGCCCATGCGATGAGGATGATGCCCACCACGAGGAGCGCCATGGCGAAGATGCAGGCAGCGATGACCTTGCCCTGTACATTGTAGAGACCGAAGAGGTGCTCCAACTTGTTCTGGATGGTGATGAGGTTTTTGTTCTGTTTGAGCAGTTCGCCCTCGGTGGCGGCTACAGACATCACATTATCGGGTGTTACGAGCAGGCCCTGCAAGGTATTGTCGCGCTTGTATTCCTTGCCCGTGAGGATGTCGAGTGCCAGTCGGACAATCTCGTCGCCCTTGGTGGGATAGACATACGTGCCAATCTGATGGCCCAGTTTCACATATTCGAGGCCCTCGAGCGGCATGCCGTCGATACCCAAGATTTTAATCTTTCCCTCGGTCTTGGTCTCCACCGCCGCCTTGTAGGCCCCGGTGGCCATGCCGTCGTTGTGGCAGAAGACGATATCGGGCAGGCGGCCCGACTTGATTTGCTCCGTCACGATGCGGCAAGCCCCGTCGGACGTCCAGTCGCCTTTGCGGGAGACATACTCCAGTTCGCCGTGGCCGCTCATGGCATCGGCGAATCCCTGGTGACGCTCCTGCGCCGGCGAGGTGCTCATGGCGCCCGTGACCTCGAGTACGAAAGGCTTGCGGCCGGAAGCGGCCATCTGGCGGGCTACGGAGAGCGCATAAAGGCCGATGACACGGCCTGCCTCCACATTATTACCGCCGATGAAAGCCGTATAATCGTCGGTTTCCGCCTTTCGGTCGAAGAAGACCACGGGAATGCCCTTCGCCCTGACCTTGGAGATAGCCGCAGAGATGGGAGCCGCCTCATTGGGCGCCACCACGAGTAGGTCGATGTCCTCACCAGCGAGGCTGTCAATCTGGCGTATCTGCAGTTGGGTATCATCATAGGCATTGGCGATGCACACCTTTACATCGTGCTCGTAGAGGTGCTGCGCGGCCAGCATCTCATTGTTCACCTTATCGCGCCACTGCCCTTTGGAGCACTGTGACACACCTATTTTGTAAGGTTTTCCAGTGTTGGTGCAGGCTGTGAGCAGGAGCAGGCCGACCGCCATTATCATCAAGGTACAGATGTGTAATCGTTTCATGGTTGATACAGTTGCGTAAACATCTGCAAAATTATAAAAAAAAGGACAAAGCCATGCAGAAAGGAGAAAAACTGTCGTATCTCTCCTTTATTTTACTCATGACTCTGCTTATGCTTTTTGCTCATTCCAAAGAAACGGCGTATTTTTTCCCAAGGTGTCAGGTGCCAGGAGTGTGCACATAGGTGAATGGCATAGCTGTTCTTAGTGACTTCATGCTTATTACCTGCAAAAAACTCTGAAGGATAAATATGTATTCTGGATGGCAGCTGCTGGTCGATATCTTTATAAACAAACCCTCTGGTCTCAGCCACCCTTGCATAAATATAAGGTGAGAGCACGTCAGTGCGTAAAGAACCGTCTTCTTTCACAAAATGTTTCCCCTGATACCAATCAAGCACTTCCTTCACGAACGGACATCCTTTCTCTGCGCCCATCACAGCCGCTTGAATCTGTATGCCCTGAATGAAAACATCCTCCGTGCGATGCCCTTCAGCATCTAAATAGCGCATAGAGCCACACTTCTCTACTTGTGTGGGATGATACTCCATACTCGAGAAGAAGGAATTGTCAAGAAAATCATCAAATCTCTTCAGCAATATAACATCTGAATCTAAATAGATACCCCCCATTGTGTAAAGAGCATACATACGGATATAGTCGGCAGCAAAAGCCCATTTACGTGCTTCATAGGCCTCTTTGACGTACGGAACTGAATGAATATCGAAGTTCTTGGTACTCCATCTGATGATTTCATAGTCGGGATGTGTCTTGCGCCAAGTGTCCATGCATTTCCGAATCTTTGGTGGAAATGGATCGTCGCTCAACCAGCAATAGTGTATTATCTTTGGAATCATCTTATTGTATTTTTTAATTTTACAAAGATAATGAAACAATAAGAATCTACAAAAAAAAAAGTATAATTCGGCGATAAAATTAACCCTAATCGGTCATTAGGCCGACATTCTTTATGTTCTTATGGATTTTCTGTCTAATGAATGCCATATCTCGACGTAGCCCGCTACGCCTTCGATATCGATGTGCACAATCTGTCTAAAACAAATACAGAACTGACATCATTCCTAATGACCGATTAGGGTTAACAATTCAGGACTTAGAACTGCACCAGAAAATATTAGAAAAAACCCGCCGGCCTCACGGTCGGCGGGTGTGCAATCTGAATCCGTTTAAAATTTCAATGGAAATCTGTTAAGTTTAGGTGTGTTCTATTAATTCTGTTTGATATTTATTCCATAGAATTTGTTTCGGTCGCTTTTTGTTTTTATTCGGTGCATAGCGTCAAGTCTCATCGGTCGTATAGCCCGCTATACTCCCTCTTCAACTTATACTCTGCACACGACTAAAAATCAAAAATCGCCTCGACATAATTAATAGAACCCACCTTTATTTAGTCTGGTCTTTGAGTTCGGCGGGGACAGTGGGCATGGCACCATTCTGGGTGCACACGAAGGCACTGACCTGCACGGCGAGCCTATGAGCCTCGGCCACGGGCTTGCCACTGAGGATGGCGGCGCAGAAAGAACCTGTGAACGAGTCGCCGGCGCCTACGGTGTCGGCCACCTCCACCTTCGGTGTCTCCTGGAACGACATCTGGCCCGGTGTGAACACATAAGAGCCGTTGGTGCCGCAAGTGAGCACGAGCATATCGAGGTTGTACTTGCCCAGGATGAGCCAGCACTTGTTTTCCATATCGAGTCCGGGATATCCGAACATGCGGCCTATGAGGACGAGTTCCTCATCATTGATTTTCAGTACATTGCAACGACGCATGGACTCCTGGATAACCTCCGGGGTATAGAAGTTCTGGCGCAGGTTGATGTCGAAGATCTTCATGCAGTCGGCAGGTGTGGCATCAAGGAACTTCTGAATGGTGGCACGCGACACGACATTGCGCTGAGCGAGCGAACCGAAGCATACGGCGCGGCAGTTGGCCGCCACCCGCTGGATTTCATCACTGAAGGGGATATTGTCCCAAGCCACATTCTCCTTGATATCGTAGGTAGGGATGCCCTGCTCGTCGAGGGTCACCTGCACGGTGCCGGTGGGATAAGGCACGCGCGGCATGAGGTAGTTGAGTCCGTGCTCACGAAGCGATTCGATGGTTTCCTCTGCGAGCCGGTCCTCGCCCAGTGCGCTGACTGCCACAGTATTATCGCTGCCGAGGAACTGTCCGGCATGGTAAGCGAAATTGGCGGGCGCGCCACCCAGTTTTTTACCTTCGGGAAGAACATCCCAGAGAGCCTCACCGAGGCCAACAATCAATCTTTTATTTTCCATGGTGCATATTTATTTTTTGATGTTTCTGATATAAGTGAAGAGATAGAGCACGCCCACTGCCATGATGGCCACAGCACCGGCCTGTCCGACAGCATCGCTGGCGAAGCCCATGAGGAGGGGGAACACAGTGCCGCCGAAGAGACCCATAATCATGAGGCCCGACACCTCATTCTGCTTCTCAGGCACAGAAAGGAGCGCCTCGGCGAAAGCCATGGAGAAGATGTTGGAATTGCCATAGCCCACGAGCGCGATAGCCGTGTAGAGCACCGCCTTGGACTGTCCGCCAAACATGAGCGCCATGCTCACCGCCATGAGCACCACGCTGATAATGAAGAACCAGCGCGTCTTCATGATGCGGAGGAAGAAGGAGCCCGTGAGGGCACCGATGGTACGGAAGATAAAATAGAGCGAGGTGGCGAAGGCGGCATCATTGAGCGACATGCCCACGCGCTCGATGAGCAGTTTGGGAGCCGTGGTGTTAGTGCCCACATCGATACCCACATGGCACATGATGGCCAGGAAGGAAAGGAGCACGATGGGCTTGCCCAGAAGGCGGAGACAGTCGACGAACGACGACGACTTGCCCTCGGTCATCTCCTCATGAATAGGTGTGACCCAGAGGAGAGCCGAAGCCAGCACACCCACGACGAAATAGATGAGGAAGAGCACCCGCCAGTCGTAGCCGAAAGACGGTATGATCTGTGTGGCCCCCCACATGGCCAGGTAAGGAGCGAGGAAAGAGGCGATAGCCTTGACAAACTGTCCGAAGGTGAGTGTGGAAGCCAGGTTCTTGTCGCCGATGATGAGCATGGCGAGCGGGTTGATACTGGTCTGCATGAAAGCGTTTCCTATGCCGAGCAGCGAGAACGCCACGAGCATGAAGCCGAAGCTATGGCCGATGAGCGGTATGATGAGCGACACCACCGTGATGATGAGGGAGAGGAGCACGGTCTTCTTTCGTCCAATCTTGTTCATGAGCATGCCCGTGGGCACGGAGAAGATGAGGAACCAGAAGAAGACGAGCGACGGGAAGATGTTGGCCACGGAGTCGCTGAGGTTGAGGTCTTCCTTGACATAGTTGGATGCGATGCCCACGAGATCGACGAATCCCATGCAGAAGAAGCACAGCATCACCGGGATGAGGTAGATAGATTTGTTTTTGTTTGCCATGATATAGGAATGTTATTTGATTGCGTAAACGGTAGCCTTAGCCTTGTTGGTGACCTTGAGGGTGTTGTAGGGCTCAGTGGGGAACACGAGGTTGGTCATGGCCATACGTCCCTCTGCATCGAAAGCCTCGATGCTGCAGCGGTCGACGAAGATGCGGAGCTGACGGATGTCGCCATGCACGGGCGCCACGGTCTTGGCGGGGAAAGCCTCGCTGAAGTTGCTCACGCCTGCCTTGTTGCGGTCCATGGAGAAGGTGTTGGCAGCAGCGTCGTAGGCGAGCACCACCTGCTCACCCTTGGTGTTGGAGAGTGTGATGGTGGAAGAGCCCTTGAGGTCGACCACAATCTCACAAGTCTGCTCGGGGCGCTTAATCTTTTTGCCGCGGAGCTGGTCGAGCTCGCGTGAGGGAGTCACACCACAGTAGTACTGTCCCTCATGCTCGAAGAGGTCGAGGTCGCGGGGCACCGAGTTGGCGCTGCGGAACTGCATGGTGGGCACTTGGTTGGCATACTGCCAGTTGCTCATCCAAGCCAGTGCGATATGACGTCCGTCGGGTGCATTGTCGAAGGTGACGGTGGCATAGTGGTCCTTGCCATAGTCCATCCAGCGTGTGTCTTTCTGGTCGCAGGTGAAGCGGTGACCGTCGAAGTCGCCCACGAAATACTGTGTGGCCGAGCCTCCGAAGGGTCCACCGGGGTTGATGTTGCAGATGAGCATCCACTTCTGCTTGTCGGTGCCGCGCACCTGAAGCTTCATGAGGTCGGGGCACTCCCAGACACCCTCATGGCATCCGAAGCCCTTGCCGAAGCTGCTCTCATAAGTCCAGTCCTTGAGGTTGGGCGAGGAATAGATGCGCATCTCCTGACCGACGGCCAGGATGAGGTTCCACTTCTGAATCTCCGGATTCCAGAAAGCCTTGGGGTCACGGAAGTCGGGCTCATTGCTGGTGAGGATGGGGTTGGCAGCCCATTTGCGGAAAGTCATGCCATTGTCGGTGGAGACAGCCATCGACTGTGTCTGGTTCTGATGAGCCGAGGTATAGAAGGCCACGACAGCATTCTGTCCGAAGCCGGCCGTATTCTTCTTATCGACCACGCAGGAGCCGCTGAAGATGGTGCCCAGGGCATCGGCCTCGATGGCATTGGGCTGCGTTGTCCAGTGAATGAGGTCGGTAGAGGTAGAGTGGCCCCAAGTCATATTCTCCCACTGCGAGCCGTAGGGATTGAGCTGGAAGAAGAGGTGGTAGACCCCATCCTTGTAGAACATACCGTTGGGGTCGTTCATCCATCCGTAGGCCGGTGTGTGGTGATAGGCGGGACGGAATTTCTCTCTATTGGCCGTATCGAAGACATCCGTCTGCTTCATTTCCTTCCAGCAGAGGAAGTCCTTGATGGAGCCTGTGGAGCGGCGGTCGCCGTGGAAGTTGATATCAAGGAGCACGTTCTTGCCTCCAAAGCGCTGTATGTCGAGGGGCACGAAATAGTCGATTTTGTCGGCGGCCAGTTTCACATTGAACGTCTGTGCGACATTGTTGTCGACGATGACCCTGACGTTGGCAATCTCCTCCCGCTCCTGTACCGGGAGCAGCAAGTAGCGGTTGGAAACATCGACACGCAGCATGGCATGATTGTCGCTCAGCATCTGAGGCGACTGTGCCCAAGCAGTAGTGGCCATGATCACTACCACCAGCGAGGCAAGAATACGTTGTAGTTTCATATAAAATGTCATAGTTATTAGACGAAAATCGTTGTTCCGATGCAAAATTGCAAAAAAAAGGCAAAAGGCACTATCAATTTTGATACAAAAGATGAAAAAAACCGTTCAGCATCACCAAATGTATCAATATTTGCCTATTTTATGATGACATCGAGGGTAATATGCAGCGTGACCTCCCTGCCCTGTACACGGGTGGTGACAGGATAGCGGATGTGCTGCAGGCCCGTCTTGGCATCGGCAGCCGGTGAGAAGACCACCGGTATGCGCTCCTGGCGGTTTTCCTCGTCGCGGTGCAGCACCACCACCTGCAGTTCTCGTTTGGCCCCCCGCTGCATGATGCCCAAATCGAAGCGGTCGGTGGAGAGACGCAGCTGGTCGCTGACCCTGACCGGGAACTGGCGAAGGAGCCCCATGATTCATGAAAGGGAAATAATAAAGGTCAGGACTTTCTCATATCGCCCGGCACCACGCCATACTCATCCTTGAAACATTTGGTGAAATAAGACGGCGAGGTGAATCCCACCTTATAGGCAATCTCGCTGACGGTGAGATCAGAGGCGAGGAGTATCTGCTTCGCCTTGGCCAGGCGTGCCTTCCGGAGCCAGTCGACGGGCGTGGTGCCGGTGAGCGCTTTCACCTTGCGGTAGAGCTGCACCCGGCTGAGTCCGAGCTGCTGTCCGATAACTTCGACACTGAGGTCGCTGTCGGCAAGATTCTGCTCGACCACATTTTTGAACCGTTCGATGAAAGTATCGTCGATATTGCCGCCATTCGGCTCGGGTGCCGGTTCAGGTTTGGATAAGTTGTCGGTGGGAGCGGCGGGTTGGGTGGCGGGCGTTTCGGCACCCCACAGATTTTTGAGTTGTCTACGGCTCTTGAGCAAGTTGTCGATACGCGCGAGAAGGAGTTCGGCCGAGAAAGGCTTTGTGATATAGGCATCGGCCCCACTCTCAAAGCCCTCAATCTGTTGATTGTCCATAGCACGGGCCGTGAGCAATATGACCGGTATATGGCTGGTGACGAAATCGCTCTTGATGTGCTGGCAGAACTGCAGTCCGTTCATGACCGGCATCATGACATCCGACACGATGAGGTCGGGCACCTCACGTCTGGCCACATCGAGGCCCTGCTGTCCGTCGGCCGCTTCCATCAGGTCGTACCGATTCTGCAAGATGGTACGCAGATAAGCCCTGATGTCGGCATTGTCGTCGACGATGAGAAGAGAGGGTTTCGCAGCATCGGAGGAGACGCTTGTGGATTCCAACTGAGAGGCAGATGGAACAGGCTGGCTTGCTGTGATGGCGTCAATCTGCTGAGCGGAAAGGTCATCGCCCGGCTTCATGGTCTGCGCATTGAGCAGCTTATTGACCAAATTGGTGAGCTGGTGCGTGTTTCGCTGCACGATATCGAAGAGGCCGGCGGTGGCAGGAGCAGCACGGCGGATATCGTCGGTCTGAGCCAGTTGCTCGAGCGGTCCCTCGATGAGTGTGAGCGGCGTGCGCAGTTCGTGACTGATCTGGGTGTAGAAGTCGAGTTGGGCGCGCTCCATGAGCCGGCGTTCACGATTGAGACGCGCTTTCTGTCTACGGTAGAAGCTGAATCCCGCCACCAGTGCGAGAAGCAGGAGAATGAAGCCCACCGCCAGAAGATTGATGACACGCTGATTGGAGAGCCGATTCATGTAATCAGTGGCTTTGAGATTAAGCTGGTCGAGTCGGTCCGACTGCCGGGCAAGTTCCTCGTCTTGCATGTAAAGCACATTGGCATTGTCGCGTGTGACGAGTGCCGACATGAGGTGAATTTCCTTTTCATAAGGATTGCCCTCGAGTATGTCGACGGCCAGTTGGAGTAGTTGGTCGCCATGGGTAGGATAAATATAGGAAGCCTCGAGCAACGAGTCGCGCACCAGCTGGATGCCCCCTTCGGCACCGGGCAGTCCATCAATGCCGCAGAAGAGCGGCAGACGAGCCCTGTCGATTCCGTTCTGCAGCAGTGCCCTTCGGGCGCCCATGGCCATACGGTCGTTCTGTCCGAAGACGAAGTCGACCGACGCATCCTTATTATTTTTGCGGAACTGGGACATGGCCTCGAAAGCGCTCTCCTCTGTCCAGTCGCCCTGCAGCGTGTCGACCACCGTGATGCCCGGGAACTGCCCCATGGCATCCATGAATCCATTGTGGCGTTCGATGGCCGGTGAAGAGCCTTTCAGGCCCTTGATTTCAATCACCCTTCCCTTTCCTTTCAGGCAGGAAGCGATGTACTGTCCCATGACGCGCCCCATCTCATAGTTGTCGGCGCCCATATAGGCTGTATACTTCTGCGAATTCGTTTTTCTTTCGAACACGATGACCGGTATTCCCCTGTCGAACGCCCTGTCGATGGCCGGTGTGATGGTGGCCACCTGATTGGGTGCCACGATGAGGAGGTCGATGCCCGTTTCGACGAGGCTGTCGATTTGCTGAATCTGCCTTTGGTCGCTGTCGTAGGCGGCCGCGAAGCAGAGTTCCACATTGTCGTGGAAATAGGTGCCCATTCTGAGTTCGGCGTTCTGTTTCTCCCGCCAGATGTCCTCAGAGCACTGTGAGACGCCCACTTTGTACTTGCGCCCCCCCTGGGAACAGGCCACAAAAAGCGCCACAAAGAGTATAAGAATAGGATATATATACCTTTTCATTGGTGTACGGATTCAGAATACAGATAATATGGCGCAAAGTTACTATTTTATCACGAAAAAAGCAAAAAAAATGCAAACTGATAGTTGTCTATTGTTTACAAAATAAATATTATAGGTATTAAGGAGAAAAGGCCCCTACCCTCACAACGAGTAAATCAAGGAGATGAAAAACGCCCCATCACATGCCATAATGGCAAAAAAAGCGACAAAAAAGGATAAAAACAGTGCATTGGCACACGTTTTGAAATAAAAACCGTAGAATTGCACCATACTACAGCCAACAATCAACAGAGCACTATTTTTAACTCTTATATCTTATACTTACATTCATAAACCAAAAAGATAAACAAAACAGGATACAGAAGAATGAGACAACTGAAAATTTCGAACTCAATTACCAGCCGTTCAGAAGAAGCCATTGCCAAATACCTGGCCGAGATAAGCCGTTTTCCGCTTCTCAGTCAGGACGAGGAAGTGGCCCTTGCCCAGGCTGTGGCCCGCGGTGGCGAGGAAGGCGAGAAAGCCAAGGAAAAGATGGTGAACAGCAATCTGCGCTTCGTGGTGAGCGTGGCCAAGCAGTACCAGCATCACGGTGTGGGTCTGACCGACCTTATCAACGAGGGCAATATCGGTCTGCTGAAAGCTGTGGAACGCTATGATGTGACCCGCGGTTTCAAGTTCATCTCCTATGCCGTGTGGTGGATACGCCAGAGCATCATGCAGTGCATCGGTGAGAACAGCCGCATGATACGTCTGCCGCAGAACGCCAACGGTCTGCTGAGCAAGATTTACCAAGCCTCGGCCCAATTTGAGCAGGAGCACCACCGCAGGCCTTCGGTGGAAGAGTTGTCGGAACTGACCAAAATAGAAGAGTCAAAAATACAAGAAGTGCTGAAAGGCGACCTGAACTCCATCAGCATAGACACTCCGATGGCCGATGACGACGACAGCAACACCCTGCTCGATGTGCTGAGCAGTGAAGACAGCCCTACCGACCGCGGTGTGGACAAGGAATCGCTCACCTACGATCTGGAGGTGGTGATGGCTAAAGTGCTGAGTTATCGTGAGATGCAGATACTGAAGGCATTCTACGGCATAGACGGTCCGGCCAAGGGTCTGGACGAGATAGGCACTGAGATGGCCCTCACCCATGAGCGTGTGCGCCAAATACGCGAGAAAGGCATCGCCAAGCTCCGCGACAGCGCCTACAGCAAGAAATTGGCAAAATATCTGGGATAAGAGCGGCGGCAGCGGATGCTATTTTATGAATTTTAAAGGCTATTATTGTCTAATAGCAGACGAATATCGAAAAAAAAGCGTACTTTTGTAATCGAAACAGAGAATCGACATGCAAAATCAGACGAAGGCAGGCATGGCCTTGTTTGTAACTATCATCGCCCTGCTCACCTATACCTATATAGCCTTTATGGGCACAGAATACATGGTGGAAGGCGATCATGCCAAAGCGATAGGCCTGAGCCTGCTCTTTGCCCTTCTACTGACGTGGGGCATTCGCACGATGTGCAAGAGCAAAGCCTCACGCAACAAGCGCCGCGGTCTGCCGCTTGAGATAGCCGCCATCGGTGTCACCTTTGCCACGTTGCTGGCCGGCAGCATCCCCTTCAACCATTTTCTGTATGTAGCCGACCATCAGGAAGCCGTTCAGTCATCGATACAGACCATTACGCGCTGTGTGGGTGAGACCGACAGCCTGTATGCCGACTATGCCGACACCCGGCTTCGCCGCTACAACCAGTTGCTCTACAAAGAGAAGTACAAAGCCAATAAGCGCAAGGCCATGACCCAGAGTCTGCGCCGCCATCTGCTGCCCGAGGGCATAGACAGTGTGCGCAGGGAGCGCCAGGAGTGGCTCGGCACAGTGAAGAGCAGCAGTGTGTGGAATGTGTCGACCCCCCGCAATGTGCACTATATCACGAAAGCCGGCGAGGACTGGACGAAACAATACGAGACCATCTCCAACCTGATGTACAAAGGCGAACAGTGCGAGCCATTCAGCGCCGAGACCGCCACGTCATCCGCTTCCGTAGCCGCAGAGTTGGCCTATCTGAGCCAGCCCTCTCTTCATCCCGATGACCGCAGTGTGACCGTGACCCTGCTCTGCTGCCTGCTGGTGCTGACCACCTATTTACATATTCGTCGCCCGAAGAGCAAATTCTCGGGCAGTCACCGTTAAATCCATTCCTCCGTCATGACTCAGAAAGCACTGTTGGATATTGTCTTCTCCCCCCAAGGCTACACGCTGAAGGAGATTCAGGCCCTGGTGAAGACCGGCACGATGGAAGAAGGCCAGTTGGCCGCCATCTTCGACAGCGAGACGGCCCGGCAGTTGCTGTCGATGGCCGCCGCCTCCGACTTGCCGGCCACGAGCTATCCCGCCACCCCCGACGAGTGCAACCATATAGTGTTTTGGGGCGTTGAAGGCTCCGGCAAGACCACCGTGATAGGCACGCTGCTTGCGCTGCCCGGTTTCAAGGCCGCCCATCCGAAGCGAGAGCCCGCCGACGAGCGCACCCTGCAACTGCAGGCCCTGTTCCAGAACAGGCAGACGCTTCAGGTGCTGCCCGCCAGTTCCACCCAGGAAGGCGTGGTTCGCTACCCCACCCTGTACCGCAAATACCTGCTGGGCAAACGCTATCCCATCCAGTTGACCGAAGCCCTTCCCGACACCCCCCTGTGGGCAGTGGTGGACAAAGAAGCCGAGCAGGTGCACGTGCTGTGCATAGACTGCCGCCAGGACCTGCCCCGGCAGATAGAACAACTGGAGGAGCTGGTGGACCGTCTGGCGGCTGAAGGCTATCTTGACCACACCAACGGCATCTACCTGCTGGTGACGAAGAGCGACCTGATGCAAGCCCCCCGCCACTACCGTGAGAACGCCGCCCAGGCCCTGGTGACGAGCAACATGCCCACCCTGTGGCGCAAGGTGCAGAACATCTGCTTCGCCAAGCAGATATACAATACGATGCCCATCGCCTACAGTGCCGGCGACTTTCTGCTGAAAGACGTGGCAGTGCTGAACAGCGACGACAACGAATGTCTGATGCGCGAGGCCCTTCTGCCCAAATGCCAGCCCCGCCGCACCCTGCTGGGCCGCCTGCTCTCGAAGGGGAAACGGCATCACGCCGTGCTGGCAGCCTTCATAGCCGCGGCGGCAGCAGGCTATGGTGCCTACAAGGCCTACGAAGCCATTGAAGCGCCTCCCACCACCCCACTGCGCCCGTTCAACTACCGCTCATACTTCAACGGCCGGGTTCAAGGCATGTCGACCATGAGCTTTGAAGAATGTCGTACCCTCTATGGCGAACTGGGCGAAGACCTGGCAGCCGAACACTCGCTGCACACCACACAGGGTGCCCTCGTCCTGTCCACATCCGACTACCACTATTGCGAGAGCCAGCTCACCAACCACTTTGCCAAAACGGTGGCCAAGGAGTGTGCCCATGTGTTCAGCACGGAAGACTGGAGCCAGCACGAGCAGCGTCTGCGCTCGCTGCAAAACCAAATAGAAGAACTGAAGACCCATGAGAGCCTGAGCAACAGCGACATTGACGAGCACGCCACCTATCTTTCCGACTATTTCACCGAGGTGAAACCCCTGCTGGCAAAGAGCGAGCACTGCAGCAGCCTGGACGACGTGAACTACGTGACCGAGAACTGCGAGCAGTGGAAAAAATACCCCTACGAGAACGACACGCTGCTGTACAGCCGCCTGCAGGAAGCCCCCGCCGCCGCCTACGCCAGTCTGGCCAAGAGTTATGAAAACCGCGCCCAAAGCAAACTGGACCAGATGATGGAACGTATGGGTTGGGTGCGCGACAATCCCTATACCACCGGCGTGCAGCAATACATAAACCGGGTGCGCGGCTGGTTCAGCGACGAGACGAGCGACCTGATAGACTCCATCGACGAGCTGCTGGAAGACCTTGACAGCAAGAGCGGCTACGACGAGGTAAAACGCAAGTTGGAGCGCACCCGCCGCAGTCTACAAAACGGATACGAAGAAACCCCATAACCCTCTAAAAATGAAACTGATAAGTCAACTACTGAACAAGCTTAGCCTTGTGAGCTATAAAGACTCGAGCGGTCCCACCGCCACACTGGTGGCGTTGGTGCTGACTGTCGTCGTACTGGTGCTATGCTGCTTCATGGTGCTACGTATAGACAAGAAACTCGTGTTCACCATCGATGCGGTGGAGCTGGGCGACACCCACACTGTGACGGTGGGCGAGAACAGCGGTGTGAGCATGCAAGGCGTTCCCCACGACTATCTGAAGATAAGCTACGCCGACGGCACCTTCACCTGGGAAGTGAACGAGCAATATCACGACTCGCTGCAATACTTCAAGATAAACAACGACAACCCCAACAAGCATACCATCCGCGACGACGAATCGCAGCTGATACAGCTGCGGTTGCCCCTCGGTGAAGGACAAACGAAACAGCTCACCTTCACAGGCGCAGAGATATGGCAAGACTGGCGTCAATTCAAGCGGCAGAAGGACGTGCAGCTGCGGCATTTCGCCGTGCGCCACCAACTGCAGACAGACAGTGTGAGCCATGCCGACAGTCTGTTGCTCATGGCCCAGTTGCAGAAACACGATGTGCGCTCCTTCCTTGAGAACAACGACGGCAGCATCGTGCTCGTGATATTGGACGAGCTGACCCAGCTGACCGACGGCGACTCCACCTACCATTACGCCCGCCGCGGCACAGCCAGCCATGACGGCGCTCACTCCGGTCACTGCAAGGTGCAATTTTTCAGTGTGGCCGACAACTGCTACATGGACAGCGGCGGCGAGAGCGGCTACTTCGACATAGGCGGCGTGAACTATGTGATGAAACCCACGGTGAAACTGACCAGTTGGGGAGCCGGGCATGTGATGATAAGCCATGACAAAGGCAACCTGACACTCCGGTTCCCCCGTCCGGTGACCTATGTAGGCTCCGTGGATTCGCTGCGCAAGAAGAGCGAGTCGTCGAGCGGCATCATCACGCTGAAGCAAGACAACCGGTCGTATCCCACCAAGAGCGACCTCTATCTGCCCGCCTTCTCCGGCGCCATCAACTTCGACCTGTGCAACATCGAGCTCTTTCACGGCGGCGACAGCATCGTGCTGAGCGACAACAACCGTCACACCACACTGGTGCGGAACGACAAGACCTCTTTCCTGCCCACCGCCCTTGTGCCGACGCTCCAGCGCACCACACTGCAATCAGGCTCTGACCGTCTGCACTGCCGCTCCGGCTACATCAACGGCGGCTATGTGCTCAGCCACCTATGGCTCAGTCTGCTCACCTACTTCGTGCTTCTCCTTCTGATATGGATTCCCGGCAGTCCGCTGCGCGTATCGGGCCGCCAGGTACGCACCCTCTACAACCAGAAGCAAGTGAGCCACTACCCCGCCTATCTGTCGATGCTCCTCACGGCCGGCATGTGCTACTGTGTGTGCAAGACCCTCATCACCCTGAAGCTGAGCTACACCTACCCCTACTTTGAAAAGCTCACCGGCATCACCCCTGTGGCGTCGGCACTTATGCTGCTGCTCTTCTTCAGTCTGGCGATGCTCATCAACAGTCCCCTGCTCCACATACACAGCAAGCCCGCCCGCGGCACCGGCCGCTGGATACTGTGGGCCGTATGCACCCTGCTGTGCGGCGGTCTGGCCGGCGCTTTCTTCTTTCTGCTCGACCCCGCCGTGAGTCAGCATACACTGCTCTCCTACTTCGAAGGCGAAGTGTACAGCCCCTGGCCCTGGAAGTGGCTCGATGCCTACGGCATCAACGACACCCACCGCAGCGTGGTCTATGCCCTGCTCTTCACCGAGGTGGGCGTGCTTTTGGTATGGGCCGTTCTGAATGTGGGCTGGCATCCCATCTCCAAACACTTTGACCAGCTCTTCGCAAAATGGGGCCGCTGGTCGGAGAAAGTGAGCGGCAAAGTGGGCCGTTTCTGGCACCGCAATGCCCAGCTGCCTACCCCCAAGGAGCTTGCTGTGAAGCCATCGGACAACAAGGTGTTGCGCTACCTAAAGGGTTGTCCGCGCCGTGTGCCCTTGGCCCTGCTGCTCCTTGTCGGAGCCTTCCTTGCCCTGGCCATCATCGGTTGGAGCAAGGTAGTGATGGTGATGGCCCTGGCTTTGGCACTTGTGGTGGTGCTGTTCGACTTTGTGCACGACGCCCTTACAGGCGCTCTGAAGATACTCTTCCCCGGACACATGCTGCTGCTCGTCGTACTGGCCTTGATTGGCAACCGTTTCGGCAACTTCGGCACCGCCTTCATCACCCTCTTGGTGATACTGGGCATGACCCATGCTCTCTCACAGGTGAAGATAGAAAAAGACGGCAAGTCACGCCATACCCTGTTCAGCGAGATGTTCTTCATCACCGGCGCCTACATCTGCGGAGCCATGGTGGGCGACAACGGCTACATGACCAACTATCTGGGCTTTGTGATGTGCCTGGTGAGCTTCTACTTCCTGCTGGAGCGTCCGCGCGCCTTTTCGGGCGATGTGAAGCGCGAAGCGAGCAGAGAGAGGAAGTGGGTGAACCGCCTGCTCATCTTCGTGGCCGCCATGGTACTGACCCTGCCCCTGTTGTGCAGCATGATTTTCAGTCCTGACAAGGTGGACTACAACCGTCTGACCCGCCGTGTGCTGCTCTACTCGAACTTTGAAGACCTGGAACGCAACGGCTACCGCTACAACGAGAGCGACGCCGAGTTTATGGTCATCATGAGCCACTATATGCAGGAGCGTTCTACCGACGACCCGCTGTCGAACGACATACACTTCCTGCACCCCTCCATCAGCACGGGCCAATCGCCCGTGGTGCTCAACGACCTGAGTGCCCCCGCCGCCTTCTTCGGCGCCTACGGCACCGTGCCCACCACGCTGGTCTTTTTCCTGTTGCTCTTCCTGCTCATCTGGCTGGTGATGCAGTACAGTCTGTCGTATGTAGACAGTCTGCGCCCCCAGCTCACGAAAGCCATGCAATGGCGCCTACTGGCCATGTTTATGTGGGTAGGCACCAGTTTCTACATCTACCTCTCCTATATCGACGGTCTGCCCTACACGGGGCGTCTGAATCCCGGCCTGGGTGTAGACGCTGTAGGCGAAGCCCTTGAGAGCGCCATCCTTCTGGCCTTCATGGCCGCGATGACCTGCCGTAAGAAACAATCATTCAGCATATAGGTATTTCCTATTAAAATCAAACGCATATGAATCCAATCAGCAAACTGCAGTATCTCTTCTCGTCGACCCACCTGCGCCGTATGCGCCAGGTGATAAAGGCCAAGCTTCACAGGATGAATCGTAAGCGCATCCGTCTGGCCGTTGTAGGCACCGCATCGAGCGGTAAGAGTTTTCTGCTTCGCGACATACTGAAGACACTCACGAGCATGTCGGGCGTGTTTTACCCCCTTGACACCGAGCTCCAGAGCTACAAGAACTTCGCCAACTACTCGCCCGACGAGACCGGCGGTCACGGCCGAACCCCGCTATACGCCTGCCGTCCGAACAATCACTACGGCGCCCATGTGGTTCACAAGAACGCGAGCGGCGACAAGTACGACCTGAGTTTTCTGAACATCCCCGGTGAGACTTTTGCCAAGCCCTCCCCCCTCCGTCCGTCGCGCCTGCAAGCCTATCTGACTCTGAAGGACCTGATAAGCCAGCTTCACGGTCACTTCACTGTGAGTACCTGGCACACCGATGCCGGCGACATACGCTACATTGTGGAGCCCACGAAAGCCTGCACCGCCACCGACGAAGACCGTGCCTCGACCGCAGTGACCGACGAGAAGAATCTGAAACTCAGGTACATGCAGTGGAATGAAATATTTGCTGAGCTGAAGAGCGGCGGCTATGTGCGCTGTGCCGGTTCGGAGCGCCGCATCAGCGGCAAGAAACTGCTGAAAAACTTTTTCGAGTACGACACCGACTCGGTGATACGCAGCATCCGCGACCTTATAGAGAAGAACCAGCTGAAAGGCATCGATTTCGACGCCACCGACTTCGATGCCCTCGGCTACGACCGCAGCTTCACCTTTCTGCACTACTGCTCGCAAGCCACCGACATTGTGATGTGCGACCGTATCTTCATCACGAAAGAGACGAACACGAACAACGACGAGATGCTCTTCGGCGACCTAGCCGAGGGCCTCGACTCGTTCCTTGAAGAGAGCGACAACAGCCACCAGGTGAACGTCTACCTGGCCTTCCGCAATGTAGACTTCCTGCTGATAAAGAAAGAAGCTGCCTACAAGCAGCTTTACAACGAGCTGCAGGCCGGCATGAACGACGAACAGCGCCGCAACGTGATTTACTCTCTCTTCAACTACTCGCTGCTTCACTACCTGGACAGCAATCTGGTAATACCCGACGAAGAGTTTGGCGACTGGATAGGGCTACCAATAGAAAAACGGTCCGAACTGATACAGAGCGATGTAGAGAAACTGAAGAACGCCCTGATAGACTTTGATGGCAGCGACGGACAGATATACATGGGCAGCGACCTGCGCCAGCATATCAACTCCCGTCTGGGCAGCCAGGGCCAATCGTTCCGCCGCATTCTGCTGAAGACCGGCTACATAGCCAGCAGCGGCAGCACCGCCCGCGACAAGATAGTGCCCCATGTGTACTTCACCTGCACCCCCATCACTGAAGATTTCGACATCTACGAGAACTATATCATCGGCAACGATCTTGCCCCCGACTTCCGCCGGGTAGCCGACGGCCAGACCCGCCTTTTCTACGAGCAGTTCAGCCACGCCTGCTTCGGCAGCTACCAGCTGTGCATGGACCTGCTGACCCAGCACAAATTGGGCGACTTCTACATGGGCTCGCTGCTGACGATACTTGAAGACCAAGCATAGAGAACGATGGTGAAACGCATACGCATAGCCGTTATAGGCGCCCGCTCGAGCGGCAAGAGCTATCTGCTCTACGACATGATCCACGCCTTCGAGCTTTTGGGCTATCACCCTGAGGAGTTGCCGCTGAGCTACCCCCACAGCAGTTTCGGTGCCTATTTCTACGACACCTTCAACAACGCTACGGGCGGCATGCGCGGTACGGAGCGCTATGCCTGCCGTCCCGAGAGCCACTATGGCGCCCACCTGCGCCACGGTCGCTTCGGCTGCCGGCTGGCCGTAGACTTTCTGAACATCCCCGGCGAGGTTTTCGACCTGAGCAACACCCATCTTCGCGACTATTTCGAGCTGAAGCGCCACATAGAGCGCAAGGGGAAAGGTCTTTTCTGGCTGCAAGAATGGCGTTCGCCCTCCGGTCACCTGTTGCGTCTCATCGTGCCCCCCGGTTTCGACATCACCCAGCACACCCCTGTGAAGGCCCTGGCGCGCCACCGCCACGGCAACTATCTGCAGTGGGAGAACATAGCCTCGGAGCTTCAGGAAGGCCAGTACACCCTTCAACGCCAAAAGACGGTAAGCGGCCGGTATCTGCTTCACCATCTTACCGAGCTCTACACCGACTCGGTGCTTCTCACCCTGGAGCAGTGCTGGAGTATGATTACACAGCAAGGCCATCTGGACCTTGACGACTACAAGGCCAACCAAGTGCTTCATTACTTCTACCCCCTCCACTTCTGCGAGGAAGCCACCGACATCATCATCTGCGACAAGCTGACCGACCCCCACAGTGCCGGCAGTCTGACGGAAGCCGTGGCCAGTTACATGGACCTGACCAAGCGCCACAACCCAAACGTATACCTGGCCTTCCGCGGTGCCGACCTGCTGCTGGGCAGCTACGCCCCCTTCAGTGACAGCAGCCAAGCCCCCCAACTGGCCCGCAAGCCCTCGCTCCGCAACACCCTGTACAGCGATGTGGTAAGCCTGCTGGCCCCACTGCTGCGCACCAGTCAGCCAGCGCCCGAAGGCCTCTATCTGCCCGACGAATGGCGCCGCCACATCCTCCAGTCGACCGGTACCGGCATCGGCAACGCCTTCTGGCATCTGCTCAACGCCTCGGTGAGCCACAACTGGCTGGGACGCCAGTTTCACCAGCTGCGAGGCACAAAGAGCGTGTTTGAGCTGAGCAGTGCTCCCGACTCTTACCTTCCCCCCCACGTCTACCTCACCTCGACCCCCATCGACAGCCATCTGCGCATATACACGAGCGACCCCGACGACGTGACCCGCTTCTACTGCACAGAAGGCAGCCATATACAATCGTTCACCCAGACCATCCGTCAGGGCAACAGCCAGCACCTTTGCTTCGGCAGCTACCAGCTGCTCACCGACGTGCTGCTTCAGAACGGCCTCTACCCCTCCGGCCTGAGGAACAGGCCCCCACTTCTGAAATACGCCCAAAGCAAGTTGTAAAAGAAAACACCTATCCCTATGAGAAAAAAGATAGACATAGCCCAATTCGCCTCAGGTTCCTGGCCCGACAACATCGGCGACACCACCCTGTTCTACTCGGCCGGCTACAGCCGTCACGCCAACGATGTGAGCGGCCTGTTTCTGGACAATCCCCCGGTGCTGTCGCCCCGCTACGCCAGTGTAGCCTGGCTGTACCACGCCGATGTGGACAAATACCTCTTCATGCATGTGCAAGGCTCTCATGTGGTGAATGTGGCTTTGGGCCGCAACTACCCCTTCCGCGCCGGCTATGAAGTGAGCCGCGACGACATGAACCAAATCAACTACAGCCTGCGTGCACTTCTTGGCGAGATGCCGCGCATCCAAGGCATGGCATCGGGCCGTGTGGAGAGCACCCACTACGTCGACGTGCCCCCTCAGAGCAGCAGTGCCGAAGCCATCTGCCTGATGGAACACATAGAGAAAGCGATGATAACCGGCCGGTCGCTCTACCTGCCCCTGCCCGTGGAAGGCGACACCTACCGCTGCGACGGCGTGCTGGAAAGTCCCGAGCTGCAGGTGCTTCTTGCCGCCATCGAGCAGCTGCCCCTTCACCTGCGCCGTTATGCCACCTTCGCCTTCAGTGTAGACGAGCACTACAGCGCCGTGCTGAACGAAGCCCTTGTGGTGGTGTATGTGAGCGACAGCAAGCTTGAGGTGCCCTCCGACGCCCTTCATCTGCCCTGGCGCGACGCCATCAGCAGCCATGCCCCCCTGTCGAGGGAAGAACTCGCCACCCTCGGCGCCATCCAGTTGCCCGGCGCCGATGGCAAACTGCTCAGCTACGGCGAGATGAAGCGTTCGTTCAGCATTTACAACAAGCGCGCCGACGAGCTGCAGGCCGATGAATGGCACATCTGGCTGACGCTGGGCCACCGACTCAGCGACCTGCACACCGACGGCTGGGACACCCTGCGCCGCTATGCCCAGCAGATGGACGACGATACCCGCCGACAATATTTTGACCTGCTGCGCAGCGCCTCGCTGCAATGGCCCATTGAGACCCTCGACGAGCAACTCTACACCCAGATGGGGTACAACGACGAGGAGCGATACCTGCTGCAGGGCAAGGCTCTGAAAGACTACCTGCTGAGCGAAGGCCGCCGCTACAGCTACCTCTTCGACGCCGGCGGTCTGAACGAAGAGCAGAAGCTGCTGCTCACCGGCCAGTTTGTGGAACGGCTACACCTGACCGACCGCGGCAGCATAGAGCGCTGGCACACCATTTTCGAAGCCCAGGGCCGCATGAACAACACCGGTGTGCGCAAAGCCTTCGCCCGTCTCTACGAGACCCATGTGGTTCCCGACCTAAAGACAATGGGCGACATTGTGAGCTGCATGCGCCACTGCCCCTTTGTGAACGCCTCCGCCTTTAAGAAACCCGACCGTATCGTGAAGCCCGAAGGTCTGTCCAACCTGAGCGAAGAGCACCAGGCCCTGATAGCCCGCTGGGTGGACGAAGCCGTAGGCTCCATCCGTTTCAAGCATATCGACGAGGTGCTCCATGTGCTGCATACCGAGCGAGACAGGGCCCGCCGCGAGAAAAAGAAGTCAGAAGGCGGCAAGAGCCTTGAAGCCGAGTCGCTGCAACGCCTGACAGCCGACGAACTGCGCCCCCTACTGCAGCGTGGCAGCGGCGGCGATGAAGGCGTATTCGAGCGCTGCGATCTATTGCTAAGCGCCTGCAAGGATTTGCCCACCACCTGGGATGACTTCGTCATAAACAGTGTCATCAAAGCCTGCAACCAAGTGCTTTTCGGCGGCAAGAACATCCCGCGCGACGAAGTCCGCTGGCCCTCAGACCAAGTGCACGACATAGCCAACTGGCCCAAGTTGGGCAAGTTCTACGCCCGCTACCCCCATGCAGCCGTGCTGATTGCGAAACGCATTGAGCACATAGGAAGTCACGATACCGCCGACACCACCGCCCGAAAGCTGAAGGATACCTTCTCACGGCCCACGAAAAAAAGCGCCAAAAGCGAAGACACCGAAGCAGAGCGCACCCCCTATAAGAAGGCCGAAGACGCCTACCCCATCATCAAATCATTCCTCACCACCTACAAAAAACAGAACCGCAAAATGGCAAAAGAGATAGAACAGATATTCAAGAACCTGAAAAGCGCCAAGAGCGACAAAAAGCGTCGCCTCCACGCCTGGCTGTACCCGGTTATCGGCCTCGCAGTCGGCCTTATAGTAGGTGCCGGCGGCATGCTGGCCTACCACCTGATGCAACGGCCCGAGAAGGTAGCCGAACCCGCCACCCAACTGGTACTGACCGACGACCAGCAGGAGAACCTGCTGCTGCGTATAGCCGACCTTGGCAGTTGGGAAACTATCAGCAAGGTGGTCATCGACACGACCACCGTGAAAGACGTGAATCTGAACGACGTCCACTCACTCAATAGCCTTAGCGAAGCCTACTACAAGAATCCCCCTATCGAGATACAACCCGCCAAAGCCGTGGTACACGACACCACCTCCAAGGAAGGCACAGCGAAAGGCGACACACTGAACATCAACGCCCAAGCCCCCCTCTTGCGGCAAGTACTGGACAAGCCCCTCCAGATAGACCAGGTATTGGTGAACGACAGTGTGAAAGTGACAGTTCCCGCCAAAGAGTTGTTCGGCGACGAAGCCTCCAAGCTGACCTCGCAGGACGCCCGCTACTATCTGCGTGTGATAAAATACCTGCGCAGCAAGTTGCCCGAAACCATCAACATAGCCTATTAAAACCATCCACCCCATGCCAGAACCCAAGATAGAACCCCATCTGCATAAAGACCGGCAGATAGCCATCCGCCCCTTCCTGGTGGGCGGTGTACCACTGTTTGTGCTGCTGCTTGCCCTGCTGCTCACCTGCTTCAAGAAATGCACCGCCCTGGGCGAAGCCGGCCGCGCCACGCTCTACGACCCCACGGCCACCCTTGCGGCCGACGAAGGCTTCGTAGGCAAGGCCAACCAGTTGCTGAACGACCTTCTGCTTCAGGTATCGCCCGAGACGCAAGGCACCTGTCTGGACAGTCTGAACAAGCGCTACAAGGCCCTTGAGTTTGCCCTTCCCTACGGTGAGGAGCACAAGGCCTACATCGAAGCCTCCGACCTACGGCTGGTGGCCATCCACCCCGAATACATCGAAGACGCCAAGATGCGCGAGTTTTACTATAACAGCCGTCTGCCCCAACTGCTTCAGCGGCAGAACGACCAGTTGTCGGAGACCTACTTCCGTTTCACCTGCCATGCCGACCAAAAGCGGGTAGACGGCATCCGCCCCCTGCAAAAATCCCTGGAGCGGTTCCATCCTGGGCACCAGCAACTGTCTGTTTTCCGACAGCGGCACCATCTATATGACCTACGGCAGCACTGTACTGCCCCTACGCGACGAACGACGGCTGAACCGCGACAACGCCATCGACTTCCGAGCCATCATGGAGGAAGGCATTCTCTTGTACGGCAGTCAGAAGATAGACTACTACGACTACTACAAGAAGGTGTTCGACACGCCTGAGACCTGCGCCATCCACATCGGCATGCGCGACCGTAGAGACAGTCCCGATGCCGCTGGATTCACCATCAGCTATTCGCACGACAGTCTGATTATCGCACACAATGCCCCCATCACCGTGATAGGCGGCGTCGGAGACGATTGCCTTCCACGACGGCATGAAAGTGCTCGTCTACGACGCCGACTCGCGCAAGCTTGGCGAGTTCGTATTCCAGCGCGAAGACCCCTCTCGGGTGCTGTCCTGCCTGGTGCAGTCGAGCAAGGGCGCCAGCCGCTTCACCATTTCTCCCACTCAGACAGACCTCTTCACGCAACAGCTGCTGAGCGGTCTGTCGCGACACCTCTCCAACCGCGACAATGTGGAGCGTGTGGAGCTGACAGTGGATCCCCTGCTCTCCCGCGAGTTTGAGACCGAAATACAACGCTATCTGCAGCGGTTGCGCCAATCAATCAACAACGACCCCCAAAAGCCCAAGAGCCAGAAGAAGGAGCAGTACGACATGTCGGTAACCATTATGGACCTGCACACCGGCGAGGTGCTCGCTAGTCCCTTCTACACCGACCTCTTCGACCATGCCGACTATCCTGAGGCCCTGCGCATGACCATCCGCAACCCCTCGCTTTCGCGCCGCTCCATCGGCAGTACGTTCAAGCCCATGGTGGCCCTGGCCGCCGTGGAAGCCTCGCCCACACTGCTCAATATGAACACCGCCAGTCCGTCCCGCTACCACGCCCCCGACGACTGGAACGCCCAGCATGCCACAGCCCTGTTTTTCGGCCGACGCACTCATCCCTGGGCAAAGAAGACGGCCCCCCATTGGGGCGGTTGCGACTTCACCACCTTCCTGTATCGTTCCGACGATGTCTATCCTGTAGCCCTGGCCGCGCTGGCCATGACCGGCGAGCGCATAGACGGCGCCACAGTGACCCGCCTACCCCTGAGCGGCAGCCAGAACTTCTTCGAGGTAGGGCGCGACAGTCTGCTCAAGTTCAAGGACTCCCGTAAGGACGGCAGCATCGACCTGCTCAGCCATCCCTTCACCAACTGGCTCTCCTATCTGTACAACACCAACTACGAGAAGGAGTACACCACCGACCTGAACCTCTTCTCCCAACTCTTTGCCGGCAGCGAGCTCAACACTGACGAGAAGAACTTCGGTCTGGAGGAAATCAGTCCGGAGCTGACCAGCCTGCGCCTGGACCGCTTTCTCGACGGTGACGACTTCAAACAGCGCCTTGTGCCCTGGGCTCTCGGCCAGGGCGACAACATGTGGAACCCCATCAAGGTGGCAGAAGCGTGGTGCCGGATGATAGGCAAATACGATGTATCGGGCACCTTCATCAAGCCCCGCTCCACCACCTTCCATTCCCTGATACAAGAAGGTCCCGAATATCCCGCCTCGGTGTTGGGACAACGCACCGTCGCTCAGAACAACACCACGTGGAACGACTTCCTGGACCGCCTGCAGGCCGCCCAAAGCAGAGGCAGCCTGCTCGCGCCCATGCACACCAAGATGAGCCATCTGACCACCCCCGGACACACGCTGACCCTCTTCTCGAAGACCGGCACCCCCGATGCCTACAGCCGCTACGAGTTTCCCCTTCTGGGCGGCAACAACCGCTATGTAGACGTAGGTATGTACGCATTCGGCTTGGTGGACCAAAGTTCGCTCACCGACATCCGCGCCAACCGCCAGGGCAAAGGCATTGTGTGCGTGGTGCGCATCACCCGCTCCTACGAATGCCAAAAATGCCGCCCCGGGCATCAATGCCCCAATTGCGCCAATTATTGGGGCATCAAATCGGAACATGCCCACAAATTTTTCTCCGACGGCAGCAACCGTCTGCAGAAGCTGTACGACATGACCCGCAATTACTACTAAAAATGTGATTAATTCTTTCTGACAAGAAAAGAAGAATGGCAACCAACACTACGAAGAAGCCCCGCCGCAAGCGTAGCGGCAAGAGGAAGAAGAAGACATCGGGCAGCCTACGCGCCTGGTGGCTCAAGACATGGCGCAAGAGCCGTCCTTGGGTCATCGGCGCATTTGTGCTGCTCGTGTGTTACCTTCTGGTGCCCTACGTGCAAGACATCTTCTTCGCCGGCCACAGCAGCAATGCCCAATACGACGGCATCGACGTGTCCAAGCACAATGGCAACATCAACTGGCAGCAGGTAGCCGAGGACAAGAACATCAAATTCGTGTACATCAAGGCCACCGAAGGTTTCTCGATAGTGGACTCCAAATACAAGAAGAACCTGCGTGAAGCCCGTGCCGCCGGCCTGAAGGTGGGCAGCTACCATTTTTTCAGAGGTTACAGAACCGCCGAAGAGCAATTTGCCATCTTCAATCAGAACGTAGACAAGAGCCAGCAAGACCTGGTGCCCATGGTAGATGTTGAGCAGACCGGCAACAGCTTGGTGAAACGTGACATCTTGCAAGTCCGTCTTCAGAAATTCATGGAACTTGTCAAAGAGCATTACGGCAAGTATCCCCTGCTGTACAGCCAGCACCACTTTTACAACGAGCGTTTGGCTCCGGAGTTCAATAAATACTTTATCTTCATGGCCCGCTACAGCAAGAAGGAGCCCGAGCTGAAAGGCGGCGGCAAGTATAACATCTGGCAGTACAGCGAGAAGGGGCATATCAAAGGCATCCACGGTAACGTAGACCTAGACCGTTTCGGTCCTGGCACCCGTCTGAGCGACATTGAGCTATGAAGAAGAAAATGTGTCTGAGTGAGATTACAAATTAATCGTAAGACATGAGATTGTTCAAAAAAACCATTAACTTTGCAATCTTATTATGAAGTTGACAGACTTCAGACACACTTTTTGAAACGCCACCGATTGAACTATGAGATTGTATACCGAAACCAACTACGACATTCGCGACCTACAGCTGAAGTTGATGGGCAACATGCGTGCCATTGACCAAGTGTGCCGCGAACATCACCTGCGTTACTATCTGTGGGCAGGTACCATGTTAGGCGCAGTGCGCCACAAAGGTTTCATCCCTTGGGACGATGACATGGACATCTGCATGCCGCGCCCCGACTACGAGCAACTAATGGCCCACTGGCGCGAATGGCTGCCAGCGCCCTACGAGGTTATCAGCCACGAGACCGACCCCACCTATCCCTATCCATTTGCCAAGATAGAGGATGCAAGCACTACGTTGCTGGAGCGTCCCGACTTTAAGTTTCTCGAAGGTATATACATCGACGTATTCCCCATTGATGGTGTTCCTACCAGCGAATGTCGGCGGAGGTTGCACTTCAGGCGCTACAAGCTGTGGCGCCATCTGCTGTTTCTGCGCGGCCGCGATCCTTTCAAGCACGGATATGGACCACGTTCATGGTTCCCGTGGTTGCTTCACAAGACGTTTTCGCTTGCCTGGATGCAGAACAAGGTGCGCAGCTACATGTTGAAGTACGACTATGACGAAAGCCAATATGTATGTGACTACGACGACAACCTACGCGGGTGCATGGAAAAGCGCATTCTGGGCACACCACAGTGGTACGTTTTCGAGGACCAGCAGTTCCTTGGTGTTGAGCACTTCGATGAGTACCTTAGCAACAAATACGGTGACTACATGCAGTTGCCACCCAAGGAGAAGCAGGTTCAGCACCACTTTTTCCGCCTGGACCTGAACCGTCCTTACAAAGGCACCTCAATTGAAGATCTTCTATGAAAATACTGTCATTCATTTCCGGCTGATGGGTGACCGGCAGCTATGAGGAGGCAGGACTTTTATGTAAAAGGTCATTAAAATCCCGTTAAATTTGCGGTATGAGGGTATAATTTGAGAAATATATGCTATTTTTGCAGCGAAAAGAACCACCAACCCCATCAACTATGAAAGGCCGCCTCTGCTATATATCGCGCAACTACCGTGGAGTGGAAAGTTCGGGCAACAAAGCCAAGACCGACAACGAAGACACCCTTGAGGAAATGGGTGCCGTGAATCTTGGTTTACGCCGCACCTTCTACAACAACAAACTGCTGAAATTCTTTCTTGACCTGGCCGGCATACTGCTTTATTGCGTGCTGGTGCGTAAAGGCGACATCATCGTGCTGCAGTATCCTGTCAAGAAATACTTCAGTTTCATCTGCCGCGTGGCCCATCTCCGCGGCGCCCACGTGATAGCCCTGATACACGACCTGGGCTCCATGCGCAGGAAGAAGCTCACCCCCAAGCAAGAGATAGCCCGGCTGATGCATGCCGACTATGTGATAGCCTCGAACGAAGTGATGAAACAATGGCTCAAGGACCACGGCTACGAAAACCAGCTGGGCGCCCTGGGCCTTTTCGACTACCGCTCCACTGCGGTGCACCATGAAGACGATGCTGCGATGTCAGGTACCCCCACGCTGGTATACGCCGGGGCGCTGGCCATGCGCAAGAACGCCTTTCTGCTGCAGATGCCCGACGAGATAAAGAACTACCGTCTGCACATCTACGGCAACCGTTCCGGTCTTCCGACACTGAAAGACAGTCCTCATATCGTGTTTCATGACTTCATGCCCGCCGAGCAGTTTATCGAGAGTGTGAAAGGCGAGTTCGGCTTTGTATGGGACGGCGACTCCCTGGACAGCTGTACGGGCAATTTCGGTGAGTATCTCCGCTACAACAGTCCCCACAAAGTATCCTTCTATCTTCGCGCCGGTATGCCCGTGATTATCTGGTCGGAGGCCGCCTTGGCCGGTTTGGTCAAGGAAGAAGGCATCGGTCTGTGCATCAGCAGCATAGAGGAGCTGAACACCCTTTTGAAGGGCATCACCGCCGAGAAGCTGAGCGCCATGCACACCCGTGTGCGCAAAGTGAGCGACCGTCTGCGTCGCGGCGACTACTTCAGACACGCACTGGGACGCGCCCTATCAGAGATGCATTTTTTATAAGCTGCGCACCTCATTGACATCGTATTGAGCCATATTACAATTTTTTAATCAATCTTTTAAGCGCCGAAGCCCTGTACTCTCTCTGCACCTGCGGAAGTATTTGCAGATAGCTCTTCTCTGTGTCGAAAATCAGTTGTCCATGGTAGCTTGGGTCCTGCCTTGGTGTCATATAGTCATCACCGAACTGTGTGCGCAGGAACAAGTCGTATCCGGCGGGCACCGGCACGGAGATATTCTCGAATGGCATCCACAGCGTGTGGTCGAAGATCTGTTTGGGAAACATAATATCATCGCCGCTGAAAGCCAGTTCGGCCCAACAGCCACATTTATCCGGGTCGACCCCTCTGAGCCGGTCTTCCATTTCCCTGTAAATGGTTTGCCATCCGCGCTTTTTCACCTCGCGCCGGCATTTCATTTTCCGGAATATGAGTCCCAGTCGTCCTGATGCGATGATGTGCGTGTTTTTCGCCTTTAGGAAGCGCTGCGTCTTTCTGCAGCAACGAGCCAACTCCTTTCTTTCCGCCTCATCATCGGGTGCCTCGTCGAGCACGAAGATATCGATGAAAATGCCCTGGTTGAAAGGCTGAAAGGCGTCAGAAGGCCGTATGGCCGCCGTGAGGCTGTTTCGCAATTGCGCATGGCCGTGGAAATAATCCTTGTCCGAGTAAGCCGTCTGCAGGAAATAAGGATGCGTGAAGAGCCTGTCGCCATTGGCCACGAGCCGGTCGTAGTCGGCTCTGGGCATGCACACATCCACGTCATCGTCCCAAGGTATGAATCCATGGTGTCGGATGGTGCCGAGCAGAGAGCCGCCATCGACCCAGAAGCGCAGTTTTTCTTTTCTGCACACCTCGGTGAAGACCGCCAGCAAGTCGGTTTCCACCTGCCACACCTTTTTCATTTGTGCCAAGACATGGAATCCGTCTCTCACCTCCTCTTGAAGATTGAAGTCGATCATTTGCTTTAGAATAGTTCGGCCGGTATGAGTTGCCTGGCGCTGTTGAAATCCTCAACGGTATCGAGTTCGATGGAGAAGAAATTAGTAGTATCCACGATATGGAAGCAATGCTGCTGCGGAATGAGCCTTTCGAATGCTTTTTCGTAGAACACATTGACCATTTTCTCCTCCACAATCATCTTGTCGAGTTCGGCAAATAGCGCTTCGCTGTATTCAGCATCCATTTTCTCTATGCCAACACTCTCGCCCACGGCGTCGGCGATGGAGCACACCTTGCTGATTTCGACCACCCGGTTTTGTTCATCGACGATGACTTTTATCTCTTCGTCGCCCAGTTCATGGCGGTTGAGTGCGAGTGCCGTGCCCGGTTCCTGCACCATGCGCGTGATGATTTTCGGGTCGAAGAGGATATCGCTGTCGAGCAGGATAAACTCCTTGCCCCGCACGATATCGCGTGTCATCCAAAGTGAGAAGATATTATTGTTGTTTTGATAATCCGCATTATGCAGGAAGTGGAAAGTGAGATTTGCGTCGGCATACTGCTTATCGAGGAAATGGCGAATCATCTCCCCCCGGTAGCCCGTCACCACCACAAACTCCTTGATTCCGGCTGCGATGAGCGCATCGAACGTACGCTGCAAGAGTGTGCGCGATCCTACAGTGAGCAGGCACTTCGGCCGGTCGTTGGTAAGCGGTCTGAGGCGCGATGCCATACCAGCCGCCAAAACTACTCCAATCATGAAAAGATTAAATATTAAAGATTAAAAATGAAAAATTAAAGATTAAGATGAAAATCAGATTTCCATTTCCATCACTTTTTCGAGGATGGGCGCCATGTCGTAATACTTATACTCAGCCAGTCGGCCACCGAAGATGATATTGGGCTGCTGCTTTGCGAGTGCGAGATACTGCTGATAGAGCGCGCTGTTTCGCTCGTCGTTGACAGGATAGTAAGGTTCCATACCCGGTTTCCACTCCATGCTGTACTCACGCGACACGACCGTTTTGGGCAGTTCGTAGACCCTCTGTCCGAAGCATTCGAAATGCTTATGTTCGATGATACGCGTATACGGCACCTCCACGTCGGTGTAGTTGACCACTGCATTGCCTTGGAAGTTGGGCATATCGAGCGTCTGCTGTTCGAATCTGACCGTACGGTATTCAAGATGTCCGAGTGAGAAATGGAAGAACTCGTCGATCATGCCGGAGAAAACGATTTTGGAGCAAAGGATCTCCCCTTCGGGCATGGCGACACGGAAAGCCTTCCGTTTCTCGTCCCAAGTCCTGGGCAGCTGCAGGAAATCGATGCCCGTCCTGACGTCGGCGCCTTCGAGCAGTCCGTCGATCAGCTTGTTATATCCCCCAATGGGAATACCCTGATAGGCATCATTGAAGTAATTGTTGTCGAACACCATTCTCACGGGCAGCCGCCTAATGATGAAAGGCGGCAGCAGGGTGCACTTTCTGCCCCACTGCTTTTCGGTATAGCCTTTGATGAGGCGTTCGTAGATATCCCGTCCGATGAGCATGAGCGCCTGCTCCTCGAGGTTACGTGGCTGGAGCACCCCTTGGCTGCGCATCATCTGCACAGTTTCTTCCCGCTGTTCCTCAATGATTTGCTGAGCCTGCTGCGGTGTGGTGACTCCCCACATCTGGTAGAAGGTATTCATGTTGAAGGGCAGGTTGTAGAGCTTTCCTTTGTAAGAAGCCACCGGTGAGTTGGTATAGCGGTTGAACTCCACAATACTGTTGACCATCTGCCACACCCTTTTATTATTGGTATGGAAGATGTGCGCACCATATTTGTGCACCTGTATGCCCTCCACCTGCTCACAATATAGATTGCCGCCGGTGTGAGGCCTTTTGTCGATGACGAGACAGGAGCGCCCCCTTTGCTGTGCCCTCCATGCGAAGGCAGCCCCGAAGAGTCCGGCCCCCACTATGAGATAATCAACCTGTTGCATTGAGACAAGGAATTAAAGACATATCTTCGGCCTTGAGCCGTTGTACGGATGCAAAGGTAATGAATAATAACGGAGAAAATGCGAGAAATTGGATATTATTGTCTACTTTTGCAGCACCTTTTTGGAAAGGAACATATTACTCACACAAAAAAAGACACAAAAAATGAAGAAAATCGTTTTCATTGCCCTGGCCCTTCTGGCCTGCGGACAGATGAAGGCCGACGGAGTAAAGACCACCGGCGACGGTACAACCTACAGTTTTGAGAAATTATCGCAGACCGCTGGATCGAGCGTGACGAAAGAAGGCGACATCTATATTGTTACAGGCTGTGACACCATTTCCGCCGGCGACCACTTCAAGATAGACGAAGGCGTGGAAGTGCGTTTCGGCGACGACGGCGAATTGCTGCTGCAAGGCACCGCCGATCTACAGTCCACCGCGGCCCGCACGCTGCTGACCCGCTCCGGTGAGAGCGAGACCTGCTTCGGCATAACGGTACAGAATGAGGAGAGCGTGACTCTTGTTTCCGGTCTGGACTTCCAATATGTAGGCCTTCGCAACTACTCCGGCAAGGGCATGGAAGTGAGCGACTGCACCTTTCAGAAGCACAACGGCACGCAGTCGGCCGCCTTATTCCTAGGCACCGACGGCGCTGAGTTTATGATTAGCGAATGCCGTTTCGACAGTTGCATGAAAGCCGCTATCGGCGGAGCCGCCAACTTTATGTGTCCTGTAGTGATAGACCACTGCCAGTTTTACCACAACTCTCAGGCCAACGGCAACATACCCCAGCTAAACCTCACCGCATCGAGCGATGTGAGCATTGTGGACTGCACGCTGGAGGGTGACTCGACGAAATACATGTCGGGCGGCATAGCCGTGGCCAACTGGTACGGTGTGGACGGTCTGACCACCACCATAGCCAACTGCGAAGTGCGCAACAGTCGCTACGGCCTGACCACGATGGGTGTGATGGACGTATACATCACCGACAACCAGCTCATCAACAACCGCTATGAGCAGAACCCGATGAACGGCGGCAGCGCCATCAGCCTCTACGACCCCTATTACAAGCAGAAAGTATACATCAGCGGCAACCGTCTGGAGAAGAGCCTTTGGGGCATCACCGTGATAGGCTGCGGCGATGTGAACATCGGTAAGACCGAAGTGGGTGAAGATGCCGAAGACTACAATCCCGGCGGCAACGTGTTTGTGGACAACGGTTTCGACGGCAATCTGTACGACCTTTACAACAACAGCGTAAACACCGTCTGGGCCCAGGGCAACACCTGGAATGTGGCCACGCAAGACAGTACCAGCATAGAAGGCGTGATATTCCATAAGAACGACGACGCCAGTCTGGGCGAGGTGATTTTCATGCCCGCCGCCACTGAGAGCGGCATCCAAGCACATCCCCTCCTGTCCACTCCCCAGCCAGGCCTCTACACCATAGGCGGCATGCGCATGGAGAGCGGCCGTCTTCCCAAAGGCATCTACATAGAAGATGGCAAGAAGAAAGTGGTCAGATAAAGCACTGCTGTTGGGTGCCCTTATGCTGCTGAGCGGCTGCCGGAGTGTGCACAGCCTACGCAGCTTAGAGTCGCTGCGCGATGGCGACCTGCTCTTCCATGTTGTGGAGGGCAGCAATGCCATCACCGCCGTGACCCATGGCATCCAGGCCCTTGCGATAGACCACGTGGCCATCTACTACACCGGCGAGGACGGCACCCCGCAGGTGGTGCAAGCCATCTACGATGGCGTAGTGACCACCCCCCTTGACACCCTGCTCAGCAAGCCCGGCTACTATGTGGCCGGGCGTGTGAGCGGTGCCGACCCTTCGGTCAGTGTGCGCCAGGCGCTCCGCCACGTGGGCAAGCCCTATGATTTCGTTTTTTCTCCCACTGACAGCGAAGTCTACTGCAGCGAACTCGTGCTGCTTTCGTATGTAGACCGGGAAGGCCATTCCCTTTTCGCTCCCACCGGCATGACCTTCCGCGATGAGACCGGCGACATACCCGCCTATTGGCAATCCTTTTACGGCCAGCGCAACCTGAGCGTGCCCGAGGGGGCCCCCGGCAGCAATCCCGGTGAGCTGTCGCGCCGGCCGGAAGTGAAAATAAAATACGATTTGCGCGATTTTGCAAAGCGAAGATATCAACGCGGCCCATCATATTGAAAAATACCTTAAAAATGAGGTCTGTAGTGATGGTAAAAGCTAAAAAATAATTATTTTTGCATCAGCGTAAAAAGATAGTAAGAAAGAATTCTTTCACACATAGTATAACATATCAATTTATGAAAATCAACGATTTCAATTTTGCTGGTAAGAAAGCAATCGTCCGCGTTGACTTCAACGTGCCCCTTGATGAAAATGGTAAGATAACCGACGACACCCGTATCCGTGGTGCTCTCCCCACTCTGAAGAAGATTCTGTCCGACGGCGGCGCCCTGATTATCATGTCGCACATGGGCAAGCCCAAAGGCAAGGTGAATATGAAGTTCTCTCTGGGCCAGATTGTCGACGCCGTGTCGGCCGCTCTCGGCACCCCTGTGAAGTTTGCTCCCGACTGCGCCAAGGCCAAGGAGGCCGCCGACGCTCTGAAAGCCGGTGAGGTGCTGCTTCTTGAGAACCTCCGCTTCTATCCCGAGGAGGAAGGCAAGCCCGTGGGTATCGACAAGGAAGACCCCGCCTACGACGAGGCCAAGAAAGCCATGAAGGCCAGCCAGAAGGAATTTGCCAAGACCCTTGCCAGCTATGCCGACTGCTATGTGATGGATGCCTTCGGCACCGCTCACCGCAAGCACGCCTCTACTGCTGTAATCGACGAGTACTTCGACAAGGACCACAAGATGCTGGGTTACCTGATGGAGAAGGAAGTGACCGCCGTGGACAATGTGCTGGGCAACATCAAGCGTCCGTTCACTGCCATCATGGGCGGTTCGAAAGTATCGACCAAGATCGGTATCATTGAGAACCTGCTGGGCAAGGTGGACAATCTGATTCTTTGCGGCGGTATGACCTACACCTTCGCCAAGGCTCAGGGCGGCCATATCGGTAACTCCATCTGCGAGGACGACAAGCTTGACGTGGCTCTGAACGTGATAGCCAAGGCCAAGGAGAACGGTGTGAACCTTGTTCTGGGCACCGACTGCATAGCCGCCGACAAGTTTGCCAACGACGCCAACACCCAGGTATGCCCCGCCAACGCCATTCCCGAGGGTTGGGAAGGTCTGGACGCCGGTCCTGAGACCCGCAAGCTGTTTGCCGATGCCATCCGCAACGCCAAGACCATTCTGTGGAACGGTCCTGCCGGTGTGTTTGAGTTCGACAACTTCATCGGAGGTTCGAAAGCCATTGCCGACGCCATTGCCGAGGCAACAGCCAACGGCGCCTTCTCGCTGATAGGCGGTGGTGACTCTGTAGCCTGCATCAACAAGTTCGGCATGGCCGACCAGGTATCGTACATCTCCACCGGCGGTGGTGCTCTTCTGGAGGCCATCGAGGGCAAGGTGCTTCCCGGTGTGGCAGCCATTGAGGCATAAGACAATCGCCATACAACTCTATAAAAGTGGGCGGCTCAATAGTTGAGTCGCCCACTTTTATTCGTTACGGGTGAAAGATTACCTGCCCGAGGCTTTCTGCGGAGAGAGGTGCTGTTTATAGACCACGGGCGGCAATCCATCCGTTTTGAGCAGGCGTGCGAACTGCTGCGGTCTGACGGTGACCGGTCCCTTCATAAACTCCGGAATGTTGTAGCATTTCATGAACAGCCGGTGATAGGCAGGGTCGGCCTGAGGCAGTTCGAAAGGCTTTCCGCAATGCCCTGACTTGTCGAAATGGGCGATGAAAGGGCGCGTATACTGACCATCGTCACGGCGGCTGCTGAAGATGACCCACCTGCCATTGCTCGACCAGGTTGAACCGCCTCACATCGTGCTGCTCGCCCGTTTGGAGGTCAATCATATGCAGGTCGGCATCGCGGTGCCAGATATGAAACACCCCATATTGCGCCATGGTGAAGAGCAGGTAACGTCCGTCGGGCGAGATGCGCGGCAGTGTGGCACTTTTGTCAACAGCAGCCGCATCGAACACCAGCTCCCGCGGTCCGAACGCCATCGTAGCCGGATTGAAGCTCTTGCGGTAAAGGTTGTACTTCACATCATAGGCACGGCTTATCACCTCGGTGTTCCGTTCCTTCTCTCCAAGGCTGTCGGGCACCTCATGCACGAAGTGCGCACTGCAGTAGTAGAGCCACTTGCCGTCGGGCGACCAAGCCGGGTAGCATTCAAACTCATCAGGGTCGTTCTCGATATTGGTCACCTCGTTGCGTTTCACATCGTAAGCGATAAGGTCGCTTTCCGAATCGAAGACCTCAATTTTGTTGAGGTCATTGACATGAAAGCTCTGGTGCGTCTTGTTGGTAGAATAGACAATGAGCTGCAGCCACGGGTGCCATGCCGGGTAGACCCCCGCCGAGAGGATGGAGTCGTTTTTCATATTCACCTTGCTGAGAGCGCCGTCGTAGGCGATGACCGTGCCGCCATGGAACTGCCGTGCATGAAACTGCATGCGCTGCGGGTTGTACATCTGGTAGTTGTGGCAATTGATGCACTGTCCGCTTTCCTCTGTTCCGCAGAGCATATTGTCGTAGACGACACTTTCGTCGTAGTTTTCCAGACACCGCTGATTGATGGTGAGTTCCTCGTAGGTGACGTAGGAAGGCGAGATGAGGCGATAGCTGATATAGGGGTCGATGGAATCGGAAGAGACATGGATAGAGAACGGTTTGAAGCGCATCCACTGTCCGCCGTTTTTAGCATACACCTCCACCTGAATAGCCTTCTCCACCGCCGCATCGACCAGTTGTCTCCACTCGTTCTGTTCAGGGATGATTTTATGATTACCGCACACCACCTCCACGCCGGATGCCGAGAGTCTGGCCACCACCTCATCGGCCGGTTCATCGAGCATGAAGGTGAGCGGAGCGATGTTTACTGGCACCGTCACATCCACATAATCAGGATAGATACGGGGTGCTCTGTCGGCCTGCCCATACTGCTTCGGCACCTCCGGTCCACAGGAAGAAAGCAGCACTGCGGCAACAGCGACGAAAAGGAAAAGACACTTCTTCATAGCCTTACATATAGGTGATATCATTCATCAGATAGAAATCAAAGAAATAAGTATGTCCGAACTCCGGATAGAGCAAAGCCCAAGCCTGCCGTTTCGGCATGTTCTGACACTGCGAGAACTTCTGCATAAAAGCGTTGAAAGTCTGCTTTACCTGCGGGTTGAAGGGAATCTGCTCCGCCTCCGGCCTGTCGAGCATTTTGGCCGAAAGGTAAGCCGCCTCTTGGTAATGGATAGGTATTCGCTCATGCGGATGCAGTTGGGCATAATGCACGAATCTTGGCCAGTAAGCCTGCGGGTCACGGCACCACATGGCCGCAGCGAGCGTCTGCTCCTGAAAGACCGGGTCGTCGCTGTCCATCTGCGCCAGATACCTCATGAGATACTCCTCCACCCTGCCATAATCGGCCCCGAGCGCATTCTCATAGTGCATCATGTGCATGACCGGTCCGAGCGACTGCGCTTTCTCCATCAAATCCGGATGTCCGATGAGCGGTTCCACCATTTCGGCCCACCGGTCATAATACCTTGTCTGTTTGAGCAAGCCGGTGTACTTGCGTACCGCCTGATCCTCACCGTTGAGCAAGGCACAACGCGTGAGATACTTGAGATGCTCCGTGCGCCATCCGAACTCCACGCCCTCTTCCAGGCACATGCGATGACACTCGTTGAGCATGCCGTAGTTGAAATAGACGAGTCGGCCCACCACATGCATGAGATACACCTCGAAGGGCGCATTGCTCTTTTGGGACCCCGGCAGATAAGCATACATCAAGTCGCCGAGCTTACCGATACGGCTCAGCGCCAGATTCCGCATCATGACAACAGCCCTTGTGGGCTCACACTGCTGCGTCTCGGCCTCGTGCAGCACTCCCACCCAGTCTTGCCGGTCGATGAGATGCTGCATTTTAAGCTCGTGGTGGAAGTTCTCGTCTTTGAACCAAGCCGCCCACACCCCTCCGGCCAAAACCAGCAATATCAGGCCGTTGAGCGCGGCTGCCAGCCATCCACGCATCGGCTTACCTTTTGCCTCAGCCCTGCGGTAGCCAAGCGACATGACGAGGAAGAAAGCCGCCAGGAGGAAGTAAGGGATGTAATACAACCTGTAAGCCTTTCCCATAAAGAAGAGCGGCAACTCCACCCAGTAGATGTGCGAGATATGCGTCTGATAGTAGACGAAATGATAGTAAAAAAGCGGCACCCCCACCACAGCCACGAGCGAGACGACAGTGGGCAGCACCTTAGCCCCTACAGTGCCGTGAAGTCTCCAGGAGAACACCCCCATGAGCAATGCAGCAGCGAGCGCATAGACCCCCATGAGCGGATATCCCACGGCCACCACCAGCAGCAAGAAGAGCGCACGCAGCCAACCTCTGGCCGGCAGTGAGCGGTAAACCCAGAGCAAAGCGGTGACCGCCGTTGTGCCCAGTGTGGCCACGAAGAAATATCCCCGCAGCTTTTCCACATAAAGCCAGTAGCCCATCTCCATATCGGCCGCCAACAGCAGGGCCACGGGGACGAGCGCCAGAACATTCCACCTATGGCTGATACGGAAAGTGCGCTTTACGAGCCAGGCGAGCAACGCCCACCAGACACAGAGTAGCGCTGTGCCCAGCCACGGTTGGAAAAAGAATTGTGTGAAATACGTGCCCAGAAAGGTGAGCAATCCCCCCGGCACCACCATCTGCTGTTTGAAGAACAAGGGAGAATAGAGAAACAGGTTCATCTCCTGCACTTTCCACAGAAGGTGGTTTTCAAGCACCGGCAGCAGCACAAAAACAGCCAGCAGCGCCAGTGCCCAGGTAATGTAAGGAGCACATCTGCTCAGTATAGACTTGACTTTCATTGGCATGGTATAAGACAACCTCAGGCGAAAAGACCCGCCCGGGTAAAAGAACACACTGCAAAAGTAGGAAAAAAGAGCGACACAACGCCCACTTTTGACAAGAAAACCTCACACATTGCCCAGATACACCCATCGCATGCCTGCCTCGAGCGCTATCTGCCTTGCCCTCTTCAGTGTCTCAACGGGTGTGGGCTGCAGATGACTCATGCGGTAGCGCGGAAAGAACCGACTGAAATGCAGCGGAGCATCGGCGAATCCATTTTCGACGAGCCATCGGCACATACGCTCTATCATCAGGTTGTCGTCGTTGACGCCCGGAATGACGAGATTGGTAATCTCCACCCATACACCGGCATCGCGCATGGCCAAAAGTGTGTCGAGCACGACATGAAGTTGCCCGCCGCACACTTTCCGGTAGACATCGTCGTCGAATGCTTTGAGGTCGATGTTGGCCGCATCAAGCATCGGCAACAGTTCGCGCAGCGGCTCCTGGCACACGAATCCCGCAGAGACCAAGATATTCCAGAGGCCCTTTTCGTGGGCCACACGCGCCGTATCCGTGACATACTCGATATACGTGAGCGGTTCGGTATAAGTATAGGCGATGCCCGGACAATGATGTTTGATGGTAAGCGCCACCACCTCGTCAGGCGAGAGCCTGTAGGCATCCACTTCATCGGGTGCCACCTGCGAGATATCATGGTTCTGACAGTTGAGGCACCGGAAGTTGCACCCCGTACAGGCGAAGGAGAGACACTTAGAGCCAGGATGGAAATGATAGAGCGGTTTTTTCTCCACCGGATCGACAGCCAGCGCACAAGGCCGTCCATACACCTCGCTGACGAGCACCCCACCCCGGTTTCTCCGGCTACGGCACCGCCCCGTCTGTCCCTCCGCCATGCGGCAGTGGTGCGGACAGAGCAGGCACTCCACCCTGCCCTCCACACTACGGAAATATCGGGCCACCACTCCTTCCATCAGAACACGATCGCTTCGTAGACAAACAATTCGGCGTCGCGCCATCCGTCCCATCCCAGATGCGCCTTGTCTTGCGCGCAATGTCCCAAGAACTCCTCCTTGGTCCAGTCCACCTCATCGGCCACCTGCGGCAGGAAGGTGCCGCTGCGGTATCCCTTTCGCATATAGATGCCATGCCGGTGGAGCTGAAACTCGTCGATGCTGTAGATACGCCTCATGGGCGTGAGCACCGATATCTCGATATCCACCTCCTCCAGTTCGGCTCGGCGCAGGGGTTGGAACCGCGGGTCTTCGAAGGCAGCCGCCCTGGCCATCTCGGCCACAATCTCATGGAGCGGAGTATCCTCGCCGAAATGACCTATGCAGCCTCTGAGGCGTCCCCGCTTGTGGAGCGACACAAACGCCCCGCACTTACGGTGCAGCGTGGCCGACA